>CAZIYL010000001.1:0-77810 GCA_964543425.1 uncultured Deferribacteres bacterium
TAAACCACCACATCCGCCTTTTTTAGAATCCGCAAGCCCTTTTCGGTAATCAAACCGGGGTCACCAGGCCCGGCCCCAACGAGATAAACCCGTCCTATTTCCTTTTTGTCAGGCAAAACTTTCCTCCAGACTGTGTGTGATGACTTCGAAAGCAAATTCAAGATCAGCCTGCGTCATTGCGGCAGATACAAAAACGGTTTCGAAAGCGGACGGCGGAAAATAGATTCCCCTTTCCAGTAATCTGTTAAAAAAAACAGCGTAGCGATGTGTGTCGGTTTTTGAAGCGCTGGAAAAATCTCGAACCGGTGCTTCCGTAAAAAAGATCGTAAACATTGAGCCGATCTGGTTTATCCACAGCGGCAGATCTGCCTGTTGAATCCACTGTTTTAGGCGATTTGCAAACCGGTCTGCCTGTTGATTGAGTGATTTCCAGACGTCATTTTTTTGAAGAAAATCAAGCGTAGCAAATCCCGCCGCCATTGCGAGAGGATTTCCGGAAAGTGTTCCGGCCTGATAAACGGGGCCGGCGGGAGCCAACACATCCATCACCTCGCATCTGCCACCCACGGCTCCCACCGGCAGCCCACCACCAATTATTTTTCCAAAACACGTGATGTCCGGTTCAATTCCAAATATCTTTTGTGCGCCCCCATCCGAGAGACGAAATCCCGTAATAACTTCATCAAAAATCAGAAGGCTTTGGCTTTGTTGCGTAATCGTTTGAAGGTGATCCAAAAAATCCTCGTCAGGCAAAACCGTTCCCATGTTGCCCGCCACCGGCTCTACAATAATGGCCGCCAAGTCGCTGCCGTACGCCTGCGCCAGTTTTTCTACAGTGCGCCAATCATTGTAAGGTGCCAGTAGTGTGTCAGCGGCCAGACTTTTTGGAACACCCGGCGATCCCGGAATACCCAAGGTTGCCACTCCTGAGCCCGCTTTCATTAAAAACGAATCCGAATGGCCGTGGTAACACCCTTCAAATTTAAGGATTTTGTCTCTCCTTGTAAATCCGCGAGCCATGCGAATAGCCGTCATGGCAGCCTCCGTTCCCGAGCTGACCATTCGAACCTTTTCAACGGAAGGCACCATTTGCACCACTTTTTCAGCCAAGTTAATTTCTGCCTTGGTCGGAGCGCCAAAGCTTGTTCCCTTTTTCAGTGCTTCCTCAACGGCTTCCAAAACCACAGGGGACCGATGCCCCAGAATGAGTGGGCCCCAGGAACTTACAAAATCAAGGTAACGATTCCCATCCGCATCATACAAAAACTGCCCCTCTCCCCGATCAATAAAAACCGGCGTTCCTCCCACCGAGCGAAACGCTCGCACTGGACTATTAACGCCTCCGGGAATCACTCTTTGAGCCCGTTCAAACAAAATTTTGGATTTTCCCCGATTCATACTGAATGTTCTCCCTCATTTTCGGCTAAAATTTCCAGAGCACCAAGTCCAATCATTCTATCTGCCAATTGCTCTCCGCAGGATTTTGGGTCAGACGCCCGGCATGCCGCTTGCTCCCTCAGCACGCGTTTACCGTCAATAGAGGCCACCACGGCCTGCAAAAGCAGATTGTTTTTATCGATTAGCCCAAGAGCACCCACCGGAATATGGCAGCCGCCCTCAATTTTTCGGAGAAATGCCCGCTCGGCGTTAACAGCCTTTTCTGTTTTTTCATCAGAGAGTGTTTCAAGAATCGCCCGGATGTGCCGATCATTTTTCCGCCCCTCCAGTGCAATTGCACCCTGGCCCACGGCAGGCAGGCAGATTTCGATCGGAATGAAATCGCTGACATATTTTCGAAAACCCATTCGCTTTATTCCTGCCCACGCAACAACAATCCCCTCCCAATCCGATTCAAGAAATTTGGTCACGCGCGTATCAATGTTTCCACGAAGATCCTCGAATTGTAAATCCTGACGATAGGCCAGAAGCTGTGCCTTCCGCCGAAGGCTGCCGGTTGCCACTCGCGATCCCATTGGAAGCTCTTTTAACAGCCGGCCATTTTTGGATAACAGCACATCCCTTGGGTCTTCTCTTTCCGTAAATGCCATTAATTCAAAATCCGCCAGCACCTGTGAAGGCAAATCTTTTGCACTGTGAACGGCAAAATCGATTCTACCATCCTGTAAGGCCTGCTCAATCTCTTTTACAAAAAGCCCTGTTTTCCCCATCTCTTCCAGAGGGTGAATTTGATCTCTGTCCCCGTGAGTCGTAATAGTTACAATATCAATTGCCAACCCCGGATTTCTGTTCATCAGCCGCTCCCGCACCCAATTTGCCTGCCAGAGAGCCAATTTGCTGCCCCGTGTTCCCAGCTTCAGCCGCACATTGTTCATGACTCATCCAATTCAAATAACTGTTTAATAATGCTAATCTTATGAATTCCATCCGGATGATCAAAGAGTTTTCTCAATTCCATTGTGGGCGAATGAAGCATTTTATTCATCATCCTTCGGGTGATTTCTTCAATGATCGGCCAGTCTGTTTGAGGCACTTTATTCCTAAAATGAGTCAATTCCTGTTGACGAATTTCCTCAAATCGTTTGCGAAGCTGTTGAATGGTCGGATTAATCTGTAAACCCTTCAGCCATTGCAGAAATTCCTGAACCCCCTCCCGGATCAGGGTCCTTGCGATTTCTGCCTCCTGCTGTCGAATCTTCTGATTCTGGTTCACAATCTGGCGTAAATCGTCAATATCATAGAGGTAAACACTGTCCAGATCGCGAATCACGGGATCAAAATCGTGGGGCACAGCCAAATCGATTAAAAAAATATTTTTTCGCACACGTTTTTTCACCACGGATTTGATATCGGCCTTCGTAAAAATGTGTTCCGGAGAACCCGTAGCGCTAATCACAATATCTGCCCGCAATAAATAATCAGGCAATTTTTCAAAGGGAACGGCCTTTCCTTCCACTTCTGTTGCCAAATCTTTTGCCTTTGAGAAGGTTCGATTCGCCACAAGAATTCGGGAGACACCCTTTTCTTTCAAATGCCTGGCAGTTAAACTTGCCGTTTCTCCCGCGCCGACAATTAAGATTTCGCAATTGCTTAGAGGATAAAAAATCTTTTCGGCCAACTCAACCGCTGCATGTCCCACCGAAACAATTCCCTCGCCGATACGTGTTTCTGCCCGAACTTTTTTATTGACCTCAAATGCTTTATGGAATAAGCGATTAAGAATGAATTTCGTCCCCCCGTTTTGGGAGGCCAAACGATAGGCATCTTTGATTTGACCAGCAATTTGTGTTTCCCCCACAACCAGTGAGTTCAGACCGCTAATTGTTGAAAAGAGATGGTTCGCCATTTGATCACTGGAATGGTGGTAAAGGTGCCGATAAATTGCGTCTGACGGGGATAAATTAAAAGAATCGCCATAAAATGAGCGCAGCGTTTGAATGCCTTTGTGAAGGTCGAAAACGACGGCATAAATTTCACTTCGATTGCAAGTGGATAAAATTACCGCCTCGCGAATTTGATCGCGGCCAAGAAGCCTTTGATAAATTTCGGGGAGAGTTTCCGGGAGAAAAGATACGCTTTCCAAAAAGTGAATCGGTGTTGTTTTATGGCTAAATCCGACGACAATCAAATCCATTCTTGCAGCTCGTGTTTTACCTGATCCACGCTCCCATTGCGAATACCCGCCAAAATTTTGGGAATGACCACTTCGTCGATTATTTGTTTGCGCTTGTTTTCGTCCGGCACGTCGTGCTTAAGGCGATCCCGAATCTGACCCGCAATATTCAACCCTTTGGCATAGGAGTCATCAAACATGTTTTCGAGCATTTTTCGGATTTCGCGTGCCAGCGCCGGAGACTTCCCTGTAGTCGAAATTGCCAATTGCAAATCCCCTCGCCGAACAATGGAAGGAACATAAAAATCGCATAATGACGGATTATCTACAACATTGATCAGCACCCCCCTCCTGTGAGCCTCTTCAAAGATTTGATGATTTACGGCGGCGTCATTTGTCGCGCTGATAACCAGCCGATAGCCTTCCACATCTCCCGGCCTGTACTTCCGATAATGGCAGGTAATTTTACCACTTTCCCATAACTCAAAAAGTCCCGGGGACAAATCAGAGCTCACGACGGTCACCTGTGCTCCGTAGTTCAAAAGGGTTTTTACCTTGTGTGCGGCAACTCTTCCGCCGCCAAAAACCACACACTCTTGGTTGTCGAGTTTTATAAAAATCGGATAAAGATTCATCTGCTTCTTCCTCATTTGGAGAGACACCGTGGTAGTTGTTCAAACTTCATTCCAAAGCTTGTGATTTTTTTATTTTTTGAATAAAGGAGTGTCTTCTTAATTCCTGTAAAATCAAGAAGAAAAAAGTTAGGGCATTTTTAAATTTGGGCTGATGTGAAATAAAATTAAGAGCGTGTGGCGCAGTTTTTCATAATGAAAAATGGGTGTTTCAAAATGAAAAATACGTGGAGAATTTCATGAATCCCCGGCACTTGAAATCAGCCAAGGATTTCTTAATCTAAAGCGACTCTTTACTCCGTATTCCGTAGTCTTTCAATTTTCGCCAGAGGGTGGCCCGGCTAATCCCGAGCATTTCGGTTGCCTTTCCCAAATTCCAATCCACATATTCAAGTGTTTTCAAAATGTGCTGTTTTTCAATATCATAAAGGGTTGGCCAAAGGGCGGTGCTATTTTGCAGTTTCTCCGGGAAAAATTGAATTTCCTGTGGAAGATCTGTTGGTGTAATGTGCTGGCCGATTGTCATAATAACCGCGCGTTCCATGGCATTTTTCAGCTCGCGCACGTTACCTGGCCAGGGATATAATTGCAGTAAGGTGGATGTTTCTTCGGTGATTCCCAAAATATGTTTTCCATTTTTCTCGCTGTACTTTTCCAAAAAATATTTCGCAAGGTCGGGAATATCCTCCTGACGCTTTCGCAAAGGCGGAACGACAATATGCATGACCTTCAGGCGGTAGTACAAATCTTCGCGAAATTTATGTTGGCTGACAAGGGTTTTTAGGTTTTTATTTGTGGCAGCAATGACCCGCACATCAACCTTAATGGTTTGTGTGCTTCCTACGCGGCGGACGTCCCCCTCCTGAATAACCCGTAGAATATTGGCCTGTGTAGCCGGAGACATTTCCGCAATTTCATCCAAAAAAATCGTGCCATGATCCGCCTCTTCAAAGAGTCCCTTTTTCTGAGATGTGGCTCCGGTGAAGGCTCCTTTCACGTATCCAAAAAGCTCACTCTCCAAAAGCGTTTCGGAAATCGCCGCACAATTAACCACGACAAAAGGCTGATTGGACCTGGGACTATTTTTGTGAATTGCCCGGGCAACCAGTTCTTTCCCCGTACCACTTTCGCCTTCAATCAAAACCGTTACATCCGTTGCCGAAACTCTGGCAATTGTTTCCAGAACCACCTGCAATTTCCGGCTGCGCCCGATAATTCCGGAAAACTCAAATCGCTCTCGTGAATACTGCCAGGAAATAAATTCCCTCACATCTTTTTCCAAACGTTTTAAAAGTCCCGGAACACTTTTTTCGCGCTCTTTAAAATTCCTCCGGATCAGTGCCTCAAGGTCGTTACGGGAATAGCACAGGAGGAGATCATTCTTGAGGGGCTGTGTGGCATTTTCAGAAAGATCGATCAACAAAAGAGGCGCACCGTGGCGCATTTTAAGCTGATCCTGAAGCATTCGGATTAGTTCTTCTGTGCCGGCATTGCAATCAGCCCTAATAAGAATATCCACCTGTTTCGGTTGCCCGGTTCTGTTTGAATAATCCATTAATGCTTCAGATTCAGGCCCCAATTTTTGAAGGCTTCCAAATTTCATTTGTCGAAAATAGCCGACCAAATCTTCTACTTCGCTTGATTCTCCCCACAATACCACATGAATATTTCCAACATTCCCAAAAATTTGCTTTCCCAGCTCCGGAATGGCAGTCTTAATTGTTACGGCACCGGCAAAAAAAGCATCGCTTTTGGATAAATTTTTGTAAATCCTGACGCCAGTCTGGAACAAACGATTGAGAACCGGACCGGCCATTTCAGTTTCAAGGCTCTGGGTATAGCCCTCTTTTACAGTCTCCAGAAAAATTACGTCTCCGACGATTGGTGTTCCCACACCCAGAATGACCTCAAAAAAATGACGGATGGCTTCTCCGCGTTCCCAGACAAAGAAAATCTGCCGCGGAAGGTTCTCAAGTGCAGGGAAAAGGGATTTGAATAGATTTTCTGCGGCCTGAATGGTTTGGTCAATCGATTCCGAAATGAAAATCGCTTCAAAGTGAAAAGGAGTGCGGAAAATCATTCCCTCTTCAAAAGGAATTTCTGACTTTACCCGCCGGAGAATATTTCTAAAGTTGTGATTAAAAATCTCTTTTCGACTTGCTTCGTCTTCAATCCAGGGAAGCTTAATTCCAACAACAATAATTTCTGACATTTTTTATTCTATCAATCCGTTCTATTAAACGCGACGGTACATTTCTGCGAAACTAATACGCGTGCACCTTTGAAAAATAGGTGCTAATAATTAAAAATGAGATGACAATCCAGCTAAAACCAATAATTGAAACATACGCACATTTTCTGGGATGGGCATTTAAAAACCACCGTATTCCCAGATAAACAGCGTAAATAATCCATGTAATAAAAACACTAACGATCTTCAAATCCAGATACCAGGCATGGGTGAGATATTTTGATCCCAGAGAAAGGGCAATCAGAATTCCAACGGTTAGAAAAATAAATCCAACGTAAATTGACTCAAGGCTCAATTTATCCAGAAGTTCCAGAGCGGGTAATCTGGAGTAAAAATATTTAAGATTTTTTGCTCGAAGCTCTTTTAGGAGGAGCAGGTACATAACGCTTGCAATAAAACCGATTGTCAATCCCGTATAGGAGAACAGCATAAAAAAAATGTGAATCTGCACGGTTTTATCCTGAAAAAAAGGCGGTAACGCTTCATGGTGCGCAGGCAAAATATTCGATACAAAAACAAATATTACAATCAAACCGGCAATAAAAACGCCAAAGGCCTGTTCTTTTAACCGCATTTCAAGAATCAGATAGAGAAGTCCGAAGAAAAACATCCAGGTAAATGTGGCTTCTCCAACGCTAATGACTGGAAAATGTCCCTCAATTTTCCACTGTCCCAAAATAGCTGCAGCCTGTATTAGTACCCCCAGCAGTAAAAAAAATGTGGCAGGTTTTGCAAGATTCTTTCGCTGCTCTTGAAAATAGCGAATGTAAAAAATGAAGCTGAGAAAATAAGACAGCAATCCGAGCCACCGCAAAACAAGAACAGCATTTTCCATGTTGCCTCTTTTCTTACTTTTTTTAATCTTTAATTCTTGTGATTATTGAACGAACAATTCAAATTAAAAATTTATATTGAAGGATGCAATAAAAAAGGCGAAGACAGTAAAATCTTCGCCTTTTTGGACACAAAAATAAATGAGCTGCCTTATCCCGTGTATTCGCCTGTTAATTTGGCACCGGCTTCTTTGTCCACAATGATAGTCGCTTTTCGGTGCATCTGCACGATTGTAGCCGGAACCATCGCCGTAATGGGCCCTTCCACCGTAATCCTAATGGCCTCGGCCTTGTTGGGGCCGTTGGCCAACATCACCAATTCACGCGCATCCATAATGGTCCCAATCCCCATGGTGATGGCATATTTTGGCACTTGGCTCATGTCGTTGTCGAAAAACCGGGCATTGTCTTTGCGGGTTTTCTCAGTCAGCGTTTTAATGCGGGTTCTGGACCCAAGAGACGAACCGGGTTCGTTGAAGGCAATGTGTCCGTTTCCACCGATTCCCAAAATCTGAAGGTCAATGCCCCCCGCTTCTTCAATTTTTTCCTCGTACCACTCGCAAAACGCGTCAATGTCGTCCGCCATGCCCATGGGAATATATACCCTACTGGGATTCAGATTTACGTGTTTAAACAGATTTTCCCACATAAAATAGTGATAGCTTTCCGGGTGTTCCGGACGCAGCCCCACATATTCGTCAAGATTAAAGGTTGTCAGTTTTGAAAAATCCAAACCTTCTTTCTTGTGCAAGCGGATTAATTCTTTGTACATTCCGAGAGGGGTGCTTCCTGTGGCAAAGCCAATTACGGCATCCGGTTTTTTTCGAATGAGAGTTGCAACAATTTTCGCACCTTCTACGCTCATTTCTTCGTAGGTTTCTTTTCTAACGACTAACATCTGATGTTCCTCCTTTTTTCTGGTTATTTTTATTTAAACTTTAAAAAATTACCCACTAAATTTATGAATTAATTTCGTAGAAATTAAACGGACTGTAATCCGTGTAATTAGTGGTTTTTAGAATATCCTCATTTAAGAGATTTTCTCTCTTTTTCAGTAAGAGCAAACACTTCACGAATGGCTTTTCCCAGCGCCGGAGTAACGCTCTGATTCCGGCGTTTCATAACCTTGTCAGCCGTTTCCAGAGCCTTTTCCAATTTATGAACCACAAAGCCGTCGGCACCGCCCCAGGAAAATGACGGGATAAATTTAAGAGGAAATCCGGCGCCAAACACATTGGACATAATGCCCACTACCGTTCCCGTGTTAAACATGGTGTCAATTCCTGCTTTGGAGTGATCGCCCATGGTCAGGCCGACAAACAGCGAGCCGGAGTCCACAAATTCTCCGTTTACCCAAACCTTCACATTACCGTAATTATTCTTAAGATCGCTGTTGTTGGTGTCCGAACCCAGATTCACCCACTGTCCCAGGTAGGCGTGCCCCAGGAAGCCATCATGCTGCTTATTCGAATAGGAATGAACAATCGAGGCTTCCACTTCTCCGCCCATCTTACTTACTTCACCAACCGAAACACCGTCGTAAAGATAAGCCCCTGTTTTTACAAGGCTTTTATCTCCGATAAATGTGGGACCGTCGATGGTTACATTCGACAGAATTTTGGCGCCCTTTCCAATGTAAATCGGGCCCTCCTCGCCATCCAGTACTGTTCCCGGTTTTACAAAGGCTCCTTCATCAATAAAAATATTTTCCTTGTTCAGAAGAATAGCTCCGTCGTAAACCTTTCCCAGAATCTTTCCACCTTTTCCAAAAAGGTTAAATTCACGGGTAATCTCGTCGGCATTCCCCAAAATCAGCTCATAATTGTATTTGAAGAGAGTAGCCGAAACGGTTTTCTCCGGTAGATCAGGAAAATCGCTTTTCGAAAGCAGCGTTCCCTCTTTCCCCTTTAGTGCGGATAGTTTGTCCCGAGGAATAAAAGCGGCCACTACGGAATCTCCGGAAACGTACAAAGCCGCTTCTTCGCGAGCAATTTCTTTTGCCAGTTCAGGTGTCATCAGCCCACGGCCATTGACAAACAAGGCGTCGGCGTCGGGAAACTGATTGACTTTTAGCGAGGGATTTTGTTCCTGTACGAGATCTTTTAAGTATTCCCGGGTTAGAAGGGAAACTCTCGAGCCCGCTGGAAGAGTTTGCACAATTTTTTCACGAAGTGTGCGAATACCAAAACGTAAATCGTACACAGGGCGCAAATGACTCAATGGAGCAAAATTTTCAGTTAGGCCATCTTCAAAAATACAAATGTTCATCAGATTCCTCCTTTTTTTGCAATTATTTTGTGCGCATTCACCGCCATAAAGAATTCCGGTAATCCCATGGCGCTGCAAGTTGCAATTAAAAAAATTGACGCCACGAATTCACGAATTCTTTTCGAATAATTGTATAATTGTAGCAAAGCTTTTGCAAAACTTACAACGGTTGACCTACGGCAAACAGAGAACACCAAGAGTTGTCTCCCGGCTCGCACCGGTCACCGTGGGCAAATTGCCCGGCCGGCCGCAAACCAGTTCATTGGCCAGGATGGCAAAGGCAATGGCTTCTTTTGCGTCTACTGGAATTCCAACATCGTCTGACAAAATGACATCCGCCGGTTGAAGCTGTTTTCTCAATTCCTCAAAAATCATAGGATTTCGTGCTCCGCCGCCGCTCACAATCCATTCATCTACTTTTACTCTTGGCTGAATCCAGTGCTTATAAGAAAACACAATTGACTCACTCGTAAACTGTGTCACTGTTGCTAAAAGATCATATTCATTTAACTCAAATTCTTTTTCCCAGGCTCCAAGTTTCTTCAACACGGCATCTCCAAAATATTCTCGTCCCGTGGATTTCGGCGGCTTTCGTCGAATGTAGGGATCATCGAGAAGAAGCTTTAACAATTCCCGAGAAAGCTTTCCCCGGCGCGCCAAATCGGCATTTCGATCGAAATCCTTTTTGAAATATTTCCTTGCCAGGGCATCAATTAAAATATTTCCGGGACCTGTGTCAAAGGCAAAAACATCCTCTTTTTTCGCCCCCGCAGGTAGGACCGTTACATTGGCGATTCCCCCAATGTTGAGAACCGCACGATTTTTGGAATCGCTGCGAAGAAGCAGGAAATCCACATACGGCACAAGGGGTGCGCCTTCACCGCCAAAAGCCATGTCCGCAACACGAAAGTTGCCGACCACTGAAATTCCGGTCTGCTTGGCCAGAACACTGGGATCGCCGACCTGAAGTGTGGAAATAATTTTTCGTCCGAAAATATTTTCGGAAACAGGCTGGTGGTAAATGGTTTGCCCATGAGATCCGATTAAATCAATGCTGTCCGGTGAAATATGATTCGCTTTAAGAAACGCAAGAACAGATTCCGACCAGAGATTTGCCAGAAAAAAATTCAGTTGACTGACACAAGGGGTGCTTCCTTTGGCCGGAGCGGCACATTTCAAAACAAGATCTTTTATTTTTGGGGAATAATCAACGGTCTGGAAAGCTTTCAACGAAAATTTGGTCTGAAGACCAAATCCGGAAATTTGAACATACACGATGTCCAAACCATCTAATGAAGTCCCGGACATCAGCCCAATGACTTCTTTTGTGTTTTTTTCAAACCGATTGTAAAGGTTCATAAGATGTCGAAATGTTTTCCAAAAGTTCTAATGATAATTTGATCTTTTCTTGCTTCAAACCCGATATTGCTGCCCCAATTGCCGGCGGGTATTGCGGGTCTTGAAAAATAACCGAATCGGATACCTTGCGCACTTCATTCAAAATATACGGCTCTAAAACCTCTTTCTGATTTTCGAGTACCGAACCAATGGGGGCAATCCGAATGGTTTCTCCAAGAATTTCAAGTTGCCTCGCAACCGCGACCGCCATTTTCCCCAATTCGCGTCCCGCCCGTTCGATTATTTCCTGCGCAACCGAGTCGTTTTCGACAGCGGTCTGAAACACCATTGGCGTCAGCCCGGCAATATCCTCTTTTTGAAGATCGCCCTTGTAAATTTTGGGCACCAGTAAATCAATTGTGGAAATCTCAAAAAGCGATTCAAATTTTTGCCGCAAAACGGTTTTTTTGCCGCGACCGTCCAGGTCTTTCAGCGCCGCAATAATAGCCTGATTCCCGATAAAATAGCCGCTTCCCTCATCACCCAACAAATAGCCCCAACCACCCGAGCGAGCCATGCTGCCATTTGTGTTCAAGCCGTAACAGATCGAACCCGTTCCTGAAATCAAAATAATTCCGGATTCTCGCACAAAAGCCCCCATCAGAGCAATATAGCCGTCGCTCTCAACGGTTACCCGGCCCTGAAATCCAAGTTCTTCAACCGCTTCCTGAACAGCCGCTTTATCCGCCGGCCGACCCGCCCCGGCCAGGCCCAGAACCCAGCGTTGAATGGCATCCTCGGAAAGGCCATTTTTCTTAAGCTGATCCAAAATTTGACTACAGACCGTTTGAATACCCTTTTTTCCCGCCTGCTGGAAATTGGAAGCTCCGACTGTTGTCTGTCCGAGAATTTTCCCGTTTAAGGCAATAAAAACGGCATGGGTTTTGGTTCCTCCGCCATCGATGCCGATTATAAACTTTTCCATCCGGTTATCCTCTGAATTATTTTTTAAAATATTTATTAATTAGCCAAGCAATTTTAAAATACTTTAAAAATACACGCAATTAATTTAGACAATATTTTTTCAAAATTCAAGGGTAATTTGGCTGTTCACTCAATTAATTTATGCGAGAGTGCGTTCATTGGCGGGCCGGCTTTTCCGATAAAAAAAAGGACGAATTTTCAACACAACAACTTTTGGCGATTGGTCACGGTAATTAAAGAAAATAAGCCGCCTATTTGTACCATGTGTTCCTTGTACAACGAATGGGTCGCACTTAAATATATTTGAAATAATATCAGACTGTTAGATAAAAATCACAGCGGCGAAAATAAAAACTCCGGGAGCCCTTGAAGGATTTCCGGAGCGTTGGAGGATTCTAATCAATTTGGGGGACATCTTTCATGGCTTCTTCGATCAATTCTTTGGGATAGGCGTAGTTTTCCAATTTCCCTGCAAGATAGTCATCGTAGGCCGACATATCAAAATGGCCATGTCCACTAAAATTGAAGACGATGGCTTTTTCTTCACCGGTTTCCTTGCATTTCATAGCTTCGTCAATCGTTGCCAGAATCGCATGGTCGGTTTCAGGCGCAGGAACGATTCCTTCTGTACGGGCAAAATCAATTCCAGCCTTAAATGTATCCAGTTGATGGTAGGCGCGCGCTTCAACCAGGCCCAATTTGTTGGTCAGGCTCACAAGGGGTGCCATCCCGTGGTAACGCAGTCCGCCTGCATGGATTCCGGGCGGTATAAAATTATGTCCCAGCGTGTGCATCTTCATCAACGGGGTCATTCCCGCGGAGTCGCCGTAATCGTAGCGATAATAGCCCCTGGTCATACTGGGAGAAGAAGCGGGTTCAATCGCCAGAACCTTCATGTTCTTCTTTTTCCCGCTTATTTTATCCTGCAAGAACGGAAAAGCAAACCCGGCAAAATTGCTTCCGCCACCCACACAGCCAATCACGGTATCCGGATAATCGCCAATAAGCTCAAATTGCTTTTTGGCCTCTTGCCCGACGATAGATTGGTGCAAAAGAACGTGGTTTAAAACGCTTCCGAGTGCGTATTTTGTTCCCGGGTGGGTTACGGTGTCTTCGATAGCCTCACTTATTGCAATCCCCAGGCTTCCCGGACTGCTTGGATCTTTTTCCAGAACTTTGCGTCCAAACTCGGTGTTTTCGGAGGGACTCGCGTAAACTTCGGCTCCCCAGAGATGAATCAGAGATTTCCGAAAGGGCTTTTGGTTATAACTCACTTTTACCATGTAAACAACACATTCCATATCAAATAAGCTGGTAGCAAAAGCAAGTGCACTTCCCCATTGTCCGGCTCCGGTTTCCGTTGCCAATCGATGGTTGCCTTCCTTCATGTTAAAATAAGCCTGTGCCACGGCGGTGTTCGGTTTGTGGCTTCCTGCAGGACTCACACTTTCGTTTTTAAAATAAATTCGTGCCGGCGTTCCCAGAAATTCTTCTAACCGGTAGGCGCGCACCAGCGGCGTTGGACGCCAGAGTTTGTAGATATCCAGCAAATCATCCGGAATGGGAATATACCGTTCCTGAGACACTTCCTGTTTGATGAGCTCCATCGGGAAGATTGCCGCCAAATCCTCCGGGCGGGCGGGCTTGCGCGTGGCCGGATGCAGCGGCGGCGCTGGTAATTCGGGTAAATCCGCTTGAATGTTATACCATTGCTGCGGCATTTCTGATTCGCTTAAGATGATTTTCGACTGTTTCATGGCTTTTTCCCTTTCCTTTTTGGTTCGATGACTTAAAATAAAAAAGCCCGCTAACTTTAGCGGGCTTTTTAAATGGATTGAAAGATTTTAAATAGTTTTCACACCGAACGGCCGCCCGCTTTTCTATTATAAACGTTCCAACCCCACCACCAGTTGGCGTTCAAAAAAGCGAGAGTTTTTTCGGCATTGTGTAGCATTTAAAAGATTCCTTTTTTCTAATTGGTTTTAAGTGTACAAAATATTTTTTTAAAAAGCAAGAACTTTTTTTATTTTCTGAAAATTATTTTTGGTCACTGACCGCTGTCGCTGCCAGTTTTCCAAACATTTTCGCAACAAATGACAAACCTCTCCGTACAAAAATTTGGATTCAAAATCACAAATAGCGACTGTTTTGGGAAGTAATATCCTGTTTTTCTATGTTTTTCTGACCATTTTGTTTAAGAAATTTTTCATCTCAACTGCCTTTGGCGCGTTGGGTTTCAATAAAAACCGCTAATAAAAGAAGGTAATTATGATCCGTAAAAAATGGTTTTTTATTGCCGCAGTTGTTTTGATTGGACTCGTTGTTGCGGGAAAGATTTTTTCTTCGTTGGGGAAAGAAAAAGATCACGCGATTCTCACAGTGAAGGTGAAAAAAGGCACAATTGTGGAGAAAGCTCTTGCTGTGGGTACCATCGAGCCCGTGAGCCAGATTTCCGTCAAATCAAAAATATCAGGCGTGGTAAAGAAATTGTTTGTGGATGAAGGAGAATATGTTCAAAAGGGAGACCCTCTGTTAAAGGTTCAACCGGAACCCACTCCTCTCGAACTTGCTGAGGCCAAGCGCCAGGTCGAACTTGCCAAAATTCAGCGGGACAATTTGAAATTGCAGCTCACGCGGCAGGAAGACCTTGAAAAGAAGGGATTGATTTCTCTGAAAGATTTGCAATCGGCTCAGGGCGCTTTTGAACAAGCCAATATTCGGTATAAAATTGCCTCCGAAAAATTGGCTTTACTGGTGCAGGGAAAAATAAAAATCGCCAAAAAATTGATTGAAACCATTATTCGGGCGCCCATTTCCGGATCGGTACTGGAACGCACAATCGAATTGGGAGACCCCGTGGTTCCGCTAACATCCTACCAGGAAGGAACCGTATTAATGAGAATTGCTGACATGAGCAAGTTGGTTTTCAAAGGAACGGTCGACGAAATTGATGTGGGAAAATTGAGGCCTGGCATGCGCGCAAAAATTCAGATTGGCGCTCTTCCCAATGCCAAAATATCGGGCAAGGTTACAAAAATCGCTTTGCGGGCACAGAAGCGGGAAAACGCCACGGTGTTTCCAATAAAAATTGCTCTTGATCAAAAATCGAAAAGCACGCTTCGCGCGGGCTATTCCGCGAATGCTTCCATTATTATTCAGGAGCGAAAAGATGTTCCAACCATCCCCGAACGCGTGATTACTTTTCGGGATGGAAAAGCCTTTGTTCGTGTAAAGGGTAAAAACAAACAACCGAAAGAAAAAGAGATCAAAACCGGACTTAGCAATGGAATCATTATTGAAGTGGTTTCCGGGCTGAAGGAAGGGGATGAAGTACTTGAAAAACCAACGCCAAAAATCAAATAGCGCCTATTGCATTTTTCCAACGACCGGTTTGGTTCAGGGGTAAAAAATCCGGTCATGATAGGGATAAACCGAAATTGCCAACACCATGAAATCTGTTTTTATTAGTCTCCAGGAATTTATTCGTGATTTACAAGCCCAAAAGCTCCGTGTGTTCTTAACGGTTTTTGGAATCATGTGGGGCACAGTTGCGGTTGTGATTCTCCTGTCTTTCGGATCAGGATTCAAAAAGCAAACTGCCAAAAATATGCACGGAATGGGTGAAGCAATTGCAATTGTTTTTCCAGGAAAAACAACAAAACCCTATCAAGGATTCGGTATCGGCAGGCCTATCCGTCTCATGGAAGAAGACGCCACTCTGCTTGCACGAGAAATCCCGGGGATTCAAACCATCAGCCCGGAATTTTCAAAATGGAATGTCATTCTGCGGAATGGAACCAAGGTCAACCGAACGCTGGTAAGTGGGGTTAATCCGGGTTATTCACAAATCCGAAACATCATTCCCCTCCCGGGCGGTCGTTTCATCGATTTCCTGGATATGAAAAACAGCCGGCATGTTGTTTTTTTAGGAGATTCTCTGAAATTCCGGCTGTTTGGCTCCGAAAACGTGGTGGGAAAAAATGTCTTGCTTGATGGGGTTCCTTTCCTGATTATCGGCGTGCTCAAGCACAAAACGCAGAATTCCAGTTACAACCGAAGAGATCAGGATCGGGCTTTCATTCCGGCGGCAACGTTTTCCGTTTTTTATGGTGAGAAACAAATCAATGATCTGGTTTACCGGCCGGTCGATCCCAATCACTCCAAAGAAATCTCAAAAAGGGTTTACGAGGTATTGGGCAAAAAATACAAGTTCGATCCCACGGATAAAAATGCCATCTGGCTGTGGGACACCTCTGAAATGGACAAATTGCTTAATCAAGTTTTTCTGGGATTAAACATTTTTCTGGGATTGATCGGAAGCTTCACCCTGTTTGTCGGGGGAATCGGCGTGGCAAATATTATGTACGTCGTCGTTCAGGAACGAACCCGTCAGATTGGAATCAAGCGGGCGGTCGGTGCCCACCGCAGAGACATCCTGCTTCAATTTCTGGCAGAAACTTTTTTTATTGTGGGGTTGGGAGCCGCCCTGGGATTTCTTCTTTCCGTAGGAATGATTCGTCTGGCACGCGCATTTCCACTGGGTGATTTTGTGGGCCAACCAACATTTTCGGGCACGGTTTTTATCATCACAATACTAATTTTGGGACTGGTCGGATTGCTTGCAGGCTATTTCCCCGCTCGAAAGGCATCTCGAATGAACCCGATCGATTGTCTTCGATACAGTTAGCGAGAAAAATTATGGAATATCGCTGGTTTTATATTCGGGAATTTTTTCAGGATCTGAAAACACAAAAAACACGAGCCTTTCTTACAGCCTCTGCAATTGTCTGGGGGACGCTTGCGGTGGTGCTGCTTCTGGCCTTTGGACAGGGGTTTAAATCAAGAATGGTCAGCGGATTGCTAAATGCCGGCAATGGCAT
This sequence comes from uncultured Deferribacteres bacterium, assembly GCA_964543425.1. Classification (GTDB taxonomy): domain Bacteria; phylum Zhuqueibacterota; class JdFR-76; order JdFR-76; family BMS3Abin05; genus BMS3Abin05. Next base: position 16,758 of record CAZIYL010000001.1, read on the forward strand.
TTTGGTTATTTATGGCGGACAAACCACAAAAAGCTTTCAGGGGCTGCCCGAGGGAAGGGTCATTCGTTTAACGACCGAAGATGAAAAACTGCTCAGGGAATCGCTCCCAGGAATTGGCCGGATTAGCGTGCAATACGGCCATTGGAATACGCAGCTTAGCCACGGCAAAAAATCGGCTGTTACCTACACCGTGGGTGTGGAACCTTCCTTTGAAATAATGCGAAGAATGTACCCTATAAGTGGCGGCCGCTTTTTAAACGCACCGGACATCCGGCAAAAGCGACGCGTGGTTGTGTTGGGCGATGAAATTGCAAGTGAATTGTTTGGTCAAGCCAACCCCGTGGGGCAATCTTTGACAATTGACAGAGTGCCATTCACAGTGATTGGCATTCTTCAGAAAAAACTCCAAACGTCGATGAACAACGGCCCCGATTCCAGACGGGCGGTGATGCCTGCTTCCACTTTTCAGGCAATCTACGGAAGGCGCTACGTGAATCAAATTGTCATTCGCCCCAAAAACCCGAATACGGCCAAAAGATTGGAAAAGCAAATTCGTACCCTACTTGGAAGAAAACATTGCTTTAATCCGACGGATTCAAACGCCATTTGGATCAACAGCTTTATTGAAGCGGAAAAAATGTCTCGAAAGATTTTTATGGGAATACAAATTTTTCTGGGAATTGTGGGAGGCCTGACACTGTTAGTGGCTGGCGTTGGTGTGGCAAATATCATGTTCGTTATTGTTAAAGAACGCACTCGCGAAATTGGCATTAAAAAGGCCGTGGGGGCGAAAAGGTCACAGATTCTTTCGCAATTCATTTTCGAATCCGTCTTAATTACAATTCTTGGAGGCGGACTCGGATTATTTTTGGCATGGGCAATTGTTCAAGCGACGGGATTGCTGCCTTTTGACCAACCTCCTTTTGAATATTTGGGAAGGCCTATTCTAAACACCACCATAATGTTTCTTACGGTTTTTATCCTCGGATTGATTGGATTACTGGCAGGCCTTTTTCCGGCCCGCCAAGCGGCACGATTGGAACCGGTGGAATCGCTTCGCTATGAATAATTACCAAATTCCCCCGGCGCGGTGTACGGGAATTCTTTGGGTGGCAACAGCCGCAAGCAAAACCTTTAAAAGCTCTCCCGGCAGGAAAATAATCATTCCGGAAAAAAACAATTCTTTTATCGAAAAAACTGTTTTCAAATAGAGATTTTGAATGACGTAGAGCCCGAAAACGCCCACGCCCAGAATAACAAATGTACCCAGAAAATAAACCAGAATCAGAGCCCCCACGGATTTTTTCACATTTCCATGAATAAGGCTGCCGCAGAAAAATGCTGCAAAAGGAAAAGCGAGGAGATAACCAATTGTGGGGGATAAAAACACCATCAGGCCACTCTCACCGGCGAAAACAGGAAGACCCGCAAAGCCGAGAAAAAGATAAAAAATTTGGCTGACGGCTCCCCAGCGGGCGCCGAGAAATCCACCAGCCAACAGAACAAATAGAGTTTGTAAGGTAATGGGTATGGGCACCATTGGAATTCGTATTTGGGCACCCACTGCTGTAAGCGCTGCAAACAGAGCTGAGAGCACCCAAAAACGAAGATTCGAAACGGAAGATGATTCCAAATTACTTCACAAGACTTAATTTTTTATTGAGTTCAATTCTGCGCTGAATGGCCATTTTCCGTGCCAGCGTTTTGTTGTAGATTTTCATCTCAGGTTCACGCTTAATATCCGTGTTGTCTGCATGTCTTCTGTAGCGGTAACAAACTTCCTGCACCCGGTACACATCGTACTTTTCGGAAAATTTCAACACCAAATCGTAATCTTCACCATAATTGCCGAAATGTTCCACATTAAATCCGCCCATTTCCAGAATTACCTTCCGATGCCAGGTGCGTACCGCACCGGCGCCATCCACGCGGAGAATATTATTCCGATTGTATTCCAAATGCTTGATAATTCCGAATTCCTCCAGAACCTTGCTGTCTTCATCGATTAATTCATAGTAGGAAATTGCCAAACCGCATTTCGGATTTTTCTCCAGATGTCCGACCATTGCCTCAAGCGTGATGGGAGTGTACTCGTCATCGGAATCCAACTGAGAAATGTACTTGGCGGTGGAGGCATTGACCGCCAAATTCAACGAAAGCCCAATGATGTTTTTGTCATTTTTAATTAAGCGAACCCGCGGATCCTTTTTGACGTAGGATTCCACCACCTCAACGGTATTGTCTGTGGAACCATTATCCACAATAATAATATCGAAATCCTGGTAATGTCCATTTAAAACCGAATCAATCGCTTTTCCGATAAACGAGGCCCGGTTGTACACCGGAATAATGACGCTCACCCTCGGGGAAAATTTTTCCTCCGGCCCGTAAACCACTTTCTCGTTTTCGTGTGTCAAATAAGCCCCGATTCGCTTCAAATAATCGTAAAAGGCGCGCTCAATTTCCTGTTCTTCTTCCTTGTCGTAAAACAGGTACGAAAAACCGCCGTATTTGCCTTCACCCGGGTAAAAGAGTTTCGAGGCACCTACGCTCGTTTTTTCTGCCGCTTCTTCGGTGGAAACAAACACATCGTACACAATTTCCGGCACCCGAATAAAATCAAATTTTTCAGAGAGTTTCAATCGAAAATCATATTCCTCCGCCCGATTAAAGCTTTCATCGTAAAAACCGACTCCGGCAGCAGCTTTTCGGGCGTATCCCTTAACATAGCCGTAATTTCCTCGCTCAGTAATATCACCGTCGTAATTCCGCAGCTTCTTCTCTTCGATTTTTCCGTCCGGGTAAACCTCTTCGTAATCCGAAAAAATCATTCCCGGCTTTGGGGATGATTCAAAGGCTTCCTGATATTTTTGAACCAACTCCGGTTTCAAACCGATGTTCGGAGGCATGTAAATGAAGACATCTCCCGAAGTTTGTCTAAAGCCAAAATTCATCATTTCCGCAATATTTTTGAATTGATTCTCGACCCATTTCACATCCGGGAAAAATTGACCCACACCGGTCTTGAAATCCTCACTTTTCTCACTGCGCTGATCCAGGATTAATAATTCAAACGTATTATTTGTTTGATTTTGAACGGTTTTAAGGTCTCGCAAAACTTGCTGTTGGTTACGAAAAATTGGGTACATAATGGAAATAGTTGCCATAAAAAAACTCCTTTTTCGTTTTTAATCAATGCGTATAAAAAATTAAAGATGGATTTTTGGAGTAAAAATCCATCTTTTCAATGGGATATAGTATAATCAATTTTTTCCGAAAAATCAACCGCAAAATGTCTTGATTTTAACGTTTAAAATGACTAAAATCTAAATTATGAAAAAGAACCGAAAAATCACATTCTTTACACATAATTTTTTGCTGCTGAACCTTGTTTTCTTTTTAATTGCCGGGGCGGCATTCCCCCAGAAAAAAGCCGAGTTTCATCTTCAATTTGACAATCTTCCTTCGAAAAATCGATTGCGTTTATGGCCGCGCCTTCGGCACACACACATTGGGTTGGCACTTTCCGGAGGCGGCGCACGTGGACTTGCCCATCTCGGCGTATTGAAAGTGCTTGAAGAAAATCACATTCCTGTTGATGTGATTTCAGGAACCAGTGTCGGATCCATTGTGGGCGGTTTTTACGCATCTGGCTACACATCGGGTGATATTCTTAGAATAACCCAACATATTCACTGGGAAAATATCTTAACCGATCAACCCCAGCGCACTGCGCTTTTTCTTTCGCTCAAACAAATGAGTGACCGCTATTTTTTGCGCCTTTATTTAAGGGATTTTAAGCCGGTCATTCCTTCGGCATTTTCTCCCGGGCAGCGTCTTTACGACGAACTTTCCCGGGTCATTCTGCAGGCGCCATATCACGCCATCCACTCTTTTGATGAACTCAAATATCCCTATCGGGCAATAGCAACCGACATTATCCACGGAAGAAAATTTGTTTTCGATCACGGCGACCTAGCGCTCGCGATGCAGGCAAGTTCCACAATTCCTCTCTTGTTTGAACCAGCAAAAATGGATTCGCTTCTTCTGGTGGATGGCGGTGTTGTCGAAAACATTCCCGTAACGGATGCAAAAAAACTGGGGGGTGCTTTTATCATTGCGTCTAACGTAACATCCCCCTTGCGCCAGATTAAGAACATGACCGCTCCGTGGGAAATTGCCGACCAGGTGACCACAATCATGCAATTTAAACAGAGGAAAGAACAATTGCAACAGGCAGACGTCGTTATTCGGCCAGAATTGGGAAATCGCACTAATACCGATTTTTCAAATCCGGACCAAGCCTACCAGGCAGGAGAAAAAGCTGCTTGGAAGGCAATTCCGAAGATTAAAAAGAAACTCCTTCGCCCTCCGAGAAAGGGCGAAAACCGATTGTTCTTGATTGACAAAATCGTGACAGACATTCAATTGCCATCGGATAAAAAAAACATTCTTTTCAAGCAACGGCTTTGGACAGGATTTGAAATCCAGCAATTGATCGAGAATATTTATCGGCAGGGCTTTTGGAAAAATGTGTGGGCAGGAGTGGTTCGTAACACGGATAAAACCCTTCTTGAAATCCACAGAATTCCAAACCCAATTTTAGTGCGTGTTAAAATCAGAGGGAATCATCTCTTTCCCGACTCAGTGCTCTTGAAACAGGCCAGCTATTCTCTTCAACAACCCATTAACTGGAAAAAATGGGGAAAAAACTGTGAAAATATCATCCGATTTTATCGACAGAAAAAATTTTCGCTTGCCTACATCGACTCGGTTCGTTTCGACTCTCTTTCTCATACCCTGCTCCTGTCCATTCGAGAAGGGCGGATTGACACGATCAAAGTCGCGGGAAATGAACGCACAAAGAATTGGGTTATTCTAAGGGAATTTCCTTCAAAGTCCGGAGATTTTTTTTACGCTCCGACTATTCAGAAGGGTCTAACCAATATCTACAGTCTTGGTCTGTTTAATCGCGTCCTGATCGAGCATAATTGGATTCACAACCAGCTGCAATTGACCATCCGCGTTCAGGAAAAACCACATTTCCAATTCAGTACGGGCTATCGGTACGATCGGGAACGTCGATTGAAAATTCTTTTTGAAATCTCCGATCAAAACTTTCTTGGAATGGGAATTCGCTTGTCGGCTTCGCAAATCATCGGAAAGCGCGATTGGATCACACGGTTTATTTACCAAAACGATCGAATTTTTAAAACATATTTAACTGCAAATACTGATATCCACTACGCAAAATCAAAACATTACACATTTACGCACGGGGATATTGCAGGAGAATATCAGGAACGGCGAACCGGTATTTATTATGCCTTTGGGCGTCAGGTTAAACGACTGGGGACGGCTTCGCTGGCGTTTCGCGCCGATGAGATTTCCCTGCGACAAGTTTTTGGGTCCGGCTACCCCATTATTAAAACTCACGAGGTAAGCCTTCGCATGCAAACGATTATTGATGAGCGAAATAAAATGCCATTCCCCACAAAAGGAAAATATTACAATTTCTACTACGAGGTTTTTAGTCAATTTCTGGGGAACGATATTGCTTTTTCAAAACTTTACTCTGTAACGGAAGAATATTTTACATTTCTCCGGAGGATAACGCTTCATCCCAAAATTGCTTGGGGGACGGCCGATTTGGTAACCCCTTTTCAGGAAATGTACCGCCTGGGCGGAGAAAATTCCTTCTACGGGTTTCGGGAAGATGAGATTCACGCAAGGCGATTTTTGACTGCATCCCTTGAGATTCGCTATTTTCTTCCAATCAAAACACATTTAAACACGTATATTCATTATCGAAAAGATGTTGGAGGCTTCTGGAAAAACAGCATGGCCCCAATTAACGGCAGCGATTTCGTTTTTGGAAATGGCATTGGAATTTCTCTGGAAACGATTTTGGGAAGTTTTTGTTTTGATTACGGAAAAAATTCTCTCAATCAAAAAGCCTACTACTTTTCGGGAGGGTTTCAATTTTAAGAATTCAAAATGAAAGGAGATTCGCCATGAGAAAAAACCGGTTGATTACCACATTAATTTTTGTCCTTGCTCTGGGCTTTGGATTTCAAGCTCGGGCCGCTGAACAAGAGGGGCGTTTGCTGCGTTTTCCGGATATTTACAAAAATCAAATAGTTTTTGTTTACGCGGGAGATTTGTGGGAAGTAAACGGCTCCGGCGGCGTGGCCCGGAAACTGACCTCGCATCCCGGATTGGAATTATTCCCGAAATTTTCACCCAACGGCAACCGGATTGCCTTTACCGGTCAATATGATGGCAATATGAATGTTTACGTTATTCCTGCCGAAGGCGGTGTTCCCAAACAATTGACATTTACCGCTGACGTAACCCACATGCCGCTTCGAATGGGCCCCAACAATCAGGTAATTGATTGGTTTCCGGACGGGAAACACATTCTGTTCCTTTCCCGCCAGAACACGTTTAACGACTGGTTCGGGCAACTCTACAAAATAGGTCTAAACGGCGGCCTTCAGCAAAAACTTGCACTCCCCAAAGGCGGATTAACAGCCTTTTCGCCGGATGGAAATAAAATTGCTTACAACCGTATTTTTAGAAATTTTCGCACATGGAAGCGCTACAAAGGCGGAATGGCACAGGATATCTGGCTGTACGATTTCAAATCCAATTCCATTCAACGATTAACCACCTACGAGGGAACCGACACTTACCCGATGTGGCATGGAAATAAAATTTACTTTGGTTCCGATCGCGGTCCCAATCAGCGAATGAATATTTACAGCTACGATATGGGATCCAAGCAAATCAGGCAAATTACCCACTTTAAGGAATACGATGTTAATTGGCCCAGCATTGGCGGAAACATAATTGTTTTTGAAAACGGTGGGTATCTTTACACGCTTGATCTAAGGACAGAAGCGGTTAAAAAATTAACCATTTACGTTCCGGGTGACCGCGTAGAAAAACGCCCGCACTGGGAAAACGTAAAAAGCTATATTCATTCCTACAGCCTCTCGCCAAAAGGAAAACGAGCGCTGTTCGAAGCCCGAGGCGACATTTTTACAATTCCCGCAAAAAAAGGAAACACTCGCAATTTGACCGAATCACCTGGGGTACACGAAAAATTTCCTGCATGGTCTCCCGACGGAAAATGGGTGGCTTACGTCTCAGACCGCACCGGCGAGGATGAAATCTACATTCAGCCACAGAATGGCGAAGGAAAGGTAATCCGAGTAACCCATGACGGTTGTTGTTTCCGATTCGCACCCGTCTGGTCTCCCGACAGCAAGAAACTGGCCTACGCCGACAAAAACCACCGATTGTTTTATGTGGACATTACCAGGAAAACACCTATCCTGGTCGATCAGGCTATTGAGTGGGAAATACGACAGTACTCCTGGTCACCTGACAGTAAATGGTTAACTTACGCCAAACCGGAGAAAAACCACTTCTACTCCATTTTTCTTTACTCTTTAGCAACGAAAAAAATCAGCCTCGTTACGACCGATTTTACGTACGATTCCAGCCCTGTTTTTGATCCGGATGGCAAATATCTGTTCTTTGTATCCCAACGAAATTACAATGCCTATTTGGGCAATTTTGATGGAAATTACGCCTACCTAAAAACATCCGGAATCTATCTGGTAACTTTGCAGGCCGATTGTCTTTCTCCGTTTGCTCCAAAGAGTGATGAGGCAGCCATTCAAAAAGCAAAACGTGAAAAAGCAAAGAAGAAAAAAGCGAAAAAGAAAAAAGAAAAAATCCTCAAAATTGATCTTGCCGGAATTCAAAATCGTGTGGTGAATATTCCCATTCCTACCGGGAATATCGGCGGGCTGCGAGTATCAAAAAACGTTGTTTTTTATATGACCTATCCCGCTTCAGGTCTCTCCGGGCGAATGCCAGGAGAAAAACCCGCGCTTCACCGCTACGATCTTAAAAAACAAAAAGACAGCGTTCTGCTTTCGCCGATTTCCGGTTACGATTTGTCTACAGACGGATCCAAGCTGATTATCCGGACAAAGGGCGGATACAGCATTGCCAGCGCAAAAGCGGCCAAAATTCAGCCATCCAAAGACAAATTGGATCTCTCAAAAATGCGAATCAAAATTAACTACGCCAAAGAATGGCGCCAGATGTTTAACGAGGCATGGCGCTTGGAACGGGATTATTTTTACAATCCCAAAATGAACGGCGTGGATTGGAAAAAGGTTCACGACCAGTACGGCGTTCTTTTACCGTATGTAGCCAACCGGTTTGATTTGAATTACATTATCGGCGAAATGATTGGCGAACTGTCAAATTCGCACACCTACGTTGGTGGCGGAGAGATGGCAAAAATTGAGCACGTCTCTGTGGGAATGTTGGGCGCCGATTTTCAGATTGATCCGAAAACGAATCTTTACCGGATACAGAAGATTTACAGCGGCGAAAATTGGAAGAGAAATGTCCGGTCGCCCCTAACCGAACCGGGAGTGGAGGCAAAAAAAGGCGATTACATTCTCGCCATAAACGGCAAAAAATTGACCGGAGACAACAATATTTTTGCTCTTCTTGGAAATACTACCGATCAATTCGTAACTTTGCTGGTCAATTCCAGCCCATCAGAAGCGCGTGCTCATAAAGTAACGGTGAAACCGATTTCATCAGAATATGCATTGCACCAGCACGATTGGGTAGAAAACAACCGAAAAAAGGTAAAACAAGCCTCGGGCGGAAAAATCGGGTACATCTATCTAACTGATATGAGTGCCGACGGACTGAATCAGTTTGTTAAGGAATTCTACCCGCAAATCCGAAAACAGGGACTTATTATCGACATCCGGTACAACGGCGGCGGTTTTGTGGACGAAATGATTCTTGAGCGGCTGCGACGGGTTCTGATTGGAATGGGAATGTCCCGAAATGCAGACAACGGCACCATTCCTGAACGCGTGTTTTACGGGCATATGGTGTGCATTGACAATGCCTATTCTGCCTCTGACGGAGATATTTTCCCCTATTTTTTCAAAAAGTACAAATTGGGGCCGGTGATTGGAAAACGAACCTGGGGCGGGGTTCGCGGCATTCGAGGCTACACCCCCCTATTGGATGGCGGTTATGTCACCATTCCCGAATTTTCAATTTACGGATTGGACAGCAAGTGGATTATCGAAAACCACGGGGTTGAACCGGACATTGAGATGGACAATCGACCGGATCTGGTCGTTCAAGGGAAAGACCCTCAATTGGAAACAGCGATTAAATATCTTCTGAAAAAAATAAAGGAAGAGCCGCGGGTTCTGCCCAAGCGGCCCCCGTATTTGCCGGCTTACCCGCAAAGGTAATTTTGAAAAGATAAAATTGCCCACTAATTTTCACGAATGGACACCAATTAAAATCCCCGGCACTTCAAATGTGCCGGGGATTTTTTCGCCATCATCGGGGTATCTCAAACTATTCTGTAAATCCTGTCAGCAATTTATTTGAGTCGATGCCAATCGCTCCATACGGGAACGCTGTTTCTCTACGTTTTTTGCTTCTTCTTTTTAGCTGCCGGAAAAAGTACGTTGTTCAAAATCAAGCGGTAGCCGGGTGAATTCCGATGAAGCGAGAGCTGAGTCGGCGGATCGCCCACAGCGTGCCGGTAATCTTCCGGATCGTGCCCACCCAAAAAGGTAAATGTGCCCTTACCAAGGTTGCCGTGAATATATTTGACCATATTCGTGCCGGGAACTTCCCCCATAATCACCACGTACGGCTTTATTTTTTTGCGATTAAACGCCGTTGTTTGTCCCATAAATCCCTTAATCACGTTGACGTGATCTTGTGTTAACATGGTGGGAACCGGATCGTACTTGGCAGAGAAATCAAAAAGTGTAAATGCCTCTGCTTCAGGCCCCCGCAAGGGAGCGGCATAGCTTGGTGGAATATCGATATCGGAATATTCGTACACGTAGGGATTTAATTCCAACTGAAAATTGGTAAATGCAAAGGTCTTGGAATAGTCCAGTTTGGCCTGACAATTGGGATCCGGCGGGTCGCCATCAAATACGGCCGGGACAATATCCACATTTTGTGCCGCCAGAGCAATGTCAATGGTGTCTGTTGCGGAGCACATGGCAAAAAGAAAACCGCCCTTTTTCACGTAATCCTGAATAATCCTGGCAATGAATTTCTTTTCGTCCGATACCTTCTTGAATCCCAATTTGTGAGCCATGGCTTCATTTCGCTTAACGTCTTCAATGTACCAGGGCGCATTTCTGAAACTGGCGTAGAATTTTCCAAACTGACCGGTGAAATCCTCGTGATGGAGATGCAGCCAGTCATATTTTTCCAGGTCGCCGCGCGCCACTTCTTCGTCCCAGATTTTTGTGTACGGGATTTCGGCATAGGTAAGCGCAAGCGTAACGGCATCATCCCAAGGGCGCTTGTTGGGTGGGGTGTACACAGCAATCTTGGGTGCTTTCTCCAGAAGCACAACATCCATGTTGTTATTCTGAATTGTATTGTAGATTTGAGCGACTTCCGAACCACCAATTTTTTTGAACGAAACCCCGCGCAAACGCAACTGCCGTTCAATTTCCGGGTAATAATCGGTCATAAAGGAACCGCCCCGGTAATTCAAGAGCCATTCCACATTGATGCCGCGTTCTAACGTCCAGTACGCAACGCCGTAGGCCTTTAAATGATCGGTTTGGGTTAAGTCCATAGGAACCAATATCTTTTGGGCTCGAAGAGGGCTTGCAAATCCAATTAAGATTAACATAACCCCCGCAAAAACAAGTTTTAATAATCTCATGGTTGACCTTCTAATTCCCGCAGCTTGTTTCTCAATTCATCTGCCAAAACACTTTGGGGATATTGTATTAAAATTGCTTCGTACGTCTGTCGCGCCTTTTCGAAATTTTTAATGTCTTTTTCATAGATTTCACCCACACGATTAAGGGCCTCATCTGCATAAACACTTTTTGAATACGAATTCACCAGCAATTCATAAATCTTAATAGCTCCGTACCAATCCTTCGTTTTCTCTTTGATTCTTCCCGCTTCCAGCAGGGCTCTGTCCGCCAGCGGTGCACGACTATCTAAACTGACCGCTTTCACCAGAGAATCTACAGCCGCCGTGTAAAGATTTCTGTTTTTGAGGTACATTCCACCGGCAAATAATCGCAGCGCTTTTTCGTGATCCCGCCTATTTTCCTGAATTAACAACTGTAAATCCAGAGCGTCATTCACAAAAGGGCTGTCGTATGTTCCGTTTGAATTTTTTAGAATTTTTTGGATATCCTTCAGGCTGGATTCAAAATCTTTGTTGTAAAATTGCAACTGCGCCAATTTGAAAAATGCTTCATCCTGAAGGGATCGAATTTTCCCGGACGCCAGAACCGACTTTTCAAGCAAATTTTGAAGAACTGAAATTGCTTTTCCCAGATTTCCCTCAGCCACGTAACAATCCGTAAGCCGAAATGTGGCAAACACCTTCTGCCGCGAGTTTGGAAAATTCTGAATAATTCGCTTAAAATACGGAATTGCTTTCACGGGATCATTCTTCTGATTCAAAAAAATATCTCCCAATCGAAGCGAAGCCTCTAATGACCAATTTGATTTCGGATATTGTTGGATCACCTGGCGGTACAATTTCCATGCACGGTCAAAATCCCCGGTACTGTACGAAATGTCGGCAAGATAAAAAACTGCGCGATCTTTCTGCGAAAAATTCGGAAAGTCCTCCAATAATTTTTGAAATGCCTGTTCTGAAATCTTGTATTCCTTTTCACGATATGTGTCCAGGGCAAACTGGTACAAATCCATTCCCGGCTTTCTATTTTTCGGCCTGTGGGTACCGGACAATTTTTCAAGCGCCAGAATTTCACTCAACGCCGATTGGTAATCTCCAAAACTCTGGTAAAATCCTGCCAGCAATTTTCGGAGTGTGTAATTCTTTGGGTATTTTTTTACCCACCCTTTAATCACCTTTTCTACATCGGGAAAGGTTTTTACATCCAACGGGAGCCTGGCAATTTGATTCTGTACAAATTGAAACTGGTAGGGCTGCTTTTTCAAGAACCTTAAATATTCTTCCGTTGCTTTTGCGTAGCTTTGTTGAAAGGTGTAAAGCTGTGCCAATTCCATTGCAAAAAGGGGTTTTCCCCGTGTCACCCTGCGGGCTTGTAAATACACACCGATCGCCTTGTCAAACAGGCGATTCTGAAGCATCACGCTGGCAACAATTCGATACACACCCTGATTACGCGGATATTTCTGCAAAATTGAATTCCACACCCGATAGGCGTGTACCTCATCTCCCTTTCGAAAATACACATCACCAAGCTGCGTTTGAAGTTGAATATCATTGGGGTGTTCCCGAAGCCGTGTTTGGATTATGCTGATGAGTTCCGGGTATTTTTTAATTCTCAGCAAAATCCGGCGAAGACCCTCAAAATAGGTGTAATTCTGCGGATAATTCGCGTACAACGTTTTATAAAGATTTGCGGCCTGCGCATATTGTCCCAATTGTTCAAATTGACGCGCCAATCGAAATTGGCTGTCCGCCACGCCCGGCTGTTGAGCAATTAAATTATTTGAAAAAATTGCCATCCAGACGCTCATTAGAATGAACAAAACTCGCGAGTGAATTATTTTTAAAGAAAAAACAGATTTCATTTGCACATTTCGTTTCTGTTCGTGATTAATTTTTCGCGTGGTTTTCTTCATAAAGCGCTTCGTAATAAGATTGAATAAGATTCAGGAAATCTTCCGAATAGCCCGATTTCTTGGCCCGCAAAATATCTTCCTGCAAGCGATTTCTCTTTTGAAGTAGGTTGCGCCGCAGCATTCCCGGATTTTTTACCACGAAATTTTTACCTACCTCCGATCTCCGCCTGTTACTGAAATCCCTCTCGCGAACCGAGCGCTGGGCGTCCAGCAAGCGAGACAAAATTTTCTGCTGCCGCCGGATGGTCTCCCGATCCAATTGGCTAAGTTCCATCCTCTTGGCAATCTCACCCATTTCTTTGGACATTTCCTGCATATTTCCGAGTACATTCGAGTGTTCCCCGTATTTTTGCTGCAAGTCATGCATCATTTTCTGAAGCTGCCGCTGTTGGGCGGCCAATCGACGCAAGCGCCCCTGTTCGCCCTCCGTTAATCTTCCCTGCTGGGCTAATTTGAGACTGAGTTGCATTGTCTGTTGATTAATGCCCTGCTGCCGGCCGGCCATTTTCTGCAATTCTTTCAGGTATTCCTCCATTCCCACTGAAGATGCCGCTGAAGTCAGACTTTGCATCGATTGCTGAATATTTAGTACCGCTTCGTTCAGTGCCCCCATCGCCAGTCTCTGGTGTCCCGAGGCACCGCGGCCGTTTCGTTCCTCCATTTGCGAAAGGGACGTTTTCATATTTCCCATTGCTTTCCCAATCGCTTTCCCGATTTCCGGGGTAACAAAAAATGTTTTTTGCGACAACTGGTACAATTCTTTGGTAAGCTGGCCCAAATTGTTTAAAAGGCTCAATTGCTTTTCAGCCATTTGATTAAATTTGGGGCTCATTGATGATAATTTTCCGGTCTGCTGCTGAAGCGCTTCCTGTTCTTTCGAGAGCCGCAGCAGTTCGGTGGACGAACGCGCGAGCTGTTTCATTACCTGCTTTTTTTGCCCGTTTACCAGTTGATTTTTCATCTGACTCAGCATTTGACTCAACTGCTGAAGATTTTGCTCGCTCATCTTTCCAGATTGCTGAGCCTGCTGTTGACTGTTTTCTTGAAGCGCCTGGCTCATCTTCTGCATCTGCTGGGCGGATTCTCCTGCTTTTTTAATGGGCGCGTTCATTTTTGCCGCCTTCATATCCGGGAACTCTGTCATTTCCTTTTGAAGGGCTTTTAGCTCCTCTTTGAATCGCTGGGTCTCTTCCCGAATTTTCTTCTCCAATTTTTGAAGCGCTTGCCTTTCCTGAGAAGACGCCTTTTTAAGCGACTTGTTTACCGTTTTCTGCCGCTCTTTCAAATTCTCGGCCATCTTTTGGGCTTGATCCAATTTTTGCTCAATTTGCAAACGCTTCAATAAATTCAGGGTTCTTTCCAGTGACTGCTGAAAATTATCTTCGCTCATTTTGAATTTGTTCGCCGCGCGATTCAGCTTTCTGGAATCCATTTTTTCCAGAGCCTTTTTCAAATCCTCCAGAATTTTCTTCATTTCTGGCGTTAGAACTTCATTGAATAATTTCTGAATTTTCACATATTTCTGGATGGTCTCCTGGCTGAGCATATTGTTCTGCTGGAGGCGATCCATTACCTGATCCAACTGGTTTTTGATCTTTTGCGATTTCTCCGTCAATCGCTGCTGTTTTTCGGCGAGTTCCTGCAATTCCTGTTTCTTTGTCCAATTCATTTCAGGATTGCGTCTCATTTCGCCAGTAACTTTGCTGACCTCTCGTTTCAACGCCTTGCTTTCGCGAACCAATTCTTCCAACTGTTGAATGGTTTCATCTTGAGCAGAAGTTGTCTCGTGGTAAATTTCGGCCATTGAAGGAAAACGCGCCATATAAATTCTGGAAACCGCGGATTTGAATCCGGAAACCGCATCGTTATCGAAAACCTTAACAAAATACTCGGCATAATCGCCGGGAAGCATTTGTAAATTGCCTAATTGCCACGTGTAATCGAATTCAAGTTTCGATCCGCCGGATGCCGGCATTTGCAGTTGCTGTGAGTGAAAAGTGGTATCCTGTTCGGTTACCACAACTGCGTGATGCACGCGATAGGAGAGCATTGTGCGCGAAAAGCCAAAATCGTCTTCCGCGCGAATTTGCAGCGGTAGAATCATTTCTTCATTCAGATCCACATCCTGCCCCGGCTGCGTAATTTCTACAACCGGCGGCTGATCGGGAACGGCAACAATCTTGTAGTGAATCGGATCGGCATTTCGGTGTCCGACTCCGTCTTCGAGGCGAACAAAATAGGAATCATCCCGAAAAACGCTAAACGCGCCTCGCGCCTCCCGATTTTGGAGACGTAAATTCAACCGCTTTCGGTGCTTAAAAACAACCCAGGCTTTGGAAAGTGTTTTATTGGCCCTTAAACGAATCCGAACACGCGTTCCCCAGAGCGCAGTAATTTCGCCCTGATTTTCTTCCAGCATTCTGGATGTCAGACCGGTGTAAGCGGGAAAAATAAGTTCCGCCCTTAGGCTGCGCACCATTGGCCGCTTTTCAACTGTAACGGTAAAATTCCGGGTTTTCTCTTTCCCCGCTTTTACAAAATAAATCAGGTTTTCCTTTAAATTGAACAGCTCAAAGGGGTAAATGCCTGCCGAATCCGGGCGAACGATTTTTGTTTGAAAAACCTTTCGAAGCTGCTCTTTCCACGAAATTTGAATAGGTCGCTTAAAGGCCCCCTCTATTGCTACCGTTCCGCGCAGCGTATCCCCTGTAAGGCAGCTCCAATCGCCGGGTAAAACCTGAATGGCTTGAATTTCTTTTTCTCTAAATGATTGGGAGGGATTCAGGTAATGCGTGACACTTTCCTCCAACGGGCGACTAAAAACCACAAAGATAACGGCAAATACGGATAAAGCCAAAACAAACTTTTCAAATGCGCGAATGGCCGGTTTTGGCGAGACAAGCGACAAAATATTCCGCTCTTTTATTTTCTCAAAAACCGTTTTCAGAAAAGCATCTGCCAGGTCTTTTGAATAATTCTCGACATTAATCCGAATGTCGCGAATAATCTGCAGAGTATCGATCAGTTCATCGCGAACCTCAGGAAAGGCATCCCCAATTTCCGCAGCCAGCATTTCATCCGAAAAGGCTTTTCGCGAGGCAATGAACTGCCCCCCCGGAAAAAAAACAGTCCTTGCCAAACAGACAATCGAAGCAATCCCCCAAACACCGAGAAACGTCTGGCGAAGAACCGGGGGCATTGTAAAAAGCGCCTCCGCCCCCAAGAGAACAAGCAAAAAAATAGCCTCGCATCCGAGAAATCGAAAAAGTCCTTCCACAAAAAGAGCCAGCCGTTTCTTTCGGCGGTACGCGTGGATCTTTTTCAGGATTCTTTCGTAATTTTGAAGATTTTTAGGTAGATTCGACATAAATTTTTTTAATTAAACAATGCCCAGACAACAATATTGACACCCATTTTCAGGGCTTGAATTCGTACGGGCAGAGGGTCGTGGTGCACATTCGGGTCTGCCCAGCCATCCGAAATGTTTGTATTAAACGTGTAATAGACGACCATTCGGCCGTTGTAAAAAATTCCGTAGCCATGCGGAGGGCCGGGATAATGCTCATGCGTTTTGGGCAATCCCCTTGGAAAATCAAATTGAATGTGGTAAATGTCATGCAAAAAGGGCAACTCAATTAGCTTTTTTTCGGGAAACACCTTCTTTATTTCACGTCGAAAATATTTGTCCATTCCGTAATCGTCGTCTGCGTAAAGAAATCCGCCATGGATCAGGTAATTGCGCAGGTCCCTGGCCTCTGTTTCTGAGAATACAATATTTCCATGTCCGGTAAGGTAGAGAATCGGGTACGAAAACAATTTTTCGTCTGTTAATTTCACTCGGGCTTCGGTGGTGGCCACCCGCATTCCGGTTACCTTTGCCAAATAGCTCAAGAGATTCGGAATGACGCACGGATCGTTGTACCAGTCACCGCCGCCCTGGTACCACACTCTGGCAATTGTGAACGGTTTTGAGGGTTCAGCAGCCCGCAACACAGAAATCCATCCCGACAAAAGAATTAGCTCAAAAAGGACAATTTTCCCCGACAAATTAAACTTTTTCATTTAAAACACCCGAATTACAATGGCGACAATCATTCCGATTGCCGCCACAATTTTGAGTATTTTTCCACTAACAGCTCCCAAAAAGGCGCCCCAACCGACTTTCAGCGCACGCGCCACTTCTTTTTCATCAAGCAATTCCAACAAAAACGCGCCTCCAAATGCTCCTACAAACGCCCCGAGGAGTGTTCCCAAAGGAGGAGCCAGCGGTGTAAACCAAATGGCGCCGAAAAATCCACCCAGAACGGCGCCCCACATTCCCCACGAAGAGGAACCAAATCGTTTCGCCGCCCAAGCACCCAGAAAGAATTCAAACCCTTCCACCAAAAGGGAAAGGGTTAGAAGCGCCAGCAAAAATCCGGGGGTCATTTTTGCAAAATGCGTCAGCAGTCCCAGCACAAAAGCATCCGCAACGATAATAAATGTTCCTGCAATACCAAAAGGAATCACAGCTATTCCCAGCAATAAAACAAGCCAGAAAAAAATCATTCCTAAAACTGAAAGCACGCACTATTCTTTCATCTTAACATCGATGTAGACATTTTTTCGCAGACTCTGAACCCACTTCTGGAGTTCTTCATTTCGTTTTCTGGCGAGTGCCATCTGCTGTAGTTGTTCCCAATCCTTGTCTAAACTCCAGGCGCCGCCTTTTTTGCGGTCATCCAGCTTCACAATGTGATAACCGAATTTTGTTTTAAACGGTTCGCTGACTTCGCCAACTTTCAGTGTTTCCGCAACGGCCCGAAACTCTTTTACCTTTAATTGGCTCAGCTCGAACCATCCCAGATTTCCGCCTTTATCCTTTGTGGTTTTATCGTCAGAATATTTTTTTGCCAATTCCGCAAAATTCTCACCAGCTTTTGCCTTACGGTAGAGTTCTTTAATCTCTTTAACCGTGTTCAATTCATCTTGCCGGGTTGGAATAACACGAATCAAAATGTGTCGCACACGAATCTTTTCGCCTTTCCGATCGACCATTTGAATAATGTGGTACCCAAATTTTGTTTCCACAATTCCTGAAATTTGCCCGGGTTCCAATTTAAATGCAGCCTCTTCAAACTCTTTAACAAAATCGCCCCGTTTGACATATCCAAGGTCACCGCCTTTCGGGGCAGAACCCGGATCTTCAGAATATTTTTTCGCCAGTTCTGAAAAATCAGCACCGGCTTTAAGCTGCTTCAGAATTTTTAAGATTTTTTCGTAGGCGCCTTCTTTCGCACCTTTGCCCGCCTTAACTGTCAATAAAATATGGCTCAAATCTACTGATGTTCCTCTTTTCGGAAGGCTGTCCTTCATCGTTTTGTAGAATTGCTCTACCTCTGGCCGGGAAATGTGGATTTTCTGGAATTTTTCCTGTTGAAGTTTATCAACGAGCATCCGATTTTTGATATCCGTTCGGAACTGCCGTTTAATTTTATCGATCGAACCGCCAAAATATTTCTGAACAGCCTCATTTGAACCCATTTGCTGAACCCACTGCTTAACCTGATTATCCAGAGCCTGGTCAACCTGACTATCGTCAACTTCAATGCTGTCCTCCCTGGCTTTTTGCAGCAGGATTTTTTGAACGATTAGATTTTCCAGAACCTGTTTGCGAAGCTCCCTAATTTTTTCAGGATTTTTCTGCAAATCAATGCCCATTTGAAGAGCAGTATTAATCGTGTACTGATTCACTTCGGACCGGAGAACAATTTCGTCACCCACAATTGCGGCAATTCCATCAATAATCTGAGGTTGTTGCGCACGTACACCCGAAACAAATAGCATCAGGCTTAAAAATAAAATGCTTAAACTAAATTTTACTTTCAAAACAACGTTCCTTCCCTTTGTGTCTGAAACCGCCTGGTACGGTTTTTTAGAATCTGAACTGTTCCAACTTGCTTAAAACCAATCATCAAAAGCGCGTTGAATCATTTGATGATTTTTCCAATACATCCAAATTCATCGCAATATTTCGCTGGTTTTTTAACGAGTTTATGTATTGGTGGTAAATTTCCCTAATTTTTTCCTCTTGAAGCATTGCCAGAATTTTGGGTCGAACCTCTTTAAGCTTCCGGAAACTACCCGCTTTTTGCCGATCAAAAACCTGAAGAACATAAAACCCGCCCTCTGTTTTTCGGGGACCAACAATCCCCTTAATTTTTGTCCGCTTTACAATGCCCGAGAGAAACGCGGGTACCTCGCTTTCCGAGATGTAACCGCTGTCCCATTCCTGTGATTGGTGTGTCTTCGGAAAGGCGACTTTTAGTGCTTCGGTAAATGGCGTTCCCTTTTTTAGGTGTCTGGCAAACGCGTCGGCATTTTTTTTCTGCTGAAATAAAACAAGCCCAAATCGAACCTCATTTTTATTTCTGATAAAACTATCTTTGTTTTTAAGATAGTATTTTTTGATTGTGCTGTCCGGAATTTCGGGTTTTTGTGGAAATTCTTTCTGAAGAAGTTTATTAGCAAGGAGAGATTTTTTTACACTTTGCAACTCTCTTTTAATTTCCGGCAAGTGCCCATACCCTCTTTTTTGAGCTTCCTGGTACAACACTTCGGTATTGATCCATCGACGCACATAATTCTTTTTTTCATCCAGGCGAATGCTCTTTGAAAGGCTGCCAGGCACCTCCAGATTAATTTCCGACGCCAGCAAAACGGATTTTCCAACCCGTGCGACAACCGCATCGTTCTTGTTCTGCTTATGCGTCGATGAACAGCCGATTAAAAAAGAAATAGCTACAATCGGAAGAATGATTTTTTTACTCAACCGCATTTAAACCTCAAATTTCATCATCTGTGTATTCTTTGAATGCGTTCTTTAAATTTTTCTCAAAGATAACAACAGGCATTTTCTTGTGAAGTTCCTGCATCCACTTTTTTTCTGTCTGTTTAATTAAGCGGGCACGGAGATCTTTTTCAATATCAAAGCGGGCCTCTTTGAAAGTTTTTTCTCGTTCCGGCTTCCGACCCAAAACCTTGATCACATAATAATTGCTGCCCATTACAATAGGGCCTCGGACCTCGCCTACCTTTGAACGAAAAGCCTCGCTACCAATTAGACCGTAGGAATTCCGATTAATGTAGCCCAACATTCCCTTATTCTTTTTGCTGATTGCCATTTGATTATATTTTTCTGCCAAACCGGAAAAATTAGTTCCCCTTAATGCAAGCCGGTAAATCCTATCCGCTAATTTTTTGTCTTTTACCATGATAGCCTGAACTTTCACTTTCGGGGGGATTTTATAAAGCCCCTGGTGTTCCTGATAGTATTTTTTTAGCAGGCTATCATTTACCGTTACCTTTTTCAGGATTTCTTTCGAGCGAATCGCCTGGTACATTTGGCGATCCACAAAATCCCGGATTTGCTTCTGATAGCGAGGCTTTCGGATCAAATGACGTTTCTTGCCCTCTACTACAATAATTTCTCGCTGCAATTTATTGGAAAGAATACCCCGAATGGCCTTTTCCCCGCGTATCGGCTGCCTGGGTCTGTGGCTGGGCCCCGTGCTAACCATATTTGCAAAATCTTCAATCGTATAGCTTTTCCCGATGTATTTTACAAACGGCAATTTCATCTGGGCGGAAGAGAGTTTCTTAAACTGACTGCTGGTATCCGGAGCAAATTTATTGGCTGCCCGCTTGGGCCGCGGAAAGTAGAGATTGTCCGCCAATAATTTAATATTTGGGTTGTACCAAACAACCTTGTATTTTTTCTGAAGATGTTTCCAATAATTCAAATAAGCATTATTTAACTGTCTGGTGTGCTGACGCATTAAATCATTCAAGATTTCTGAACGCGCAATATCGTAGGGTTTTCTCGGAAAAATTCGTCTTTCCAAAACCTGAACAATTTCCACTCCCTCATTTGTTGGCAAGCGTTCTGAAATTTCGTATCGTTTTAGAGCAAAAATTTTGTCTCTGACCTGTGGATCCAATTGCTCCCATTTCACATATCCCTTGTTCCCGCCCAATTTTTTAGATTGCAAATCTCCGGAATATTTTTCTGCCATTTTGGAAAAGTCACTGCCACTTCGAATTTCCTGTACAATTTTTCTGGCAAGAACCAGTGTTGAATCCTTCTCCTTTTGGGTTGCGCCCACGGGATATTTGAGAAGAATGTGACGGATTTTTACATCAACATTAGAGTGTCTCCAAATATTATTAATCTGTGATTCAGGAATCACCTGAGGAATAACATCCGCTTCCATAACCGCCCAAAATGTGACTTGATTCACGAAATCCTTTTTCTTTTTTGAAAAGTCCGGCTTTTGATCCAAACCCTCAGCAAGAGCCGCCAAATATTGCAGACGATGATTGATCATCCCATCTAATATGCTTTTCTTTTGCTCCAATGTGGCGTGCTGAGTAGTAATAATTGAGCGTTGTTTAATAAATGTCTCTTCAAATTGGCTTTGCGTGATGGAGCTGTTACCCACGCGAGCAACCGGTTTGTCGGCTTTTCCACACCCCCCTAACATAATTGCCAGCCCAATTACAATCAAAACACTATTGAAAAAAAATAATTTTTTAAACCTTTTCATGCGTCCTCCTCCTGTAACTTTCTAATTAAGCGGCTTTTAGTGAAATCGTTCTAAAAATGTTTTCAATTTCCCGCAAGCGATTTTCATCGCTTTTATTAAGGGTGAATCTAAATCCAAATTTATCTCCTTTTAAGAATTTTATATTTTCGGGCGAATAGCTGAGGATTTTACCGACAATTTTTTGTAAAAGTTCCTGATTTCCTTCTTCATTAAAAAGCTTATCCGAAAAAAAGGCTGTTAAAACGCCGTTTCGAATACGAACCTTCTCAAGTCCTATTTCGGCAGCTAGAATGCGAAGCTGTCGCATTTTAAATAGGGTGCGTGTTTCGGGGGGGATCGACCCAAATCGATCCCTTAATTCATCTTCGAGGTCCGCAAGCGCTTCTTGTGAATTAGCATCGGACAGCCGCCGGTAAATTCCTAATCGTTCCGAATCCGAAGGAATGTAATCTTTTGAAATAAACGCATCATAATCCGAATCGAATTCAACCTCAATTTTTTCCTCTTCTTTTTTCACCGGTTCTTCCAAAACATCTCGCTGCAATTTTTCAACGGTTTCTTCCAGGAAGCGCGTGTACATATCAAAACCAACGGCATTTACATAGCCGCTTTGCTGGGCCCCCAGCAGATTTCCGGCGCCGCGAATTTCCAGATCCTTCATAGCAATTTGAAGGCCCGAGCCCAACTCGACGAACTCCTCCAGAGTTTGCAGGCGCTGAAGTGCCGAGTCCGTAAGATACTTGACCGGAGGAACCAAAAAATAGGCGTACGCCTGCCTATTTGAACGCCCGACCCGTCCGCGAAGCTGGTACATTTGCGCAAGCCCAAATTTATCCGCTCGATTTACAATTAGCGTGTTCACATTGGGCAAATCCAGCCCCGACTCAATAATCATTGTGGACACCAGACACTCAAACTCCCTATTCATAAATGCCAGCATCACATTTTCCAGCTCATGTCCCTTCATTTTCCCATGAGCCACCCTCACACGCACTTCCGGGACCAGTTTTTGAATCATCTCTGCCACGGCGGCAATGGACTGCACCCGATTGTGAACAAAAAACACCTGTCCTCCCCGGTGCACCTCGTTTAAAATAGCCTGTCGAATCAGCCTTTTGTCGAATGGCATGACTTCGGTCATAATCGGAAGGCGATTTGCCGGAGAGGTTTCTATCGTCGACATATCCCTGGCACCCATAATTGAAAAATGCAACGTGCGGGGAATAGGCGTTGCCGTAAGCGTAAGCACATCTACCAAATTGAATTTTTCCTTTAGGCGCTCCTTTTGCGCAACGCCAAACCGGTGTTCTTCGTCGATAATTAAAAGTCCTAAATCTTTAAAAAGAATGTCTTTTGAAAGAAGCCGATGGGTTCCGATCAAAATATCAACGGTTCCGCGGCTGACCTCCTCAATAATTTCCTGCTGCTCCTTTTTCGATTTGAACCGGGAAAGAAGGGCAGTTTTAATCGGAAATTTTTCCAGTCTCTCGCGAAAGGTGTTGTAATGCTGCTGAGCCAAAACTGTTGTGGGAACCAAAATAGCCACTTGTTTTCCATCAACGGCTGCTTTAAAGGCGGCACGAAGCGCTACCTCGGTTTTTCCAAACCCCACATCTCCGCAAACCAAACGATCCATTGGAATAGGAGATTCCATGTCCTGCTTAATTTCTTCAATTGTTTTGAGCTGATCCGGTGTTTCATTATAAACAAAAGATGCCTCTAATTCCTTTTGCCACAAAGTGTCTTTAGAGAATTCAAACCCCCGTGAAGCCTTCCGCCAGGCGTAAATCGTAATCAGTCTATTGGCCATTTCCTCAATGGCTTTTCGGGTACGATTCTTAATCCGTGCCCAATCCGTGCCTCCCAATTTGTTCAACTGGGGCTGGAACCCCTCACGACCGGTAAATTTTTTAACCCTGTACAGCTTATCGATGGGAACGTACAATTTATCCCCATTCCGATATTCTAATTGAAGCGTTTCCCTCTGGCTTCCCGCCACCTGAATACTGGACAACCCCATGAATCGCCCTACCCCAAAATCCTCGTGTACCACGTAATCTCCGGCCGCCAGTGTTTCCAAATTACGAATCGGAGTACCACCCCGATATTTTCCCCATCGTTTTCGCCTGGGCGAGCGCCCGTAAATATCTTTTTCCGTGTAGAGAACAATTCCCGCTTCCGGAAAATAAAATCCATCGGAAATTAAACCTTTTTTCAGATGAAGCGAATCCGTTGCAAGCAACGATTCCTCGAAGAGTTCTTTGAATCGTTCGATTTCAAACGTTTCTTCCAAAGAAATGAATATTTCCGGATTCCCGAATTTATTTGAATCCAAATACAGTTGAATCGATTCCCGGAGGCGCTTAATATTTCCCCGAAAGTTCTCGTGGGTTACAATCCGCGCATCGAGCGCATTTTCTTCTTGAGACAGAAATGTGTTTTGGATAACGATCTTTCCGGTCATATTCCGAAACAGCTCCGGCAAATCAAATAGCTTTTCCGAAGAATTCCCTTCAATCGTTTCAGAAAGCAAATCGTCCGGTGAGGCGCTGCCCCCGGACAATGCTTTTTCGTACAACTCCGGCTGATCTAACAAAACAATTCCATCGTCTTGCAGATAGTGAAACAGCGACGCATTATCCGCCTTGCCGTCCTCACCGCTGTCGGGCTGCAGCAGCGTTATCGTGTTAATCAGTTTTGTCGATCGCTGGGTAACCACATCAAAATAGCGAATAGAATCCACAATATTGCCAAAGAACTCAACACGAACCGGATTTTTTTCCTCGTAGGGAAAAACATCGACAATCCCCCCCCTTACACTAAACTCTCCCACACCGCCAATCGTATCTACGCGCTCGTATCCAAAATCAAACAGATTTTGTACAAAAGACTCAAAACCAAATTCCCTTTTCACTTGAAGGCGGATTTGAGATCGCCGGAAATAATCCGGCGCGGGAATTTTTTCAGAAACCGCTTGTAGGGTTGTTACAAAGACAGAGCCGCTATCGTCAAGGAGCATTTCAAGCGCCCGCAAGCGCTGGCCCGTGATCTCAAATTGAATTTGTGAATAATGGGCGTTTCCACTTTGTGTTTCCGGATAATAATTAACCTCATTTTTTCCCAAAAGGAATTGAAGATCGGTAAAAAGAATCTCGGCTCTCTGTGCGTTCGGAAGTATTATTAATAATTGTTTTTTAAGGTAGTTATGCAACAACAACACAAAAAAAGATAAAGAACTCCCCCGCAGCCCTTTTATTGAAAGGGGTTGTTCTTTTGAAATACCCGAGAGTGCATTTTTAAAAAATATGCTTTTTTGATATTTTTCTAAGAGACAATCAAACACGAATAACTGCTTATTTTTATTTCAATTAACAAGATCTCCCTCAATCGCTTTCCGAACATGGCCGTCGGTACGCGCCAAACGTCTTTGCGCCTCTTTCATGGAAACATCTGCTTTAATCATGACAATTGCGGTTTTCACATGGCCTCCCGCTGCTTCCAAATATTTTGTGGCCGTGTCATAATCAACATCCGTAACAATCATTAGGGTTCGCTTCGATCGTTCAATTAACTTTTTGCTATTCATCTGAAGATCAACCATCATATTGCCGTAAACTTTCCCAAGTTTAATCATGGCTGCGGTCGTCAGCATGTTCAAAACCAATTTTGTGGCCGTACCCGCTTTCATTCGGGTTGATCCCATTACAACCTCGGGGCCCACGACGGGACAAATGGCAACATCTACCGGCACATTCATTTGACTGCGCGGCGTACAGGTCAGATACAGGGTTTTGGCTCCAATCGAACGGGCATATTCAATCGCTCCGATTACGTAAGGTGTTCTCCGGCTTGCGGCAATTCCACACACCACATCCTTTGGGGTTAAGCCTCGTGCCTTCAAATCACGCCCGCCGTCCTCCTTGATATCCTCGGCGCCTTCCTGAGCCACAACAAGCGCTTTGTACCCCCCGGCAATAATTCCCTGCACTATTTCAGGATCCGCACCGTATGTGGGCGGAATTTCGGAGGCATCCAGAACGCCAAGCCGGCCACTGGTTCCTGCCCCCACGTAAATCAAGTGCCCGCCATTTTTAAAAACCCCAACAATAATTTCAACGGCCTGAGCAATGTAGGGAATTTCTTTTTCCACCGCCAAGGGGACTTTTTTATCCTCTTCATTAATAATTTTTAAAATTTCTTCCGTCGGTTTGGAATCAATATCCATTGAATTCGGATTTATTTGTTCCGTCGCAAGACTCGAAATTTCATCAAACAGGGCTTTTTCAGATTCCAACGGTCTCTCCTTAATTTAAAAATTCAACATCCACAATTTTCCTTTCCGGTACCGATTGCGCGTCCGTAATAAAATCTATTAAATAATCATAAATTTTCAATCTTATTTTTTTCATTTGAACCAATTTTTTAATCGGCTTTATTTCGTCGGAAAGATCGCCCCCCTTAATTAAGAACAAATGCCCGCCAGGCACGAAAAAAGGGCGCGTCCATTTAATCAGATTGGTCAGCCTGGAAACCGCCCGCGCCGTGCCAAAACAAAATCGTTCGCGATACTCCTTCTGTCTCGACAAAACCTCCGCCCGTTCCCTTAACACAATTGTGGACGTAAATTCCAATTTCTCAACAACTTCTTCCAAAAACAGCGCCTTTTTTGCAATGGATTCCACCAAAGTAAGTCTCATCTCCGGAAACATGATTTTCATGGGAATTCCGGGAAAACCGGCTCCCGAACCGACATCAACCCACCTTCCACTCGGCCGGATATTCAAAACCCCTGGCCAGCCGACGGACTCCAGAACATGCCTGGCCGCCAGACGATTAATGTCATTTTTAGAAAAGAGGTTTATCTTTCGGTTTTCCAACCAAAGCAGGGAAAGATACGTTGAGAAGAGCGTCTTCTGTTTGTCGTCAACCGCAAGTCCCAATTGTTCCAACCCAAACCACAATTCCTGAAGCTGGCCGGACAACCATTCCTGTGAAGGAGACTGTTCCACGTGAAACATTATTTCCCTGAAGCCGCGAGTCGTTCGCGATGAGACAGGAACACCATCAGAACCGAAACATCCGAAACAGAAACCCCTGAAATTCTGGATGCCTGCCCAATTGATCGCGGACGGATTTTCTTTAGTTTCTCCCGACCCTCTGACGACAAAGACGATATGGCATCATAATTAAAATCATTCGGAAGCCGCCTGCTTTCCATTCGCCGATATTTTTCGATTTGTTTTTGCTGTCGCTGAATGTAACCCTCATATTTTACATCGATCTCAACCTGCTCCAGAGCCCCTTTTCCAACTTGACTATCAACGGGCATATTTTTCAACCAGGGCAAAAAATCAGCAACAGAAACTTCCGGCCTTTTTAGATAGTGATACAAGGAATCGACTTTACTTGAAGGCTGGCTCCCCCGCCTCCGAAGAATCGGATTGATCTCTTCAGGAGAGACCTTTTTACTTTTTAAAAACGCCATTATTTCCTGAATAAGGTTTCGTTCGGCTACCATTTTTTCATAAACACCCCTGGGAAGAAGGCCATATTTCCGGCCATATTCCATCAACCGCAAATCGGCATTATCCTGTCGCAAAACAAGTCTATATTCTGCCCGAGAGGTGAACATCCGGTACGGTTCGTTGGTCCCCTTTGTTACCAGATCATCAATAAGAACACCGGTGTACGCCTCGGATCGATCCAAAATAAACGGCTCTTCATTCCTGATATTCAGAACGGCATTAATTCCAGCCATTGCTCCCTGGGCTGCGGCCTCCTCGTAGCCGGAGGTTCCATTAATTTGACCCGCAAAAAAAAGATTCTTAACGAGTTTTGTTTCCAGATTCGGTTTTAATTGGGTCGGTGGAAAGAAATCATACTCAATTGCGTAACCGAGTCGTGTAATTTCCACTTTTTCAAGACCGGGAATGGTGCGAATGGCCTGAATTTGTACATCTTCCGGCAGGCTGGTGGCAAAGCCGTTTACGTACATTTCAGAGGTGTCCCTGCCCTCAGGCTCCAAAAAAATTTGATGATGCTCCTTGTCGCTAAACCGCACAATTTTATCTTCGATTGACGGGCAATATCGCGGTCCTACACCATGAATCATTCCTGTATACAGTGGTGAGCGATCCAACCCAGCGCCAAGCACCAGATGGGTTTTAGGGTTAGTGTAGGTCAAATAGCAGGATACTTGCTCAACATCCAATTTCAGGGTTTGATATGAAAACGCAACAGGTGTTTCGTCTCCCGGTTGGGCCGTTGTTTTTGAAAAATCTACCGTTCGACCATCAATTCTCGGCGGCGTTCCGGTTTTTAGTCGGCCTGACTCAAAACCAAGCGCGACGAGGTCTTCTGTAATTCCCCGCGATGGAAACTCCCCGGCACGTCCCGCATTCATTGCCTGAAGTCCGATAAAAATCTTTCCATTTAAAAACGTGCCTGCAGTTAATATCACCGCCCTCCCATGGATTTCTGTTCCCGTCTGAACCTTAACGCCCTTTATTTCATTATTTTCTACCACAAGTCCCGTAACCGGCAATTGCTTAATATCTAAGTTTTGTTGGCGTTCCAACGCAAGGCGCATTTCCCAGGAATACGCCAGCCGATCCGTCTGTGCTCGTGGCGACCAAACGGCAGGGCCCTTTGAGCGATTGAGCATTCTAAACTGAATACCGGTTTTATCGGTTACTTTCGCCATTTCGCCACCAAGAGCATCAACTTCTTTTACAAGATGCCCCTTTGCAAGTCCGCCAATCGCCGGATTACAGGACATTTGCGCAATGGTAAAAATATTCATGGTAAGCAAGAGGGTCTTCCCACCCATTCTTGCAGAAGCCAGCGCTGCTTCACACCCCGCGTGTCCCGCACCCACAACAATAACATCATAATCGCCGTAGAGGCTGCCCGCGGATTGTTTCACGTGGAACAATATATTATTCTTATTGTTTGTCATTTTCCAATACAAAATCTGTTAAAAATATGATTCAAAACATCATCCGGCGAAGTTTCACCCACAATCTCGCCAAGGGCGTTTAGCGCCTCACGAATGTCCACGGCAACGAAATCACCACTCATTTCCTTTTTGATTGTTTGCCGGGCATCTTCCAGCGCTGAAATCGTTTTCCTCATCGCTTCAACATGACGCACATTCGTAAGAACCACTTCTTCATTGCTCAGATTTTCATCGGCTAAAATCTGCTTTTCAATCGCCTCATAAAAATCACTCAACCCCTCACCGGTCTTGGCTGAAATCCTAATTGGTGATAATTGTCGAATGTTTTCAGGTACCTCCGAATTTACTTGGTTCTTTTTCAGGTCTATTTTATTTTCAACAATTAGAATCACAGCCCTGTTTTTTTCTCGGGCATCCACAATCTTTTCCCATACAAAATCATCCTCCGGTTTCCATCCGCAAGAAGCGTCAAACAGAAAAACCACCAAATCCGCGACTTCTAAGTGAAATTGGGCAATTTGAATTCCCTTTGCTTCAACGCGATTGTGCGGCTCTCTGAGTCCCGCCGTGTCAATAATTCGAAACAAAACACCCTTGATGTCCAGTTGAGCCTCCAGTGCATCACGCGTGGTTCCCGGTGTAGAATCCACAATCGCACGGTCACTCCCGAGTAATTGGTTTAGCAGGCTCGACTTTCCCACATTTGGACACCCGACAATCGTCATTTTAACACCGTTGTGCAAAAAACGTCCCTTTTGGTAGGAAGAAATTATTTTCTCCAAGACATCCATAACCGAATCCATGCGAGATAAAATGTCCCCCTTCGGGGTAAGCTCAATATCTTCTTCGGAAAAATCCAATCCCAATTCAAGTAATCCCAATATATCGATGAGTTCATTTTGAAGGGCTTGAACCCTTTTTAATAGATTACCCGAGAGCTGCTGATAGGATACCCGAAGGCTTTTTTGCGTTTGAGCCTGAATAATATCTCCCACTGCCTCTGCCTGAGAAAGATCCAGTTTTCCATTCAAAAATGCGCGTTTTGTAAATTCACCCGGCTCCGCCATGCGTGCTCCGGCACGAAGTGTTGCCTGCAACACCTTTTGTGTTACAAAAATTCCACCATGGCAACTGATTTCCACCACATCTTCTCCTGTAAAAGAATGCGGTGCACGAAAAACCGTAGCTACACCCCGGTCAATGGGCTGATGCGATTCGGGTTCTACAATAGTTCCTACATGAACCGTATGAGTTGCTGCATCTCCAAGAGAAATGCTTCCTTTAAAAATCTTATCTGAAACGGAAAGCGCCCTTTCTCCGCTGATCCGGATAACAGAAATCCCCCCTGTACCAACCGGGGTGGAAATGGCTGAAATTGTTTCTGCTTTTTCCATAAATAAAAACAGCCCTACCAGAGATTTTGGCAGGGCTGGTAGTTATCAAATAAATTCTACTTCTTTTTCCGAAAACTTCTCTGTTTGTTTGCTTTCTTTTCTACAGGTTTAATTTCCAACTTGTCCGTCTTAACAAAATACTGCTGAGCAATGGTGAGAATATTAAACAACGTGTAGTACAGGTTCAAACCCGACGGAAAAGAATTAAAGAGCAAAACAAAGAATATCGGCATTAAATACGTTAGAGATTTCTGTTTTGGGTCCTGCGTTGTCATTTTTTGCTGAAAGTACATAGTAAAGCCCATGATAATGGGCAAAACATTAATGGTGTTTCCATACATTGGAATTGTGAATGGCAACGACGCAACAGTATCCGGCATGGATAAATCCTTAATCCACCACAGGAATGGAGCACCCCGGAGCTCAATTGTCGATCGAAAGACAATAAACAACCCCACAAGCAGAGGCATTTGCAAAAGGGTTGGTAAACACCCGCCCACTGGGTTAACCCCATACTCCTTGTAAAGCTTCATGGTCTCTTTATTCATCCGCTGGGGATCATCTTTGTATTTTTCTTTTATTTCTGCCATTAACGGTTGAACAAGCTGCATTTTTTTCATTGAAACATAACTCTTATGCGTTAATGGATACACAATCATTTTTATAAGTATTGAAAAAACAATGATCACCCAACCAAAGTTCGGAATAAATCTATGGAGGAATTTAAACGAAACCAAGATCGCAATGCTGAAGGGACGAAAAAGCCGCTCGTACCACCCCGACGACATAATGACTTTATCCAGCTTAACGCCTAATTTCCGGACGCTCTTATATTCCAAAGGCCCGATATAAACAGTAAATGTATCCTTTGTCACGGTACCGCTGTTTAAGGGTATTTCAATGGTCATTGAGTAACGCTTTATGACATTTTTCTTTTCCGCACGTATTCCCCTTCCTTCTACAATTACTCCCCTTCCCGGCTTTTCTTTTGAAATAATTGCAGACGTAAAGTATTTTGTTCGTACGGCTGCCCAGACAACAGAACCCATTATTTTTTTCTTTTTATATTCCGGTTTGTTTCCAATTGCAAATTCATCGAGTTCTTTGCCCAGCATGGAATAGACTTTGGAGTACCCCTCGTCATCCCGAAGGCGTTTCTCCGTGGGATTTAAACCCGATTTCCAGGTTACATAATAACTATTATTTTCAACCCAGGAATCAAATCCTTTTAGATCGACAACAAAATCAATATTATACTTATCTTTATAAAAAATAAACTTTTTTATAATTTCCCTGCCATTTTTAAAAGAAAGTCGAGCCAGAACCGTTGCAATTGGGTTTCTTTCATTAACGACAACAAGGGAGTCTCCTGAACTTTTTTTCTGAATCTCTAAAGTGTAATTTATGTTGCCAAAGTCAACCGTGTCATTGTTGACAAAAAACTGAAGACCAAGATTATCATATCCTTTAGCCGATATTAATTGGACGAGTTTGCCGTTATATGTCGTATATTCCTTTAATTTCCAATTTGTTATGGTCGCACCTTTTGAGGATATTTTGGCTTGATACAGAGGAGTTTCTACGGTAATTGTTTTTGCTTTTTCCTCAATGGCACTTTTTGGTAATAATTCTTTTAATTGATTATTTTCTTTTTTGGTAACGGAAAGTTTTACCCGTTGATTCTTTTTTATGGGCGGAGCCACCTCCGATTTAATTGCCCTTGTTTGTTCCGGTTTGTAGGTTTTCCTCAATGTATCTTCAACAACCCGGCCCTGCCGCGGCGATTGAGATTTTGGCATTACCAATTTTTTATAATAAGAGGTTTGAGTAAAAATCAAAACAATTCCAATTAAAACAAATGCAATTATCGTATCTCTATTCATGGTTATCCTAACTTTTCACATATAAATATTTATTCTATTTTTGATCCTTTATGGCAGCCGGTCATATCCCCCCTTATTGAAAGGATTGCATCTCAAGATTCGCCAAACAGATAAATAGGTTGCCTTAAAAAAGTTGTACTTTGTGTATGCTTCAATGCTATACGTTGAACATGTGGGATAAAATCTACAAGAAGGGGGGAAAAACGGTGAAATGAGCATCTTATATAATTTAATCAAAACGATTACGACTTTTCTTAACATTTTCCAATAATTCCTTTAAATCTGAAATCTCATGGCATAAACTCCAATATGTAGGCAATAATTCCCCTGTTTTGCGTACGTAAAAAACAACTTTTTTTTTTCAAACCACACCTTATTATTCCGATAGATTTCTCGAATATATCGCTTTATACGATTTCGCTCAACAGCTTTTCTAAATTTTCGACTGACCGCAACCCCCATTTTCGGTTTCTCGGATGAAACAATAAAAAGAGTTACTGTCCTTCCTTTTATCTTTTTTCCATTTCTAAATATTTTGTCGAAAGCCGACACCCCCCGAATGATTTCCTGTTTTTTTAAGGTCTTAACCGGCATGAGCGGTAATTTTCTTCTATAAAATAATGATAATGTGGATAACTATTTTGTCGTATATTCATTACTAACCGTTAGTTTTTTCCGACTCTTCAAACGCCGCCGCCGTAAGACATCCCGCCCGGCTACAGAAGACATTCTTTCCATAAATCCGTGTTTGTTTCGGCGCTTTCTATTGCTGGGTTGAAACGTTCGTTTCATTTAAAATTCTCCTTTCATTTGTTTTTGTTTTACTTAGCCTTTTAAATAGTGACGTTAAATATAATATTAAAAAGCATAAAAAATCAAGTTTTTTTTGGGAAATAAATTACCATTATACGCAGTTCATTTTTCCCTTATTTTTAGACCTTTTGATTTGACTTTGAACGAAATTTTTTTATATTTGTTTCCGTAGAGAGTGTTTTATTAATTGTGGATAACTTGTGGAAAAAGCCTTTTTAATTCTCTGAATCCTTTCTTGTTCAACAAGGTCACGGGCTATCAAATATGAAGTCCTTTTAATATTTACGATTTTTTCTCTTTCAAAAAACGAGGGTTTTTATGGAAAATGTGATTGGCTCTGTTGAAGAAGCCTGGAATTTTTGTTTGTCCCGCCTCCGTCCAAAAATTAGTCCACAAAGCTTTAATACATGGTTTAAGCCAATTGTGCCTATTAAAGCAACGGATAGCCAGCTAACAATCCAGGTTCCAAGCGAGTTTTTTTATGAATGGATTGACGAACATTTTCGGGACATTATTGACCAGGCGCTTTATGAAACATTTAGCAAGCCCATCAAGCTAAAGTATTCCATTGTTTTGGATGAAAATGCAAAAGTATCTCCCTCAAACGATTCCAGTAGAGGGAAAAAACATCTTCTCTTTTACAATAATGATGGTACGCATTTAAATAGTCGTTATATTTTTGAGAATTTTGTGGAAGGCAATAGTAATCAATTTGCAAAGGCCGCCTCATTAGCTGTTGCCGAATCACCTGGAAAAACATCTTTTAATCCTTTGTTAATTTATGGCGGTGTTGGATTGGGTAAAACCCATCTGATTCAAGCAATTGGTAATCATGTTCTGACAAAGTATCCAAATAAACGTATCCAATATGTTTCGAGCGAAAAATTTACGCTTGAATTTATTGATTCTATTAAAAACAATCGGGCTTCCGAATTCAGTTTGCATTACAGAAACGTGGATATTTTACTTGTGGATGACGTTCAGTTTTTTATTAATAAAGAACGAACGCAAGAGGAATTTTTTCACACCTTTAACGAATTGCAACAAAAGGGCAAACAAATTGTCTTATCTTCCGACCGCCCTCCGCAGGATTTGGCTGGTTTGGAAGATCGACTTATTTCCCGATTTAGTTCAGGTCTTATTGCTGACATTCAACGGCCCGATCTGGAAACACGAATCGCTATTTTACAGCGCAAGGCTGAACAAGATCAGATTCAGCTTTCCGATGAAATTACTCAATTTGTTGCGGCAAATATCAATTCCAATATTCGCGAGCTTGAGGGTGCCCTCATTAAATTACTCGCCTACGCCTCCCTAAACGGCGAAGACATAACCTTGCGTCTTGCAAAACGGGTTCTGAAGGATTTAATTAAGAAAAAGAAAAAAACAAATCTCTCAATCGAATTAATTCAACGCGTTGTAAGCGATTATTTTTCGATAAAAGAGGATTTAATTCGTGCAAAAACAAGGAAAAAAGAAATCGTTGCGGCGCGTCAGATTTCAATGTATTTATCGAAAACATTAACAAACAGCTCTCTCAAAACCATTGGGCTGCATTTTGGCGGGCGCGACCACACCACCGTCATTCACGCCTATCATACAATCGAAAACAGGCTGACTTCGGAACCTAAATTCCGTGAGATTGTTCAAGAAATTCAAGAAAAAGTTGATGTGGAGAGCCAATAAACGTTTTCCACATTTTTTGTGGAAAACGTTGTGAATAGATGTGGAAAAACCCGTGTTTTTCCACACTGTTTTGTTTGGCTGCAAAATTATTCAAAATACAGGGAATATATAAACAAGTTCTAAACAGTTTTTTCACATAAATAAAAAGTTGTTCAAAATTCTGAATACATTGTTTTTTATCGAATTATTTTCTCTTACAAAAATGTTTTCCACATATTCACATACATTACTATTACTATTTTTTTATTCTTTTAAAAAAAAATATTAAAGATATAATAAAATAATTCCCTTGAAATTATGCGAAAAATTAATTATTTTAATAAAAGTGTAGAAATTACTATTAATTTCACATTCGGGAGGTAATGATGAAATTTTCCGTACCGCGTTCGGAAATTTTTAAAGCTATACAAAGTATTATCGGTGTTGTTCCTCCAAAAACAGCCACACCCATACTGAGTGATGTTTTGTTGAGTCTTGAGAATAATACTCTAAGATTATACGCGACGGATTTAGAAATTCTGATGTCCACGGAAATCAATGTGGATGGGGTTGAAGATGGGGCTCTGGCGGTGCCGTCCAAAATGCTGTCCGAAATTCTGCGAGAATTGGGAGATGTAAAGATAGAGGTTCTTACGGAAGACAATTATCGCCTGCGGCTTATTAGCGATCGGGGTGTATATAAAATTTCCGGAGATCCAAGTGAAGATTTTCCACTGATGCCGGTTTCGGAATTAGTAGAGGAATTCGATATTGACAGTAAGAAAATCTCCCGAATGATTGGTAAAACAATTTTTTCGGTTTCGCACGATGAACTGCGCCCGGCGCTAATGGGAGTGCTTTTTCAAATTGACTCAAATGAATTTAGAATGGTTGCCACGGATGGACACCGGCTGGCACGGATTACAAATGCGGACTTTTCAGCCTCTGTATCTTCAAAAAAATTAATTGTGCCGACCAAAGCATTAAATCTTTTATTAAAAAATCTTTCGGATGAAACAAAGGGAATAAAAGTCTCGTTTGGAGAAAATTATATTGTTTTTAAATTTGATCATTCAGAGATTATTTCTCGTTTGGTGGAAAGCCAGTATCCGGAATATGAAAATGTAATTCCGACAACCAACAAAAGACGTTTACAGATTAATCGGGAATTATTTCACCGAAGCCTAAAGCGCGTTTCTATTTTTTCAAATTCCATGACGAGGCAAGTGCGGCTTTCCCTCAAACCGGACAAAATTGAAGTTTTTTCTCAGGATTTGGATATTGGTGGTGAGGGTATGGAAGTGTTACCTGCGGAATACGAGGGTGAAGAAATGGATATTGGTTATAACGCTCAATATCTGATGGAAATTATTCAACATATTGATACCGAAGATGTTTTAATGATGTTAGACACGCCGGTTTCCGCAGGAATTGTTCTTCCTTCCGAGCAACTTGAAAAGGAGGATGTTTTGCTTCTTGTAATGCCCGTCCGATTAACAGAAATGGAAGAAGCAGAGGAAAATTCAGAGGGGGTAAGCGAATACGACAATAGCAGTGAGTATCCGGAAGCTGATGATTATTAATGTTTGATAGTTTTATTTTTTAATAAGAATTGTTATTTGACAAGAGAAATGCGTTTTTAAAAAGCCAGGAGCAGGATGGTTTTAAAATCAATATATCTTCAACAATTTAGAAATTATTTGAAACAAAATTTTGCGTTCGATGATGGGTTAAATGTAATTTATGGCTACAATGGACAGGGGAAAACCAATCTCTTAGAAGCAATTGCGTATACGTGTATCACAAAGAGTTTTCGCACAAATTCCGACGCAGAAGTCATACCCTTTCATGCCGATTTTTTTAAGATTGAATCAAAATTTGTTTTTGATCAAGGTGTGCAAAAAACAGTCTCTTTGGAATATATTCAGGGAGAAGGAAAGCGCGTTTCTATTGATGGAACTCGCACGTCTTCTGCGTCAGAGGTAATAGGTCTCTTTCCAATTGTTATTCTAACGCCTGAAAATGAAGTTATTGCTAATGGGGGACCATCTGAGCGCAGGCGGTTTTTGGATTTCATTTTATCCCAAACAGACAAATCATATTTTAGCGGCATTCAAAATTTTCGGAGAGTACTTCGGCAACGCAACAAAATATTGTTGGATGCTCATGAAAATCGGTTTGGTTTTAGGGAGCGAATCGAACCGTGGAATTTGGAAATTTTTGAATTAAACAAGAAAATTACACGCAAACGTAATGAATTTTTAAATGATTTTCAGGAAATATTACAACCCATTTTTAAACAATTAACGCTGGGGCAGGAAGAAATTTCTATCGTTTATTCTCCGTCTTTCAAAGAAGAATTTTATGATAAGGAGGCATTTTTAGGCGAATTGGAGAAAAATGTAAATTTTGAGATTATGCGGGGAAACACGCAAATGGGACCTCATCGTGATGAAATTTCGTTTTTAAATAGTGGTTGGGACTTGCGAAAATTTGGCTCCCGCGGCCAGCACCGGACAGCGGTTATCGCCTTAAAAATTGCAGAATATTTCTACCTGTACAAAATAAAAAGAGAACGCCCGATTTTTCTCCTGGATGATGTGTACACGGAAATTGACAAAATTCGGGAAAAAAATATTACGGAATATTTTGCCGAAATAGGGCAAATATTTTTAACCACGAGTGATGTTGATTTAAAAATCAACTCCGAACTGGAAAAAAACAAAAAAATTTCATATTTTTTTATTGATAATACATATCCGGTTCCACATACGGAGGTTGGACAAAGTCGATGAAAAAAGCCGCAGAATTAGGGTCTGTTTTAAACAAAGTCCTGCGGGACCTTCATATTGAAAAAAAAGTTTACCAGAGCCAGGCTATGCTCGTATGGAATGAGGTTGTGGGAGAAAAAATTTCAAGAATAAGTCATGCTAAAAAAGTGGAAAACGGGATTCTTTTTGTGCATGTGGAAAACCCAAGCTGGAGAACGGAACTGAGTTACCTAAAAAGGGATATTATTACCCGTTTGAATAAGAAAATTGGAATGAATGTGATAACGGACATTATTTTAAAGTAAGAGTATTTTTGGAGGCTTAAAAGAAAATATGGCAGTTAAAAAGAAAGAAGTGGAGAAAAGACAAAGTCACGAATCGTACGACGCCCGAAAAATTCAGGTTTTAAAGGGATTGGAAGCCGTTCGTAAGCGGCCGGCAATGTACATTGGGGACGTTTCATCAAAAGGACTTCATCATCTGGTTTACGAGGTAGTTGACAACAGCATTGATGAAGCAATGGCCGGCTATTGCAGCCTAATTAACGTCACGCTTCACAAAGATAATAGTGTTACGGTTGAGGATGATGGCCGCGGAATTCCGGTAGACATTCACCCGATTCAAAAACGCCCGGCAGTAGAAGTAGTAATGACCACCCTTCATGCCGGTGGAAAATTCGACAAGAATACGTACAAAGTATCCGGTGGTTTGCACGGAGTAGGTGTGTCTGTCGTAAATGCCTTGTCTGAATGGATGGAGGTGGAGGTATACCGCGACGGGAAAATCTATTATCAAAAATATGAGCGGGGAAAACCCGTTACCGATTTAAAAGTCATCGGTAAACATAAAAAGACCGGAACAAAAGTTCATTTTATGGCCGACCCGGAGATTTTTAAAAAGGTTAGATATTCTATTGATACGCTTTCCAATCGGCTTCGTGAGCTTGCTTTTTTAAACCCGGGAATTAAAATTTTTCTAAAGGATGCCGTCACCGCTGAGGAGACCGAGTTCCTTTACAAGGGCGGACTTGTATCTTTTGTAGAGTATCTTGAACAGAACCGTACGCCGGTACACAAGAAACCAATTTACGTTTCCGGAAATAAAGAAAATGTTCAGGTTGAAATTGCGCTTCAATATGACACATCCTACACCGAAAATATTTTCACGTACGTAAATAATATTCCCACAATTGAAGGTGGCACACATCTTGTGGGATTTAAATCGGCTCTAACCCGATCAATAAACAATTACGCCGTAAAAAATAATCTGACAAAGGGGCTTAAAAATGGTCTTACCGGAGACGACGTTCGGGAAGGTCTTACGGCGATCCTCAGCGTGCGAGTGCTGGAGCCTCAATTTGAGGGTCAAACCAAAACAAAGCTGGGCAATAGCGAGGTTAAGGGAATTGTTGATTCGATCGCTTCAGAGGGTTTGAATGCGTTTTTCGAGCAAAATCCCGCAGTGGTAAAAAAGGTTGTAGAAAAATGTACGCTGGCCGCGCGAGCCCGGGATGCCGCTAAAA
This sequence comes from uncultured Deferribacteres bacterium, assembly GCA_964543425.1. Lineage (GTDB taxonomy): Bacteria > Zhuqueibacterota > JdFR-76 > JdFR-76 > BMS3Abin05 > BMS3Abin05. The sequence continues at coordinate 55,030 of CAZIYL010000001.1, forward strand.
AAGCGCGGGAGCTGGCACGGCGAAAAACCACCTTGGATGGCGGTGGGCTGCCTGGAAAATTGGCTGATTGTTCCATTCGGGATCCGGAGCACGCAGAGATTTTCCTGGTTGAAGGCGATTCGGCCGGCGGCTCGGCCAAACAGGGACGTGATCGTCAATTTCAGGCAATTTTGCCCCTGAAGGGAAAAATCCTGAATGTGGAAAAGGCGCGTCTTGAAAAGATTCTTAACAATGATGAAATCAGAACGATTATTACGGCGCTGGGTGCCGGCATTGGCCGGGATGAATTCAAACCGGAAAAAGTGCGGTACTACAAAATCATCATCATGACAGATGCGGATGTGGATGGGGCGCATATTCGAACGCTTCTTCTAACTTTTTTCTTTCGCTACATGCGCCAATTGATCGAGCTTGGGCACATTTACATTGCACAACCACCGCTTTACAGGCTGGCCAAGGGTCGGGAGGAATATTACGCTTACGATGAAGACGAGCGCGAAGAGATTACCCAAAAGCTTGGCGGGGATGGCGTGAATATTCAGCGGTACAAAGGCTTAGGCGAAATGAATCCGGAACAGCTTTGGAAAACAACGATGGACCCGGAGCAGCGCGTGATTCTTCAGGTGAACATTGAAGAGCCGTTTGAGGCCGATCGGATTTTCAGCACGCTGATGGGAGATAATGTAGAACCGCGCCGCGAATTCATCGAGAAAAATGCAAAATATGTCCGAAATCTGGATGTCTAAAATATGAATCTATCGGTTGGAATATAAAATTTAAGGAAGAGAAATAGGAATGGCTGTAAATCGAGAAAGAGTTGTACCTGTTTTAATTGAAGATGAAATGAGAGGGTCTTATCTGGACTACTCTATGTCGGTTATTGTGGCAAGAGCCCTGCCCGATGTACGCGACGGGCTAAAGCCTGTCCATCGCCGCGTCCTTTACGGAATGTACAATTTGGGCTTGCTGCCTAACCGGGCTTATAAAAAAAGCGCAAGAATTGTGGGAGAGGTTCTTGGAAAATATCACCCCCACGGTGACTCGGCGGTTTACGACTCAATGGTACGAATGGTTCAGGACTTTTCGTTGCGGTATCCGTTAGTGGATGGGCAGGGAAATTTTGGCTCCGTGGACGGGGATTCTCCGGCGGCCATGCGGTACACGGAAGCCAGACTGTCGCCAATTGCGCTGGAATTGCTGCGGGATATTGAAAAAGACACGGTTGATTTTACTCCGAATTTTGACGAAACGCTGAAAGAGCCGGTTGTTCTTCCCTCGGTTTTGCCGAATCTTGTGGTGAATGGCGCCTCCGGAATAGCTGTGGGAATGGCGACAAATTTTCCGCCGCACAATTTAACCGAGGTCATTGACGGGCTGGTAACTCTCATTGACAATCCGGATGCGGCGGTTGAAGACATTATGAAATCAATTAAAGGTCCCGATTTTCCGACGGGAGCAATTATCTACGGGGCTGCTGAAATACCGAATATTTATACTACCGGCCGGGGTAAATTAACGATTCGCGCCCGTGCAAATATTGAGACGCAAAAAAGCGGCAAAGAACGGATTATTGTGACGGAAATCCCCTACCAGGTTAACAAGAGCAACCTGCTGGAAAAAATGGGAGATTTGGTCCGAAGCAAAAAAATCACCGGAATAAGCGACATCCGTGACGAGTCCGACCGGGATGGCATGCGCGTGGTAATTGAGCTGAAACGGGATGCTCAGGCAGAAGTGGTGCTCAATCAACTCTACAAGCACACACAGATGCAAACGACGTTCGGTGTCATCATGCTGGCGTTGGTCAATGGCCAGCCCAAAGTGATGAATCTGAAAGAGGCTCTTAAGCATTTTGTGGATTTCCGCCACGAAGTGGTGGTAGGCCGTACGAAATTTGATCTGGATAAAGCGGAAAAACGCGCGCATATTTTGGAAGGCCTAAAAATTGCGCTGGATAATATGGATGCCATTATTCACACGATTCGAAAATCACGGGATCCAAAAACGGCCAAACACAATCTAATGCGAAACTTTAAGCTATCGGAAATTCAGGCTCAGGCTATTTTGGACATGCGGTTACAGCGCCTCACGGGTTTGGAACGCAAAAAAATCGAAGACGAATATCTATCAATCATCAAATTAATTGCAGAATTGAAAGCTATTCTGGACAGTCGGGCCTTGCGAATGAAAATCGTAAAAGACGAACTGCTTGCGTTACAGAAAAAATATGGTGATGAACGCCGAACGGAAATTATTAACAGCGCCGAAGATTTTCAGATTGAAGATTTGATTGCCGAAGAAGACATGGTCATCACAATATCCCACAACGGGTTTATTAAGCGATTTCCGGTTTCCGGCTACAAACGGCAGATGCGCGGAGGCCGTGGTTACACAGGTGCTTCGCCAACCAATGGGGATTTTGTGGAGCATCTGTTTATTGCTTCCACACATCATTATATTTTATTCTTCAGCGACAAGGGAAAGTGCTATTGGTTGAAGGTTTACGAAATTCCTGAGGGCGGCCGGGCCTCTCGGGGAAGATCCATTGTAAATCTTCTGGCAATTTCAAAAGGCGAAAATATCCGGGCCTTTCTGCCTGTGAAAGATTTTGATAACGAGCACTACATTGTTATGGCCACAGAAAAAGGTCTGGTTAAAAAGACAAACCTCGCAGCATTTAGCCGGCCTCGGCGCGGCGGGATTGTCGCGATTTCCATTAATGAGGGGGATCGGCTCATTGAGGCAATGTTAACCAATGGAATCCAGGAATTGCTTTTGGGAAGCCTTCACGGAAAAGCGGTTCGTTTTAACGAATCCGAATTACGCGAAATGGGACGAAATGCCGCCGGCGTTCGGGGAATTCGTTTGATGGCAGATGATCGCGTAATCGGAATGGTTCCTGTTCAACGCGGATCAACGCTTTTGGTACTGACAGAACAGGGCTACGGAAAGCGGAGCAAAATTGAAGATTACCGCCTAACCCATCGCGGGGGTAAGGGAATTATTGCCGTGAAAATCACAGAGCGTGTGGGTCGGATGATAGGCATGAAGGTCGTAATGGACAGCGATGATATCATGATTATTACAGCGCTCGGAGTTGTGATTCGTCAACCGGTTGAGGGAATTTCGATCATTGGGCGAAATACCCAGGGAGTTCGTCTTATTAAGCTCGATCAGGGCGATCGTATTGCCGATGTGGCTCGGGTGATTAAAGAAAATAACAATGGTAATGGGAAAGAAGAGGAGCAATCTAATAAAACCAGCGAATAAAAAAATACGAAACGAAAGGTAATCTAAGGTAATCTGATGAAAAACATAAAGCATCTCCGATGGGTTTTGCCCCTGTTCGCCGTACTGCTGTTTGTTCCCTATCTTTTGTTTTCGGAAAAAGTGGAAGAGAAAGGCGTGGTTACCTACGTTGATGGCAGAGTAAAAAAGAAAACCCCAAAATTGGAAGACTGGATTACTGCTCATAAAAATACGGAAGTAATCGGGGGTGAGAAGGTTCGTACCTACCTGCGCTCACGGGCGGAAATCAAATTGGCGGGGCTGGACATCGTTCGCCTCGCCCCTGAAACTACGATTGACATCATAAAGCTTTACGATGAATCCAAGGATTCTCAGGCCAGAACCACTCAAATTAATGTGGAAGGCGGAGATATGTGGGCTTCGGTTTCCAAGAAAAACAAGAAAGTAAAGTTCAAATTAGACACACCCGTTGCTGGTACGGCCATAACCGGAACGAAGCTTGAAGTAAGTTTTGGATCCGATTCCAGCTCTGAAGTGCGGGTTTATAAGGGGGAAGTCAAGGTTTCGAATGCGAAAAAAGATATTGATCGGCTAAAAATAGTACCTAAATTGATCAAACCTCACCAGATCCAAGGGCCGCATCAGATTCAGGGTCCGCACGAAGTTTCGATGAAAAAATGGCTCTACATTGTGAAAGAGATGCAGATGCTAAAAATAGACAAGCACGGAACGGTAAAATACGCGGGTACCTTTTCGCTGAAACAAATGAAAAATAAAGCCGATTGGGTGAAATGGAACCTTAAACGTGACAAAGCGCTTGGCGTTAAATAGGCCGTTTGTTGAGAGAGTTTGTTTTTTAGGATTTGGAGGCTGATTCCTTTATCGCTTATTTAGGGTGTCACAAAATAGTTATTTTCGTAAATAATGTGACGTATTCTACAAGGTTGATGATTTTGCTGATAAAATAGGTAACATGAGTTAAAATCCAAATCCCAAATCAGTTCGAATGATCGAAATTCAAAACAAAGCAACAGAACCATTTGGTTGCTGTTTTTGGAAATTGCATTATTTGAATTTTGGATTTGTTTCAAATTTCGATATTCGGAATTCATATTTAATTTGACTCAAGATCGTCCGAAGCCATCTTTTCAAAATAGACGTATCAGAATCCATAAAGTAGCCTACTAAGGCCTGAAGAGGGAATAAAAATGCTGAAAACAATTTCTGTTAGTACGCATAATCACACAGAATTTATTCGTTTGGATTCGGAGATTCAAAACATTGTTTCAGAAAGTGGCGTGAAAAATGGGATTTGTACAATCTTTTCGCCACACACCACAGCGGCGATTACCATTAACGAAAATGCGGATCCGAATGTTGTGCGGGATATTATCGCCGAAACGGAAAAAGTGATTCCCTGGCGCGATGGCTACCGACACGTGGAGGGAAATTCGGCGGCTCACATTAAGTCCAGCCTGTTTGGGGCATCCGAAACAATTCTTATTCAGGATGGGCGCTTGAAACTGGGAACCTGGCAATCCATTTATTTTTGTGAATTTGACGGACCTCGCCATCGGAAGGTTTGGGTTCAACTAATCAGCGAATAAGCAAAAAAATGATTGGGTCAACAGATATCCCGTTTTGCGGGATATTTTTTTATCTGTGAGTCCAGTCTAAAAAAGATATCTCCCACGAATTTCGCGAATTATCACGAATTGATTTTATGGATGTTAAAAGAATTATATCCCGTATAATTTGTGCAATTAGTGGTTTTTAGAATGCACTCATCTGTGAAAACGGTTTTTATGATGGGCAGCACCCCAAAATGCGACTGAATCAAAATGAAAAATCTTCTGGCAATTTTTGTTCTGGTAATTGTATTGTTGTTCGGCGTACCGCTTGTCCGGCTTTCTCGTTCAAAGATCGGATTTGAAATCATTCCGTTTTACAGTATTCTTTTTGTGCTAATCGGTATTCTTTTTAGCCAATCAGGTTTAAATGTATTTACCGATGCCGTGTTAACTCAAATTTTTCCGCTAATCGGTTTTTCTCTTGGATGGCTCGGCTTTTTAATGACCATTGATTTTGATTTTCATCTCGTGAGAAAAATCGATTCGCGGGATGTGATTTATTCTCTCGTTTTTTCGGCGGGAGCATTTCTCTTTGTAGGGATTGGGTTTTTTCTCCTTTTTCGAACGGTTTTTCAACAAATTCCGACGTCAATGGCATGGCTGCTGGCCTCCCTTTCGGTGACGACATCTCCGTTGCTTCTGCGGCTTTTGATCAAAAAGCGGCGCAAACGCTCTCCGAAAATTGAACGGCTCTCGTTGATCACTGTTTTGGGGGGGATTTTAGGCGTTTTAATTTATGGAATTGTGGTAAGCTTTTTGACGGAAAACCCTTGGTGGCGGAATTTAATTTTTACTCTAATTGTGGGGGTTGGCTCCGGGCTCTTCATTAATCTAATGGTAATGGGTGCCCGCAAGCAAAACGAAATGCTGCTCTTTGTGTATGGCATTATTTTTCTTTCCAGCGGTCTGGCTGGGTTGCTGGATATTTCTCCATTGTTTGTGAATGCAATTTCAGGTATAATTGTGGCGAATTCTTCCGTAAAAAAAAGCCGTGTGGCCGCCATTTTGTATGAGGCAGAACAACTGATAATTGTGTTTATTTATGTTCTTTTCGGGGCCCTCTGGACGCTTCATCCCGAGGGCTTGGGTCGCCTTTTATGGGTAGCCGGTGTGATTGGCATTTCTTATGTGGTTCTTCGGCATTCCGGTAAACTTTTCGGAGCATTTGTGATGAAAAGATTCTACCACGAAGACACGCTGTTTTTTGCAAATAACCTTGTTTGCCAGATTTCCGTACTGCTGGCAATTCTGATTGATTTTCGTCTGATCGCAGGTACAAATCGGGAATTTGTAAATCTATTATTTTTGGCAATGTTTTTTGCCGTATTGATTTCAATGGTTGTAGCGTCCTATTTTATGAACCGTGCTTTTGGAAAGCTGAACCAGAAAAATGTTTGAACTAATCGGATTCTTACTTATTACGGGTGTCGGGTACGTAACCTTTTTTAGCTGTCCCACCTACGATGGAAATTTGATTACCTTCGCGGTTGGGTTTTTGCTGCTGAATGCGTACCTCCTTGGAAAGCTGCTTCTCAAAATTAAATTTCCAAAAATAACGGGGTACATTCTTGCCGGTATTGTTTTCGGACCCTACCTGCTTGGCTTTCTTACCAACCAGAGCGTTGAAAAACTTCGCCTAATTGACGATTTGGCCCTGAGTATTATTGCCCTTTCCGCCGGCGGGGAACTTCGTCTTTCCCAAATAAAGGAAGACTATCAATCTCTGCTGTATATTACAATTATTCAAACGGTTGGAATGTTTGCGATTATCACAGGGCTGATTTATCTTTTTGCACCCGCGTTTGGCTTTTTGCACAATCTTTCGCAGATACAGGTTCTTGCCATTTCCATGGTTTTTGGGATCGTATTGATTACAAAATCTCCCTCCACTACGATTGCCATGATTAGCGAGCTGAAAGCAAAGGGAAAATTTACCGAAATTGTATTGGGAATTACGATTCTAAAAGATGTGGTGGTCATTCTGGTTTTTGCAATCGTGTTTTCGTTGACCCGAAAAATTCTTCAGGTAGAAGGCGGCACGGAAAATAATTTAATGATTGTCCTAATGATTGAATTGTTTGGCTCACTTTTAGCGGGGGGAGTGATTGGTTGGATTTTAATAAAATATTTGCAAAACAAGATTCCCTACGTTTCTCTGTTTATTCTTGGAATAATTTTTTTCGTTTCAAAATTTGCCCCTTTGATTCATCTAAATATTTTATTAATTTTTATTGTGTCTGGATTTTTGGTGGAAAATTTTACACCGCTCGGGGATCATTTGCTTCGGATCGTTGACAGAAGCTCGCTGATTATTTATGTCCTGTTTTTTGCAGTGGCCGGGGCAGGTCTGAATCTGACGGCGCTCCGCCAAACCTGGGTGCTGGCACTATTGCTTGTTTTAATTCGGATTTTTGCCGTTTGGAGCAGCACACTGCTTGGAAGTTTGGCTGCCCGAGCCGTGGCTTCGGTTCGGAAATATTCCTGGATGGGATTTATCTCACAGGCGGGCGTGGGCCTGGGTTTGGCCATTCTGGTGGAACGAACGTTCCCCGGCTGGGGGGCGGATTTTAAAACGCTAATTTTGGCCGTTATTGCGATTAATCAAATAGTTGGTCCGGTTTTGTTCAAATATGCACTTGTTAAATCAGGAGACGCGCGAGTCCTTCAATGAAACCAAGAATACTGATTACGCTGGGGGATTTTAACGGTATTGGCCCAGAGGTCACACTGAAAGCTCTTTTGGATGAGACTCTCTTGAAAGAGGCAACCCCGGTTCTAATTGGCTCCAGCCAAATTGTGAAATATTACGAAAAACGTTTGGGGCTGCGAATTTCGGGAACGAAAGTAGAGATTGTTGAGTGCGTGCAGGATGAGAAACTCCCGATTGAGCCGGGAAAAATTGTAAAAAAAGCGGGGGAAATGAGCGCTCGATTTCTTCAATGCGCAGTTGATTGTGTGAAAAAAAATGAGGGAGACGCCATTGTTACAGCCCCCATTTCAAAGGAGGCATTTTGGCTGGCCGGGTACCGGCAATTTCCGGGTCAAACCGAGTTTTTCGCAACCGGCTTCGGTGCCAAGCGCTTTGCAATGGTACTTATTTCGGGGAAATTTCGGGTGTGTTTTGCCACCACTCATTATCCGATTCGAGAGGTTGCATCTCGGTTGACAACACAAAAAATTATTGACACATCGCTGGCGGTTGTTCAGGCATTGCAACAATTTTTCGGGATTAAAAATCCGAAAATTGCAATTTCTGCTCTGAATCCTCACGGAGGGGAGCATGGAAAATTAGGCGATGAAGAGGGGCGTATCATCCTTCCGGCCATCCGGCAGCTATCGGACCAGGGGATACGCGCAAAAGGCCCCTTTCCCGCGGACACGCTTTTTACCCGCATCGACGAAAAAGATTTCGACGCCTATCTGGCACAATATCACGATCAGGGGATGATCCCTATTAAAATGTACGGCTTCGGATCGGCCGTGAATTTTACCGCAGGTTTGCCGGTTCCACGCACATCTCCCGATCATGGAACGGCATTTGACATTGCCGGTAAGGGGGTGGCAAGTGAAAAAAGCATGAAGGAGGCCATTCGGCTTGCTGTACAATTGGCTTCGAAAAAAGGTTAAAAAAGCAGCGCCCTATGAAAAATTGGCGCCCATTTACGATTTTATGATGCGTCATGTGGATTATGCAATGTGGGCGGATTATGTGTTGCAGATCTACAGGAAGCTCGAATTTCAGCCCGATAGTTTACTGGACACATCCTGCGGAACCGGGAATTTTTTAATCAATATGCGGAAATTTGTTCCCAAATTGTACGGATGCGACGGCTCTTTTTCGATGGTAAAACAGGCTCGAAAAAAAGAGAGTCTTGCGGAAATTCCGATTTGGGCGGGTGATATGCGCCGTATCGGATTGAAAAAAAATGTGGATGCGTTGGTTTGTTTGTACGACAGTATTAATTATCTTTGCACTTCCGACGAAATATTGCTGGCGCTGGAAAATTTTTACGACCTTACAAACCCCGGAGGCGTGCTTATTTTTGATATTTGTACCATTCAAAATTCGGAGCTGAATTTTTCGAATTACTACGAGACGAAAAAGGAAAAGGATTTTGCGTACACGCGCTGGAGCCATTTCGATCACAAAACGCAAATTCAGTATACGGAATTTCAAATCAAATTCAGGGGCGACGGAACGCTGTACCACGAAGTTCACCGACAGAGAATTTATCACACAGAAACTTTTTTCCATCTTATTGAGAAAACCGAATGGAAACTGGTGTTTGCCCTGGATGGGTTCTCTTTCGAACCGCCCAGTCACAACTCAAACCGAATTCATTTCGTCTTAAGAAAGCAGGAAGCATCGGATGATTCGCTTTTTTAATGTCAGTTTTTTTTATCCGCGAGGCGGCGGCGTGGAAAATGTGAATCTGTTTGTTCACAATGGAGAGTTTGTGTTTTTGGCGGGTCCATCCGGGGCGGGCAAAAGCACTGTTTTAAAGCTGATTCATTTGGAAGAATTTCCGGATCGCGGGCACATTTTGTTGGACGGGTACAACACCAGAGAAATTACCAGGGGAGATATTCCTTATATTCGAAGAAAAATTGGAATGATTTTCCAGGATTTCAAGCTGCTTCGAGACCGAAATGTGTTTGAAAATGTTGCGTTTGCAATGGAGGTTATTGGCGCCCGGCGGTCGAAGATAAACAAGCGCGTACTGGAGGTGCTTCGGGACGTCGGGCTTTCGCACAAAAAGTTAAAAATGCCCAGGGAATTATCCGGCGGGGAACAGCAGCGTGTGGCAATTGCCCGTGCAATTGCAAATGAGCCATTTGTTATTTTGGCTGACGAACCCACGGGAAATTTGGACGAGGAAAATCGGGACGAGATTTTGTCGCTTCTAAAGAAAATTAACAATCAGGGAACGTCAATCATCATGGCGACACACGATTTTGAAATGGCCAAGGACTCCGGGTGCCGGGTTATTCGAATAAAAAACGGGGCGATTCTGTCATGAGTCTCTGGTATGCAATCCGGGAGGGTTTTTCAAATCTGCGGAGGTCGCGCAGCTCTATCTGGATATCTGTTTTCACGATTTCTCTTTCGCTTTGGCTGGTGGGACTTTTTATGATCGGGGCGTGGAATGGTTGGCAGGTTCTTCAGAATCTAAAAGATAAATTGGAATTAGAAGTGTTTTTGATGGACTCGGTTCAGACACAGGACGCCTACAAACTTCGAAAAGACATTCTGAGTATTCCCGGAATTGATTCGGTACGATTTATTTCCAAATATGCTGCCATGAAAAAATTTGAAAAGGAGTTTGGTGAAAACATTGAAAATATTCTGGGTGAGAATCCTCTTCCCGCTTCTTTCAAAATTCGTCTTAAGCAAAATTACCATTCCAGGAAAAATGTTCAAAAAATTACTGCGCGCATCAAAAAACTTCCCGGAATTGAGGATGTTTCCTATCGCTACGACCTCTTAAGGCTGATTGAAAAATATCTGAGAATATTTTTTAGCATCGGGGTTTTTCTGGGAATTATTATCGGTTTTCTTTCCATTCTTTTGATTGCCAATACAGTGCGAATGGCTATTATCAGTAGACGCGAGGAAATTCAAATTATGCGGCTGATTGGAGCCACGTCGACATTCATTCGGCGGCCATTTCTGGTCCTGGGATTCCTATTGGGGGTCTTCGGGAGCGTTCTTTCTATTTTTTTCCTGTGGCTGGCTGCCTGGGGGGTTAAACAATGGCTGGGAATCCACATAATGAACGAAAAAGAAATCTGGGCACTTGTTCTTGCGTGGGGAATTGTTTTGGGGGTTGCGGGAAGTTGGAGAGCCATTCGCCTTTATTTGAAAGAGAAGATTTAAAAATCGAAAATCTACTTGACAAAAGCCATAAAAATTATTATTTTAGAGTTTGAAAATCTTGAAATTATCTGTATTTTTAAAAATTAAATTTTAGTAGGTGATTTTAGATGTTAGAAGAAATGAACGATCGGGAAAAAGAAATCCTTCGCTTGATTGTTCACGATTTTATTCTCATGGCAACGCCGGTGAGCTCCCGCTCGTTGCATAAAAATTATAAACTTGCATATAGCCCTGCGACGATCCGCAATGTGATGATGGATCTTGAAGAAAAGGGTTATTTGCAGCAGCCTCACGTTTCTGCGGGCAGGGTTCCCACGAATCTTGGCTATCGGTTTTATGTGGACAGCCTGATGAAACCCGAGCGATTGACGTCGCGCGAGAAAAAAATTATTTTTGAAGACTTAAATACGGTTAGTTCCGATATTAATCATATTCTGGAACGAGCCTCGCAGGTGCTGGCGCGAATTTCGAAGCAGTTGGGTGTGGTTCTCATTCCTCATTTTTACGATGGAATATTTGAAAAATTGGAACTGGTGCCTATTTCAGGGAATCGTACTTTAATGGTTTTGAAGCTGAATTCGGGCTTGGTGAAAACGATTATGATGGAATTGGATTTTCAGATTTCCCGTGACAAACTGGACACAACCGCCAGAATTCTAAACCGGCGTTTGAGTGGCTTGAAGTTGGGAGAAATCAAGCGAACCATTGACCAGCGACTCCGAAATATATCGGGTGGCCATGCGAATATGATCCGGTATTTTATTAATCAGGCCAATGAGCTTTTTGATTTTGAAGAATGGGAAGAGGTGTACTACGGCGGAACGCAAAACATCGTTCACCAACCGGAATTTAGCGATCAGCAGCGGCTGGAATCGTTAATGACATTGTTGGACAACCGACGGAACATTATTCAATCGTTGACCAAAATTGAGGACAGCCGACGAATTATTGTCAAAATTGGCGAGGAGAACAAAGATCTGAATATTCAACACTGTAGTCTTGTGACGTCCTGGTACCATGTGGGGGGCGTGCGCGGAACATTGGGAATTATCGGCCCTACGCGCATGCGTTACGCAAAGATTATTCCAATTGTCGATTATATGTCGCAGGTATTAAGTAACGTTTTAAGTAATTAGGGGAACCATGAAAACAAAAGAAAAATCAAAACTTGAGGGAAAAGAGGTAAAAACAAAAGCAGGGGCAGTCAAAGAGGAAACGGGCACAAATCAGAAGCGCCGCGTTCGAAAGTCAAAAAGCCAAGAATTGGAAAAAAAGATTTTCAATTTGGAAAAAGAACGCGATGGGCTGAAGGATCGATTATTGCGCCTGGCGGCAGAGTTTGAAAATTACAAAAAAATCACCGGCAGGGAATTCGAAAACCGAATCAAAAATGCAAATGAGGAGTTGATTTTGAACCTTCTTCCGATTTTGGATGATTTGGAACGCACGCTGGAAGCCGAAAAAAAATCGCATAAATCGAAAACGCTCCACGAGGGTGTGGAGCTCATTTACAATAATTTTAAAAAATTGCTCGAAAAATATGGTGTGGAGCCGATAGAATCGGTGGGTCAGCCATTTGATGTGGATGTTCATGAAGCGTTAATGATGATTGAGGATGAAAATTATCCCTCAAACACCGTTGCCGTGGAGCATCAAAAGGGCTATCGCCTAAATGGAAAAGTCATTCGCCATGCGAAGGTAGCAGTAACAAAATAGGCGAATCAGAAGAAATACTGGATTTGCGTAAATAAAACACTAAAAGAGAGAAAAGAGTATTTTATATTAGATGAAACGAGATTATTACGAAATTTTGGGTGTTTCTCGAACAGCAACAGCCGAAGAAATAAAAAAAGCGTATCGAAAATTAGCAATGCAGTACCACCCCGATCGAAACCCCGGGGATCAGGAAGCAGAAGAAAAATTCAAGGAAGCCGCCGAGGCTTACGAGGTTTTAAATAACGAGGAAAAACGGCACCTCTATGATCAGTACGGCCACGATGGGTTAAAGGGCGGTGGATTTTCCGGCGGTTTTACGGATTTTGATTTATCCGATGCGTTGCGTACATTTATGCAGGGTTTTGGGGGTTTTGAAGATTTCTTTGGGATGGGCCGCGGGCGAGAGCGCGGCGCCAAAAAAGGCACGGATTTGCAGGTACACTTGCGCCTGAGCCTTGAAGAAATTGCTGCCGGCGTTGAGAAAAAAATAAAGGTTAAAAAATACATTGTCTGTGATGCCTGTAAAGGCACGGGTGCCAGGGGCGGAACGGGGGTAAAAACCTGCCCTGTTTGCCATGGCACCGGAGAGGTGCGGCAGGTTTCCCGATCGATTTTCGGGCAATTTGTGAATATTACAACCTGCCCCAGTTGCCAGGGAGAAGGAACCATTGTGGAAGAGCCGTGCCCCGTTTGCCGCGGCGACGGACGTGTAAGAGGTGAGGAAATAGTCACGGCAAAAATTCCGGCAGGCGTTTCAACAGGGAATTACTTAACACTTCGCGGGGAGGGAAATGTTGGGCGGCGCGGCGGGCCCGCCGGTGATCTTTTTGTGATTATTGAAGAAAAAGAGCATGAGCTCTTTGAGCGCCACGGGGACGATATTCTATATGAGCAAGAGGTTGGTTTTGCTCAATTAGTGCTTGGGGATGAGATCGAAGTGCCAACCCTTACGGGTAAGGTAATGCTGAAAATTCCAAAGGGAACGCAAGCCAGCCGGGTTTTTCGCTTAAAGGGCAAGGGAATTCCACACCTTAATCATTATGGTACCGGCGATGAATTGGTTCGAATCACGGTGGAAACCCCAAAAGAATTAACGAGGGAAGAAAAAGAGCTGTTTAAAAAACTATTAGAGATCGAAAAAAAGCGGCTACAAAAAGGAAAAAAATCAAAGAAATTTGTTTTTTGATTTAAAATAGCGGGGGCGCTGCAATTAAAAAATTTCAAAACATCCGGGAGTATTTTAAGTTCACTCGAAACGAACTTAGAATTCTTATTATTTTTTCACTAATCTTTTTAACTCTCCTTGCGTTTCGAGGCTTTGAAGAATGGCGGTGGAAACACCAAAAAGTTCCCTCCGACGTTCTTGCGTTTGAAAAGACGTATTTAAAGGCCGTGCGTAACGCGAAATTGCAGGGTGTGATGGGAATAGACAGGGGTGTTTCGCTCAGAATCCGTGTCGACTTAAACAAAGCGACAAGAAAGCAATTGATTGGGTTGCCAGGGATTGGGCCCAAAATGGCAGAACGGATAATTTCTTATCGTAAAAATCACGGGCATTTTAAAACAAAGAGCGATTTGTTGAAAATAAAGGGGATAGGTGCGAAGAAACTCAAGGTGATCGAGCCGTATTTAAAATGAATTGAAACCCGAATAGTTACCAAATGTAATTTGAGTTGCAACACAAATCAGTTTAGACAGGAGGAAACATGGCAGATCCAAAAAAGAAATTAAGACCCAAGGGATCAATTTTTTATGAAATATTGATTGTGATTTTAACCATTATTCTGATTTTAACTATCTGGTATCCTAAAAAGGTTTGGCAGAAATTAAGTAGGGATGAAATGCTCTGTCATGATCGAATGCATCGGGTTTACGATGCCGAAGTATTGTACAATTATAAATACAGCACCTATTCAGATACCCTTGATTCCGTTATGAAATATGTAAAAACGGACAAAATCTTTGGTTCAGACACGGTGATGGCGTCTCTGCGTGATACTTTTTTTGTGAAAATTTATCGCGATTATTTGCGTGATTATAAAAACTTACCAACGCAAAAGGCAACCGATTCTGCATTCAGTGTCGTGACTGATACCACAGACAGTGCCAAATATGATATTATTTATGCAATGATGGATTCCATTAAGCACTGTCCCACAGTTCAGCGCCCCTACAATATTACGGTGGTCGACACATCCGCTGCAAAAGGAATCATTATTCAATGTCCAATTGACAGTACGGATATTGAAAAAGCAAACAACAATTTTGTCTTTCATTTTCTTGGAGGCGGCAGTCTGAAAAACCATGGCAAAATTGAGAACGGTGAACCCAGTTGGACTGAAATAAAGCGAAAGTAATTATAAAGTGCGTGATTTGCTGGTGAAAAGAAACGATTGCGACTGAATCGAATACGACTGCGGGCATTTATTTCGTTCTGAATGGTAAGCTTTTGGAAACCGGAATTTTCACCAGCAATTCCTTTTTTTTGAAATGGAACAGCATTGGGCCGGTTATTTTTTAAAGCCCTGTGACGCGGATGAGCAGGAAATGATTTCTACTATGCAAAATAAAAAGGGGATGTGTGATCCTCAAAGAGTCTATTCCGAAAGGAAATACCGATGGGCGAATCTGCTGTTGGTGCGGTTTTAGGAGAAAATACATTTCGATTGGTTCAGTTGGGTCAAACTGAAAACGGTTGGAAACTTGAAAATCTTGCGGAAGTAAACCTGCCGTTCAAATTTCGGTTGCTCACACTGAACGATGATACCCGTTTTGAAGAAATCCGACAAGCGTTTCAAAAAAGTGTGGCAGAAGACAAGTGGGTTCAAAAAACAGGAGTTACCGTTGATCGAAAGCTGGTGTTTGTAAAAGAAACCCATGTGGATGCTGATCTTTCGGGCGATGAATTCGAAAAACAGGTCTTTTGGGAAGCAAAGCAGTTTTTGCCGGAGGACCTGAGCAAAAGCTACAAGGTTTCCTGGATTCGAATATCACCTGAAGACCCCTTTGTGTTATTAGTCGTTTTTCGGAAATTACTGGCGGAACGAATTGAACAGTTGTTTGAAGAATCAGAAAAAACGCTTCAAAATATTAGTGTGAATCAATTTGCGGCAATGGCGGCCGCGGAAAAATTATTTGAGCCAAAAGGGCGCCTGATTGGGCTTGCCGACGTTAAAAAAGCAACTACATTCATTACGCTTTTGAAAGACGGCAACTATTTTCGATCAAAAGAAATCGATTTTACAGATTATGAGGAAGACATTTTGGACTCCGATCAAAATTTGTCAAAAGCAATCAACCGGGAAATTGATCGGTTGCTGCTGGAATCTGAAATCAATGAATCTGACTCTCCTATCTCACAGTTGTACATTTTTGGAGAAAAAGCCAGCGTGCCTCTGGCATCGGCTCTCGAGGGAGGCTCTGCACTGGAAGTGAAGCTCGCCAACCCATTTGAGAAAGTCGAAATCTCCGAAGCATTAAAGGATACCGTGGCGGCAATCGAAAATCCGGCGAGCTGGCTTGCAGGCTTTGGAGCTGCTTTGGAAATTCTGGATTAGTGTTTTAGGAAAAAGGTTCGTATTTTCTAATAAAAATCCCTTTGTTTGGTTGGGGGAAATGGTCTCTTCTCAATTAGGAGGAAATGGCATGTTAAAAATAAACCTACTGCAAGGAAAAGAGGTTCCTTTTGAAGAAGAAAAACCGGAGATAAAAGAATCCGAGTTTTTATCGGCAGAGGATTTTGTTCCAGAGGAAGAAAAAATTGAGATGGCCGAACCGGAACCCGTGGAAAAACCGGATCAGTTCCAGCGAGAAGAAGACCGTGTCGAGAACCCACCGGAAAAGCCGCAGCCGGTGGTGACCAAGAAAACCCCGGTTAGAGAAACGGAAGAGCCGGAAGAGTTTATTTTTCAAAAGAAAAGTAAATTCCCCATTGTTTCTGTTGTTGTGTTGTTGGCGGCTGCCCTCTTGGTAGTTGTCTATTTTAAATTCTTTTCAAACAAAAAAGGTGCATCCGTTCCTGCAAAAATTGCTGTCGAGGATACCACCTACAAAGCGGCAAAAACCACAACTCCTGAAGCACAAAAGGCGAAGACAACCCCTGCCTCGGCGTCTCAGAGTGGAGCGATTTCGGCCGGTCTTGCAAATGAGAAAAAGGCGGGATTTACAGCCGTTAATTTGTTTGGAAAGGTCTTAAACGCGGTTCCTTCCAACGCAAAAATCGCATTTCTAAGCTTCGATTCCGGCTATTTTACCATTGAATTATACGCGCAGCAAAAAGAAACAATAAATGCGTTTTTGCAGCAGGCTAAGGCCAGTGTGCCCTCTTTTAGCTACAAAATTGTTTCCAGCGATCGGAAGCTTTACGACGGCACGAAAATGCACCATATGATTATTTCCGGGCAAATTGCACTTTCGGGCCGTGCTGTGGCTTCAGGTAATATTCTGGAATCGAAAAATGCGAAAGCAGCTATTGGGGGCCTGGCTCGAACAGATCGTGTTCGTGTGCGGCAAATTCGAAAATCGCCCCTCGTGACAGATGAAAATGGAAAACATATTCCGATGACCGTGAAGGTTTCTGCGTCTGGAAAAAACACCCAAAAATTTCTGACTGATTTATTAAATGGGTACCGGAACCTGGGAGTTTCACGAATTTTAATTAGTGCATCCCGAACGAAAGGGGAACGTCAGCAAAACGCCGCACTCGACTTGAATCTTTTTCTTGAATAATTCAAGATGCGGGTGATTGCCGGGCAGTGGGGTGGGGTTCGCCTGATTTTCCACAGGCAAAAGGGGGTTCGGCCAACGACCGATCGAGTCAAAGAAACGCTTTTTAACATTATTTCCGATCGGGTTGAAGCTGCGCGTGTTTTAGACTTGTTTGCAGGAACAGGCTCATGGGGTATCGAAGCCTTAAGTCGTGGGGCAAAAGAAGCTGTTTTTGTGGAAAAATCGCCTCGAATGATTCAAAACATTCGGGAAAATCTGAAAAAGGTTCGTTGCGGGGAAAATTTTGAAATTATTGTACAGGATGTGCGCCGATTTTTGGAAAAGCCAAAAATTTCCCGGGAACGGTTTGATATTATTTTTGCAGATCCTCCCTATCATTTAAGATTGGGAAACACTGTGATAAGAGCCCTTTCAAAACAAAGGTTTTTGGAGCGAAGGGGTATTTTTATTTTAAAACACGGCTCGGCGGAGAATCTGACCGAAACCGCTGAACTCAAGTTGTTTCGAACGAAAAAAATGGGCGAAACTCAATTGTCTTTTTTTGAATTTGGGGAAAACGTTGAAGGGGATGATGGTTAATTTCTAAAAGGAGATTTTTCTTTTGGTGTGAGATTTAGGAGGCAGTGAAGTTTCACTGCATTTCGCGCCAACGTCGCTGTCAGAATTTTTCGGTTTGATCATTTAATACAGAGGAAAAATCATGAGAATTGCGATTTATCCGGGAACATTCGATCCCATTACGCACGGTCACATCGATATTGCAGAACGAGCCGTGACGTTGTTCGATAAAGTTGTGATTACCATTGCCGTGAATTCGGCGAAAAAACCGCTTTTTTCGATCGATGAGCGGAAAGAAATGATCAGGGAATCCGTCAGTCATCTTTCAACTATTGAGGTAGATGCCTTTGAAGGTCTTCTCATGGATTATGCAAAAATGAAAAACGCTGCTGCCGTGATTCGCGGTCTGCGGGCAATATCGGATTTTGAATACGAATTGCAAATGGCCCTTATGAACCGGAAATTGGCAGAAGACGTGGTAACGGTTTTTCTGATGCCAAACGTGAAATATACCTACCTGAACTCCGCTATTGTAAAGGAAGTAGCCAGCTTTGGCGGAGATATTTCAGGATTGGTTCCGCCCGGGGTGGCAAAACGCTTAAGAGAAAAATTTCCTACGGCTTTAAACTCTGATGTTAAAAATTACTAACTCATAAAAATTGAAATGGAGTAAAAATGGATTTCATTCAATTGATTCGAAATAAAGCAAAGAATCGGAAGCGAACAGTTGTGCTTCCCGAAGGAAGTGAAGACCGAATGATTCGGGCCGCGGAGATCATTCAAAAGGAAGAAATTGCCGATCTTATTCTTCTGGGTGATGAAAATCAAATCCGCGGGGAAGCCAAAGAATTAGGCCTGGAGTTGGGCAATGTGAAAATTATCAATCCGGAAACAAGCCCTGATTTTGACTCCTACACAGAAACCTATTACGAGTTACGAAAAGAAAAAGGAATGGCTCGGGAGCAGGCGCGCGAAACCATGAAAAACACGCTCTTTTTTGGGGCGATGCTGGTTAAAAAGCATGTAGCCGACGGCAGCGTTGCGGGCTCAATCAACACAACCGGAAATGTGCTTCGCGCGGGGCTGCACATTATTGGTCTGGCACCCGGGATTTCTGTGGTGTCCGGTGCGTTTGCGATGGTTATTCCCGGTTGGGATCGGGTGTTTACGTTTGCCGATAGTGCCGTCGTTCCCGATCCTACACCGGAGCAGTTAGCGGCTATTGCCCGAAGTTCCGCAAAAACCCATAACAGCCTGACCGGTGAAGAACCTGTGGTGGCCATGCTGTCATTTTCAACTAAAGGCAGCGCCAATCACCCTCGCGTGGACAAGGTTTTAGAAGCACTGAAATTGGCCAAAGAAGCCGACCCGACGCTGAAAATTGACGGTGAGCTTCAGGTGGATGCTGCTATTCTTCCCAAAATTGGTGCCCGAAAAGCACCCGGATCGGAGGTTGCAGGAAAAGCCAACGTGCTCATTTTCCCCGATCTGGATTCTGGAAACATTGGCTACAAATTAGTGAATCGATTTGCCAATGCGGCTGCCATCGGCCCCATTATTCAGGGACTCAATCAACCGGCGAATGATTTGTCCCGTGGCTGCAGTGTGGATGATATCGTAAATGTGGTGGCGATTTGTTCGTTAATGGCAAAATAGACAACAGGAGAGACCATGCAACTGGCCGATCGGGTAAACAGAATTCAAAGTTCAAAAACGGTGGCCATTTCGAATACCGTTCTGCGGTTGCGGCACGAGGGAAATCATGTGGTGTCATTCGGGGCGGGGGAACCCGATTTTGACACACCGGATTTTATCAAACGAGCAGCCATTGATGCCATTCAAAAAGGAAAAACAAAGTACACACACGTGATGGGAATCCCGGAGCTGCGGGAAGCCATTGCAAGGAAATTCAAAAATGACAATCGATTGGAGTACGAAACCGACCAAATAGTGGTAAGCACGGGCGGAAAGCAAGCGCTGTTTAATGCCGTACTGTCCACTTGTCAGGAAGAGGACGAGGTACTGATCCCCTCTCCTTATTGGGTCAGTTATCCGGAGCAGGTGCGATTGGCCGGTGCCACGCCGGTTTTTATTCCCTCCCGGGAAGAAAACGGTTTCAAAATAACGCCCGAAGATCTGGAGCAGGCACTCACTTCAAAAAGCAGGCTTTTGATCTTTAACAGTCCTAACAATCCCTCGGGAGCGGTTTACGATCCGGAGTTGTTGCGGAAACTTGCCGACATACTGGCGGGCACTTCAATTTTTATTCTAACGGATGAAATCTACGAAAAGATTGTGTTCGACGAGCGAAAGCATATTTCCCTGGCTTCTTTTCCCGAAATTAGGGACCGGGTGATTGTTGTAAATGGGGTTTCCAAAGCCTATGCCATGACGGGTTGGCGAATTGGTTACGCGGCAGGACCCAAAGAAGTTATTTCGGCCATGGCCAAAATTCAGGGACACAGCACCTCCAATCCCAACACAATTGCACAATGGGCAAGCGTGGAAGCGCTCAGCAAGGGCTCAGAAGATGTTCCGAACATGGTGGCCGAATTCCGGAAACGACGGGATTATATGTACGAACGCCTTTGTAAATTGCCCGGGATTCAATGCAAAAAATCACAGGGCACCTTTTACATTTTTCCCAAAATCTCGGATTATTTCGGAAAAACATACCGCTCCTACAAAATTTCAAACTCATTTGATTTTTGCCAATTTTTGTTGGAGGAAGAAAAGGTGGCGCTTATTCCGGGAGGTGCCTTTGGAATGGATTCTTTTGCGCGAATTTCTTTTGCCACGTCCTTCAAAGAACTGGAGGAAGGAATGAATCGAATTGAGCGGGGGCTTACAAAATTGTATTCGTCTTAAATTTGATCAAAGAATGGCGGCAAAGAATTTATTTGCTTGGATTCGGCAAAAAATTAATTTTTAGGGCCGGATACAAGCTTACTATTCAGGCTGTTTAGTCCCAACGCCTAAAGGGAACGAATTGATAAGTCGATAATAAATAGGTATCAATTTGTCTCTAATTATGGAACAATATTTGTACACTTTGTAAGAAGGTTCTGATTCACACCCAAAATGGTCAGTTTCCTCTGAATATTGTTTCTCAATGGATCATTTTGAAACAGCCATGGAGTGGCTTGGAGAGTACAGATGAAAGCTTTGGGACTAAATGAAACACTTTCGGTAGACTCGCGGAAATTTTATATTGAAACAAATTACCTGGAGGACGAAAAACAAGTCGTTGGGCATGTGTTTGAAGATGGAATGCTGCTGGAGACACGGGAACGCAAACTCCCACCGGACGTACAAGAAGAAGATATTCAAAAATCTGTCAAAGAGCTTCAGCGGGAAATAATGCGGGGAATAGAAGTTCTGTTTTATGTTCAGAAAAAAGTGTGGCGAAAGAAACACGCGCCTTCCTATAATAAATTGGGCGTTGTTTTTCTTCAAAAGAATTTAATTTCGGATGCCAAGAAAAATTTTCAAGAAGCCATTGCGATTGACGAAAATCTAATCGTTGCACAAAAAAATCTGGCCATTGCTTTCATTAAGAATCAGGAGTTTGATCAGGCGCTTAAGGTTTTGAACGGTGCCATCGAAAGAAAACCCAATTTTCCAGATCTTCACAATTACAGGGGCATTGCTCTTCTCGGAAAGAAGAATTTTATTGATTCCATTCAGGCTCTTGAAACAGCCGTTTCGCTAAACGACCATTATTCTTTGGCACATTTAAGCTTGGGATTGACATATTTGTCCGGGTTGGTTGAATCTCCCATTCATCCACAATTATTACCATTAGAGGAACGCCAGGAAAAATGCCTGGAGCATCTTAAAAAGGCTGCTGCAAGCGATCACGATCTTAAAACACCTGAATTTGATTCTGTTATTCACATGATCCGGGAGTCACAATTTCGGGAAGCACTGGACGAATTGCTGGAAATTCATAACCGGCAGGCCTTTCGGCTGGATTCGGTTTTGGAAAATGAATTTTACCTGAATTTCATGTTTGCGGGAAAAAGCAAAGATGAGCTGGCAGTAAAGGCGTACATTGAGAATTTGAAATCCGAGATTGCCCATCATCCCCGGTACCCGGATTTACACAGCAATTTGGGTGTGGCGTACCTGATTCAATGTCGAAATTTGTTTTTGCGGGCGCTGGAAGAATTTCGCCGGGCGATTAAGTTGAATCCGAACTACAAGTTAGCCAGGAAAAATCTAAAACTCGCGGAAAACGAAGGCAAAGGCCTTTTAATCTTACTGCGGGCTTTGTTGAAATGAGGGTACTTTTATAATAAATTAAAGCAAGTGCTCTTCAGAACAGAAAGCGCCGAAACGTTCTTTTCTGAAGCCAATTTGAAGCGTCAAAAACATTAAAAAGCGATTTTAATCATGAGGAAGAGGTTTTTTATGAAATATTTCCGGAAGGCCCTTTTGACCGGGTTCTGGTTGGTTGGCTTGGCGGCTCTGGTTCTGGCGGGAGTCAATTCGGTAAAGGTTCAACCGCTGTCATCCCGAGCCGGAAACGCTTCTGTTTACGAAGTGCGGTTCAAACTGACGGAGGCCTTTCCCTCCACCGGCAGCCTCACACTGGAATTTCCGCAGGAGTTTGATTTGTCGCAGGCCATTCTGGCGGGCTCGCCCAATGTGAAGGGCGGGTTTAAGGTTTTTGTGGATGGCCAAAAAGTGCGGCTTCAGCGGAGCGGTCTGGGACAGGCGATTCCCGCGGGAAAAGAAGTTGTGGTTCGAGTGGCCAACGTGAAGAACCCGAAATCGGCCGGTCAATTCAGCGTGAAACTGGACGTACAGGCCGGCAAGAGGATTTTGGGTACGGCCGACGCAGTTTCGTTTTCCATTTTGCCAAGAAAACAACGGGCGAAACCGGTGAAGTAAAAAATTAACCTTGTGAACGTTTGGAACCCTTGCAAGGTTTGGGTTCAATGATTTGTTTACAGGTGAGGGCATGAAAAAAACAAAATTTGTTTACTGGCAAGAGCAGAGGCATTGGTTAGGGTATC
>CAZIYL010000002.1:0-41753 GCA_964543425.1 uncultured Deferribacteres bacterium
TTCTTTGAGAAATTGCATTATTTTAATTTTGGATTTGTTTCAAATTTCGATAGTCGCGATTCGCAGTTGCTTTAACTTAAGATCGCCCGATGCCATCTTTTCAAAAAATACGTACCGGAATTTACGAAATAGGCTGCTGTAAACATTTCAAACTTAACGGTGCTTTAATAGACGGATGGGTTACTCTCTTATGCTGCATGCAGCAATTGAAAAATGTTAGCGCTACAAATTTAGGAATGTTATTCGAGCAAAAAATACAATTCGCGCATTCGCGGCTGATTCTTTTGTAAACGAAAACAAAGATTAAGAAAAGGAGGCGGGAAAAATGCAAATCACGAAAGAAAAATTGCTGGCTGAATTGAACAAAGACCTGGAATGGGAATATGCTGCAGCGATTCAATATGTGCAGCACGCCGCAACCATGACAGGTGCGCAGTACGAATCCATTCAAAAGGAACTGTTGGTACACTCGCAGGAAGAAATGCAGCATGCCGTCATGTTGTCCGAGCAAATTGATTATCTTGGAGGCATCCCTACAATTGATGTCGAGAAACGGGAAATTGCTTCTGACACTCTTGAAATGCTCAAGCAAGACATGAAGGGTGAAGAAACCGCCATCAAACGCTACAAGGAGCGCATTGCGCAGGCAGAATCCCTCCGGGAGTACGGGCTGCGCCGTATTTTGGAGGATATTTTGATTCAGGAAGAAGAACATAAAAGGGATTTACAAACCGTTGTGAGTGATTAGAATAGGAAAATCCCCAAAAATGAAAATCATTAGCCTGGAAGAACTGGCCACCTGCGACGGTAAAAACGGCCATCCGGCTTGGGTGGCTTTTAGAGGCTTGGTCTACGATGTGACGAAGAGTTTCCTCTGGCAAAACGGAGAACATCAGGTTTTGCACGGAGCCGGTCGCGATTTGACCGATGAAATGGCAAGCGCTCCTCACGGCGGGGAAATGTTTGAAGGATTTCCCATGGTGGCCGAATTGAAGAAGAAGTAGTTTTATTCACTCGAAAATGAACAATTTGCAGTTTTTGGATCGGCGGAGAGATTCGCACAAAAAAATCTCAACCCCCTTTTTAAATGCCCGGTTTTAAAAATCGGGCATTTTCTTATTGTATTTTATTGATTTTATTCTAATGAGAACCATTATGATTTTCGTTTTTCTGTTTTTCTTGCTTTAGGTTTTTTTTCTACATATCTTTAAATTTAACTGAATGGAAGATATCGTTTTAAACAATCGAAATAATTTGACAGAATTAAAAAATCAAGGATAAAAGATTTTTAAATAGATTGAGGTTCTCATGCAAACAAAGATGAAAAAGCGCTACAAACGAAGCAAGCAACGAGAGCGCATCTTGCAGTTGCTTCGTGAAACAGATACGCATCCCACTGCCGATTGGATTTACAATCACTTGAAGGAAGAATATCCGAAATTGAGTCTTGGCAATGTGTACCGAAATTTGAATATTTTGGTAGAACAGGGATTGATTCACGAACTTAATTTTGGCAGTACATTCGATCGCTACGACGCTCGCACGGACGAACACTACCATTTTATTTGCCAGAAATGCGGCACTATTTTTGATCTGGATCTTCCCTACGATGAATCGATTAACCGAAAAGTTGAGGCCATGACGGGAGGCAAAGTCCGGTTTCACCAGACAGAATTTTACGGCATTTGCAAAGAATGTCTTGAAAAAGAAAAAAATTCCTCCGGATATTAGTTTATTTTGGGATTTTGCGCAAAAACAGAAAGGCCGATTCGACATCGGCCTTTTTTTTGACAGTTTCATTTAGTCAGCGTTTTTTCACCTCTCCCCGCAGCGTTTTAACTGCGGCTTCCAACTGCCGATCTTTGTGCACCGCAATGTCTCCGGGCTGATCCCAAACTAAAACATCCGGAATAGCTCCGTGGAGTTCCATGTCCACGCCGTTGGGCAGGGTGTACCAACCCCTGAACGGAATCCGAAAAAAGCTGCCGTCAATCAGGGATGTTCCGCCCGTGCTAATGACTGCCCCAAACGTGGGAACGCCCACCAATTTAGCTAATTTAAGCGTCTTGATGGCGTGCGGAAAGATTTCCGCGTTGCTGTAAGAATACTGATTAATCATCACCGAGAACGGCTTCGTCCACGCGTAGAGCGGGCGTCTTCCCTGGGGGTAACCCTTTCCACCGCCCCGGGGAATAGTGTAGGCGTGGGGTTTGGTTTCCAGCATGGCCAGTATATAATCGGCCGTCCAGCCACCACCGTTGTCCCGGACGTCAATGATCATGCCGTCTTTGTGGTGCCCCTCCGCGTAGAGCAGCATTTCGAAGCGCTCCAGACTGGGCATCGACATGCCGCGCACATGAATGTAACCCAAACGGTTGTGGCTCAGCCTGTGCACTTCTGTGCGTTTTTCATTCACCCAGCGGTTGTACTCCAGATTCATAAACTTTGAATACGAAATGGGTTCTGCCACGAATTCTTTGGATTTTCCATCCGAACGTTTTACGGCTAAAATTACTTTTTCACCAATTTTCCCGTTCAGTAACTGGTAAAGGTTAGCGCCTGACGTCAGGTTTTTGCCATCCACGGCAAGCAGAATGTCTCCCGGTTTCAGGTGCACCGATTTGGAATTACAGGGACCGTCCGGTTCCACCAAAGAAATTTTGAGTCCCTTGCCCTTGTAGCCTGCGTCGTAAAACACTCCCAACATGCCGCTGCGCACGTGATTTTTGGGCGGCGGCGGGTAAATCCCCAGGTGTGAAGCATTCAATTCACCCAGCATGAGCCCGACTACATCGTTGAAATCCTCGATGGTGGTTACGTTTTCGGACACGGGCTGATATTTGCCAAACATATTTTTCCAGTTTACACCGTGGTGGTTGGGATCGTAAAACTGCTTATCCATGATGTCCCAGGTCTGGTTGAATTTCTGAAGCTGTTCGGCCGGATGGTTAACGGTCATTCTTGCACGGAAAGCGATCGTTTTCCCACCCTTTCCGGAGGGCACAATGGAATGAAAGGTGCCGCCTCCGCCCAAATAGTAAATTTTCTTACCATCTTTGCTGAATTGAATTTGAGAAGGCGACGCCCCGTTGTGCGAAAGTTGTTTGAGTCCCGAGCCGTCCCATTTTACCGACCAGAGGTCCTGCTTTCCGGCACTGTTGGTGGCAAATACAAAAGTCTCGCCGTCAGGAGAAATTCGGACGCCCGTTTCGTTTCCCGGAAGTGAGGTCACCCGGCGCAGTCGCCAGAAAATATTTTTAAAGTCGATTTTCACAACCACCGGAATTTTCTTCTTGTCCTTCTTTTCCTTTTGAGCCTCTTTTTCTTCTTCCCAATCTTCCTTTGTTTTGTCGTTATCCTTTTTCTGCAGGAAGACAAACCACACGTCGAACGTGTCGCCCACGCGGCGGGAAACAAAGGCGAGTTTCCGGCCGTCTTTTGACCAAACCGGACTCAAGTCGTCATCCGGGTGTTCTGTAATATTCACGGGCGGGGCACTACCGTCTGCCGGAAGAATGAACACATCGTGGTTGAACTCATTATCCGCACGCGAGTAGGCAATCCACTTGCTGTCCGGTGACCAGCTAAAATCGGGTGCATCCCAGCCCTTGAGAATCCGTTTTGCGTGGCTGCCGTCCGCGTTCATAACGTAAAGATCCCCGTTGCCGTGCACGAAGGCGATTTTCTTTCCGTCCGGCGAAAACCGCGGCCGGTACTCATTCTCCTTGTCCGATGTGAGACGTACCTTTTTGAGTTTCAACGTCTTGAAAAGCGATCTCTCGCTGGTGTCCGCGGAAAAAATCAGGTAAATATTCTGATTTCCCTCCCGGTCGGAAACAAATGCCAGTGTGTCACCGGCGGGCGACCAACTGATGTCGAAATCGAGCGCGGGATTATTTGTGAGCGCTTTGGCTTTTCCGCCCTTTTCTTTCATCACAAACACCTCACCCCGCACCACAAAGGCGATTTCCTTGTTGTCGGGAGAAACGGCAAGCTCCGTGGCTTTGGCGGAAAAGGATCTTTCCTCAATAGGATTCACCTTTACATCACTCGGAGCAAAAATACGCAATTTTCGGGGCGATTTTCCCCCGGGTTTAAGAGTGTAAAGAGCCACTCTTCGTTCGAAGGCAAGCACCGAGCCATTTCGGGCAATTCCCGGAAATCGCACCCCGTCGTCCTTGAAATGGGTCAATTGGGTCTTTCCGGAACCGTCCAGGTTCATTTTCCAGAGATTGAACGTGCCGTCTTTTTCGGACACAAAATAAATGGTTTTTGAGTCTGGGGCCCAGAGCGGGTCTTTGTCGTCTCCCTCAAATCGGGTTAGCCGGCGGTAGGCGTGTTTTTTCAAGTTGTACAGCCAGATGTCAAAATTGCCACTGCCGCGGTAGTGCTTACGCCACCAGTTGTTTCGGCCGCGCACAAAAGCCACCCACTGCCCGTCAGGTGAAACTTTGGCCTGATCCATGTACTCTTCCACAATTCGCATGGGCGTGCCGCCCGCCAAAGCTACCCGGTATTCAGCCGGAAGCCGGTGGTAATAGAAATTCCGATTGGACGCAAAAATTAGGGATTTCCCGTCGGGCCACCAGCCGGTGAGATTGTCGCTGTTGGAAAAATAGGTAAGCTGCCGGGCCAGGCCACCCTGGGCAGGCATGACAAAAATGTCAAAATTGCCGTTTCGATTGGAAGCAAAAGCAATCTGTTTTCCATTTGGGGACCAGAGGGGCGTTTTCTCGTAGGCTTGGTGAACCGTCAGGCGGATGGCCCGCCCGCCGGAAATGGGCACCCGCCAGATATCCCCACGGTACGAAAAGGCGAGAGTTTTTCCGTCGGGTGAGGGCGCCGGGTAACGCGCAAAAGAAATCGGCTTTTCAATTTCTGCCATTAAAGCGACTGGCAAAAACAAAAAACACACCACCAAAACAACGAATAGTTTTTTCATTGGAACTCCTCATGTTTTTAAGGAAAGATGAATTGTTGCTAAAATTAAATGAAGCGTTTGTCGATTTCTAAATCCGGTAAGAATCGCTACCCTTAATAATAAAACTTCTTCGGAATAATTTCAAGAGATTAATTTGATATAAAAAATTTTTAGCAAACGAAAGGTTTTCATCCCACGGAAAGAAAAATTCCTCAGGGGAAAAGTATTTGGATTCAAATTCTATTCCCGGCAAAAATCCTTCAATTAAATCTTCAACTGGCTCTTTCTGTAGTGGAAATCACAAATACGGCAACCCATATTTTCGACTTGTCTTTGTCCGAATCCCAACGGGAGACTGCGATTAAATCGCTCCCTTCTTTTGAAAAAGAGGCAGAAATTTATCTCAATGATCTAAGACAAACCCTTACGCAGGGCTCCCGGTGGAAAAAATGGGACGGCTGGTACAACCCAGATCATTTCAGAGTTTTCACTCCTCCCCCACGCGCGGACGATCTCAAAAAGGCACTCAATTCCATTTGCCAAAAATTGGCACACTAGCGTGGAGTTTTCTGTTGTATCTATCGCATAAATCCAGTATATTTAATGGTTGGTATAAAAAATAGTGCGTGTTCAGCCACCAAGATGCCAGGACACAAAGATACAAACAATCTCTTGGTATTTTTATGTTTTCGTGGCCGAAATAACGGCACCAAATTTTTTGTGGAGATTGGCCATGCAAAAACCTGTTTCAAAAATTGTAATTAGCCTTGCGATTTTTATTTCCCTGATTTTGGCAATTCCTGCTTCGGGGGCTGCCAAAGATCTCTCTATTGCGTACACGCTCTCTCTTGCGCACCCCGAAAATCACTTGTTTAAAGTAACGCTCAAAATCGAAAACAATCGGTCTCGATCCATTGAGGTAACACTTCCCGCGTGGACACCCGGGACGTACACACTCCAGGACCACGCACGAAATCTCTTCCAATTTGAGGCTTTTGCAGAAGACAGCACCCGACTACCCTCCGAGCGGGAGGATTTCGACACATGGCGGGTGCGGGCAAACAGGCACACTACCGTCGTTATTCGATACAAAATTCTGGGGCTTCTTCACGATGACGGCACCTGCTATCTGGGGTCCGACCGCGCCTACGTGAACGGGGCGTCGGTTTTCATGTACGTGGAAAGCCACAAAAATCAACCGGCCACGCTAACCGTGCGCAATTTGCCGCCGAACTGGGACATCGCCACCGGACTCACCAGCCTTCCTGAACCCAACCGCTTCAGCGCCCACGACTACGACGAACTCATCGACTGCCCCCTTTTAATGGGGCCGCTGGATTGGTTCTCTTTTAAAGTGGCGGATATCCCGCACTATCTGGCCATCTGGAATCTGAAAAACAGCAATATGCCCGTCCGGCGGGTGTTGAAGAATTTTAAAGGATTTGTGCAGCAGGTGTACCGGATGTTCGGAGAAATGGACTACAACAAGTACGTTTTTCTGATTCAACTCGACGGCACTTTTGATGCCCTGGAACACCGAAATTCCTGCACACTCAGCTTTTACCCCTACAAGTTTGACGATCCGCTGCAGTACGACGATTTTACCTGGGTGGGATTTCACGAGTATTTTCACAATTTCAATGTAAAGCGCATTCACCCGAATGACCTGGGGCCGTTTGATTACAAACATCCTGTGTACACCAAACGACTCTGGATTTGTGAAGGGCTGACGGATTATTTCCCGGATGTTCTGTTTCAACGAGACGGATTCTGGAGCAAAAAACGCCTTTACCGCCAGTTGGGCGATGAAATCACGCGTTTCCAAACGCTTCCCGCCCGTCACTGGATGTCACTCGAATCGTCCAGCATTCAATTCTGGCATCTTTCGGACAACAAGTGCAATCTGGAAATTTCGTACTACAACAAGGGCGAAATTGTCGGCTGGATGCTGGACATCGAATTGCTTCGACGCAGTCAAGGGCGCCACAATCTGGCAGATGTGATGCGCTACCTCTACCACCACTACTACAAACACGGAGTAGGCTTTTCTAAAAAACTGGGCATTCAACGAGATGTGGAAGCGGTGGCGGGTGGTTCCTTTCGGAATTTTTTTGATCGCTACGTTCGGGGAACAACTGACATTCCTTACCAGAAATTCTTGCGTGTAATCGGGCTGAAACTCATTGTCCGGCCGGACACTCTTCCTTACACCGGTATCCAGACCTTCCCGCACAAATCCATTAGCCGGGTGTACGCCTCGGCGCGGGAACTCCACAACAGCCTGGACAGTATTACAAACGTTGTAATGGGCAGCCCCGCCTGGAAGGCCGGCTTCAGCAAAGGGGACATTATTCTGGCCGTAAACGGATGGCGGATTTCCGACGGCGAATGGGAACGAATCGTCAACCGGATGCCAATCGGTTCTTCCGTGACATTTTTGCTTCAACGAGGAAACAGGGTAATCACAAAAACGGTGCGCCTGTCCAAAAGTCCTTTTAAAAATTATTCCATTGCAGAGGACGAAAGTGCTACACCTGAACAAATTCGACTGCGAGAAATTTGGCTTCAGGGGAAGTAGCGCTAATTCCCGGTAATGTGCGGAGGCGGGTCGCCATTTCAAGAATTTAAATTGAAAATTTGACTTTTTATTCTTATTTTAAATTTCTACCGGAGCAACCGGAAAGATTTTCTGTTCTTGAATGACTTAAAATAAATTACACAATCTGAAAGAATGATGGCATTCGAAGGAATACTGGATGAAAAAATTACTTCCTATTTTTTTGCTTCTTGCATTTTTGGGGGGATGTGCCCACACTCCTCTTCATCGGGAAATCAAAAAACCGGTTAAAATAAAAACAGCCGATTACAATCCCTACGCATTGAGCAGTTTTATCGACGGCGTTTACGCTGATCTTTCTCAAGACTACCAGGGGGCGGCGCTAAATTACAGCGAAGCGCTTACCTGGGACTCCACATCGGCAACTATTTACGCTACACTGGGACAGGATTACATGAGGATTGGCCGCGTCCGAACAGGATTGAAGTTGATCAACAAAGCCGTTCTTTTAGAGCCAAATAATCCCCGCTATCGGGAAATTATGGTTGCCACGTATGAGCAACTGGGAAATTTTAAGGCCGCTATTTACCACGAGCAAATTTTGCTGAAATTGCGGCCGAATGATTTATCTGAACATTACCATTTGGCCTCTCTTTATCTTGTAACCAAGCAAAATAAAAAGGCGGATGCGGAATTCAACAAGATTTACGAATTGTCCCGGAAATCCCCCCAAACACTTCAACGAATTGCTGATTTCTATCTTCAGGCAAAGAACTACAAAAAAGTCATTCAAATTTACCAGGAACTCATTCAACGACTGCCTGCTAAAGAGGAATATTATTTGAATCTTGGTGACATCTACGAAATGAACGGAGATACCACACGGGCTGCCCAATTTCTGGAAAAGAGTCTCACTGAGCACCCTTCTTTTTCAAAAGTTCGGCAAATGCTTTCAGATATTTACATGAATCAAAGCGAATGGCGTAAAGCGCTGACTTTGTGGCAAGTCGTTAAAGATGAGGACCCCAAAAACATCCAACCCTATCTCCACATTTCAGAATTGTACCTTGCCCGGGGAGACACGGCCCGCGCAATTGAATTTTACCGGGAGATTCAACAGAAATTCCCGGACGATTGGCGCCCCTACTACAATCTAGGCCGAACCTATTTGGAAAAGAAAAATTTTAAGGATGCTATTCCCAATCTCGAAAAAGCCATTCGGGCGAACAAACGGGTTCCCGAGTCCTGGCTTCTTCTGGGACTAACTTATCTTCAAAAGCAGGACAATCCCTCGGCAGAAAAGACCTTTGCCGAGGCGCTAAAAATATTTCCAAATGATCCGCGACTTAATTTCTACTACGGCGCGGTACTCAACCAAAACAAAAAATACAAAGATGCCGTTGCACCTCTCCAAAAAGTCCTTCAGCGAAATCCAAACTACGTAGATGGGCTTCGCGAGTTGGCATTTGCCTATTCCAATCTCAAAGAATACAAAAAAGCAGAGGAAACCTGCCTGAAGGCTCTGAAAGTTAATCCCAATAATTTGTCGATTATTTTAATTCTGGCATCGGTTTACGATGAAGAAAAAAAGTACGAAAAAGTGGATCAATATTATGAAAAAGCACTCCAAATCGATCCGAACAATTCGGTGGTTCTAAACAATTACGCCTACAGCCTGGCGACCCGCGGTAAAGACCTCTCCCGGGCACTGGAAATGGTGGAAAAGGCACTGGCAAAGGAACCCGACAACGGCGCCTATCTGGACACAATCGGATGGCTTTACTACAAAATGGGCAACTATAAGCAGGCTCTTAAATTCGTGAAGGCTTCCACAGAAAAACGAGAACCCAGCGCTGAAGTTCTAGAGCACCTCGGTGACATCTACAAGAAACTCGGAAACCGAAAAAAGGCCCAATTCTACTGGAAGAAGGCACTCGGACAAGACAAAACCAACGAACGCCTGCTTCAAAAACTGGCCGGGGGACAATCCTGACGTGTATTTTTTCAACGGGAAACGCACTGCACTCGCTGCCTTTTCTTTGATTTTACTGGCCGGATTCTTCTTGGGCTGCTCCCCTGTTCTGACCGGAGGAAAGCTGAACCTCTACCGCTCACATCCCCAAACGCTGCTCTTCGAGGTTCAAAGAAATTCCGTTCAATTAAAATCTCTGAAAGGAATTGCCAATTTGAGTGTTGAATCGCACAAGGGGTCTTACACAGGGCAAGCCAAAATTGCTTTCAAGGAACCCGATTCGCTAAAAATTCAAATCAACGCTGCTTTTGGCATTCATGCTGCCACACTCCTGGCTTTTCACAACGACTTGCAGGTGTACTTGCCCCGGGATCAAATTCTTTACCACTCTAAAATAAAATCCAAATTACTGAGTCAGTACATTGGAATGCCCATTGATTTTGAAGGATTAAAGGAGCTGGTAACCGGGCTTCCTGACCCGTTCCGTGTACTTGGCAAAAAGGCACAATTGGATTCTGTGACTAAGAAATTCTTCTGGTACAGCATTGATCAGAAAAACATGCGGATTCGGATGAAAATCAACCCCATTAAAAAAGCAGCCGTGGAATACGCTTTGTGGAATAAAATCAGTGGCAAAAAATACCTTTACAAATTCAGCCACTTCACCCGGCGCAAGGGGATCTATTTGCCACGCTCCATCCAGGTGATTCGGTTCCCTGAGAAAGAGCGAATCGCACTTTTTTATGAACAATTTCAAATTAATAACCCCTTGAAAAATAACGTATTCAAATTATCTGTTCCTCAAAATGTTTTAGTTATTCGGATGAGAAAATGAACGAAGTCGCCCCAAGAAAATTAGACTTGTCGGTTGTGATACCCGTGTACAACGAAAGGGATTCTTTGCCCGAATTGCACCGACAGTTAACAGAAGTGCTGGAAAGCAAAGGGTACGCGTACGAGCTCCTTTTTGTGGATGACGGTTCGCGCGACGGCTCCGCTGACGTTCTCGAGGAATTTGCTGAGCAGGACAACCGGGTGCGGGTAATTCAATTTCAGAAGAATTACGGCAAATCGGCAGCCCTTTCTGTCGGATTCCAGGCCGCCGAAGGTGAAATTGTAGCCACGCTGGATGCCGATTTGCAGGACGATCCCGGCGAAATTCCAGACCTGATCCAAACATTAAATAAGGGTTACGATCTGGTTTCCGGTTGGAAGAAAAAACGCCACGACCCGATCGGCAAGCGCTGGCCCTCTAAAATTTTCAACTGGGTGACGTCCCGAATTTCCGGCGTGCGCATTCACGACATTAACTGTGGCCTCAAAGTGTACCGCAATTTTGTGGTCAAATCGCTTCACCCTTACGGTGAATTACACCGGTTTCTGCCGGTACTGGCCCACCTGGATGGCTTTAGCGTAGGCGAGAAAGAGGTAGTGCACCATCCCCGAAAATACGGCAAAAGTAAATTTGGCGCCTCACGTTTCACATCCGGGTTTTTCGATTTGCTCACCGTGATGTTTTTGTCCCGTTATCTGAAAAAGCCGCTTCACCTGTTTGGTATTCTCGGCATTTTATCGTTCATCGGCGGATTCATCATTGGGGCCTACCTCACGGTTTTGCGTCTCACCGGCCACTGGATCGGCAATCGCCCGCTTTTATTTCTCGGAATTTTGCTGATGATTATGGGAATTCAGTTTATTTCCATTGGGCTTCTCGGTGAAATGATCACGGCCTCACAGGCGCGCAAGGAGGCCTACGTGATTCGTCGAACCCTGAATCTGAACCAGGCATTTCTGCCCCCAAAAATGCCATGAAAATTGTATTAGTGGGCCCTGCGTTTCCTTACCGCGGCGGTATCGCCAATTTTGTGGCGGCCACGGCCCGTCACCTGCAAGGCCGCGGGCACGCCGTGACGCTGGTTAATTTTGCGCGCCAGTACCCCGATTTTCTGTTTCCCGGGAAAACGCAATACGAAACCAGTCAACAAATGCTTCCTTCATTTCGGGTAATCGATTCCCTCTCGCCCCTGAGCTGGGTAAAAGCAGCCCGATTGGTCCAAAGCCTTGCGCCCGATCTTGTGGTCTACAATCACTGGATGCCTTTTTTTGCTCCGGCTTACGGCACAATGGCTGCCATTTTGCGTATGCAGCGTTCGCCCCGGCAAATTTGCATCTGTCACAATGTGATTCCCCACGAAAAGCGGCCGGGCGACCGCCTCCTGAACCAATTTTTTCTGCACCAAATGGACAGCCACATTGTGCTTTCCCAAGCTGTGGAGAAAGAATTACGGAGACTTCAGCCAAACGCGCACATTCGGCGCATTCTTTACCCAATTGCCGAAACCTTTACCGGAGCGGTTTCCCCGGAAGAGGCCTGGCGCAAACTCGGCATTCCCCAAGGGAAAACAGTGCTCCTTTTCTTCGGTTACGTCAGGCGCTACAAGGGCCTGGATATTTTGCTCCAGGCATTTTCTCTCGTTGTTAAAAGAAATCCGGAGATTTTTCTGCTTGTGGTGGGGGAGTTCTACGAGCCGCGCACCCAATTTGACGAAATAATTCAGCGCGAGGATCTGATGGAATCGGTCAAAATTTTGGATCGCTTTGTGCCGAACACCGAGGTGGGGCTTTATTTTTCGGCGGCGGATGTTGTGGTCATGCCCTACCGATCGGCTACGCAGAGCGGCATCATTCCCATTGCGTACCAGTTTGAAAAGCCGGTCATCACCACGCGCGTCGGGGGGCTGGCTGATTTTGTGGAAGAGGAAAAAACCGGATTCCTGGCGGAACCCGAAAATCCCGGAGCCCTGGCCGCTTCGATTGAAACCTTTCTGAGAAAAAGGAAGTCCATTCCCTTTGGCGAAAATATTCGTCGCTTCAGGGTGAAATTTTCCTGGGAAAATCTGGCCCAGGCGATTGAAACATTTTCTGCCACAAAAGCACGAAGACTCCAAGAGGAGAACCAATAAAATTAGAGCATATTTCAGAGTTACGTAATAATAGAGTTACTATTGAAAATTAAACTTTTTTTATTTATTTGAAATGGAATTGGCAATCGTTCCGGATCCAAGTTGAACGGTCAAATAACTGTTTTTAAACCCACCCGCTTAATCCCTTTCCCTACGGTCGTAGGGAGGGGGATAGACGCTCTCAATGTTCGTTTTAAAATCAATCAGGGGATGGGTCTTGAAAACGAAGAATAAAAAGAACTCTTTATGAAAAAGGCAGGCATTAGTCAGATGGATATCGTTTTCCTGTTTTTTTATTTTCCTTTAAAATCTTTATTTGTATTGAATCACATGACTTTGGAATATGCTCCAAAATTCCGGAATAAAAAATGAAGCCTTTGATTATTGCTTACTACTTCCCGCCAGCAGGCGGCTCGGGCGTGCAGCGAACACTCAAATTCGTGAAATATTTGCCGGAGTTTGGCGGCCAACCGGTGGTTCTCACCGCTCGCAACGCCGATTACCCGGCCT
This sequence comes from uncultured Deferribacteres bacterium, assembly GCA_964543425.1. Taxonomy (GTDB): domain Bacteria; phylum Zhuqueibacterota; class JdFR-76; order JdFR-76; family BMS3Abin05; genus BMS3Abin05. Next base: position 12,924 of record CAZIYL010000002.1, read on the forward strand.
ACGATCCCACGCTCTGGGACGAAGTCCCCCGGCAGGTTCGCGTTTACCGCTCCAAAATTATTGAGCCCTATTCGATTTACCGGAAGCTCACAGGCAAAAAAATAGGAGAGGCGCTGGACGTTTCGCTTCTCACCCTGGGCGAAAAAAAGCAGCGACTGAGCGAACGGATTTCCGAGTGGGTGCGGGACGCCTTTTTCGTCCCCGACGCCCGGATTGGCTGGCTGCCCTTTGCGGCTGCGATGGGACAAAAAATCATTCGCAGAGAAGGAATTGATCTGATTTACACCACCGCGCCACCGTACACCACGCTTCTGATCGGTTTATTTCTGAAGCACGCTACCGGCTTGCCCTGGGTGGTGGATTTCCGCGATTCCTGGATTGGCTGGCTGACGGCTCCTCAGTGGCGACCGTGGGTTTCCCGGAAACTGGAATTCCAGATGGAGCGCGCCGTTTTGCGCAATGCCGACCGGATTCTGGTGGTCTCCAGCGGCGTGAAGGCCGATCTTTTGAGCCGGCACCCCGAATTGGACAACGACCGCTGGGTGTGGCTTCCCAATGGCTACGATGCTGAGGATTTCAAAAATGTCCGGCTCCCCTCGCGGGACGAACGTTTGACCATTATCTACACCGGTTCGCTCTACGGCCCGCGGAATCCGCATTTTCTGCTTTTGGCACTCAAAGAACTTCTGCGCGAAAAACCGGAGCTGCGCCTGAAATTTAAATTCAAATTCGTGGGACGCATTGCGGAACCCATTTTGAAGGAGCTTCAGCAACCCGATTTTAGGGGCCTGTTTGAAATTTTGCCTTACCTGAAACATCGCGAAAGCGTGGGCCACCTGCTGGCCAGCGACGTGAGTTTGCTCATCATTGACGACGCCCCGGTGAACAGGGGGATTTTGACCGGTAAGCTGTTCGAGTACATTGGAGCCCGAAAGCCCATCCTTGCACTGGCACCCGAAGGCGATGCCGCAGAGCTCATCCGAAAATTTAATCTTGGCTTCGTGGTTCACCCCAAGGACCTGCCAGGCATTAAGGAAACCCTGCTCCACCTGGTGGACGGCTGGCAAAACGAGCGTCTGAAATTCGAGGCCAGCGAAGAGGACGTGACCAAATTCGACCGGCGAAATCTGACGCGGGAATTGAACCGTATCTTTAACCAAACAGTTTCAAAAAGGAGAACCAATTGAAAATTTTTCTGGTAGCGGGGGCACGGCCCAATTTCATGAAAATCGCACCCATTTTTGCCGAAATGAAAAAACATCCGGATTTTTTTGAGCCGATTATCGTTCACACCGGCCAGCACTACGACGAAAAAATGTCGAAGATTTTCTTTGAAGAACTTAAAATGCCCAAGCCGCACATTTACCTGGGCGTCGGCTCGGGCACGCACGCACACCAGACGGCGCAAATCATGGAGAAATTCGAGGCGGTGCTCCTGAAGCACCAACCGGATGCCGTCATGGTGGTGGGAGACGTAAACTCGACCATTGCCTGCTCGCTGGTGGCGGCCAAAATCCGCTACCCCGAAAGCCGACGACGCCCGCAAATTATTCACGTGGAAGCCGGTCTGCGCAGCTTCGATTGGAACATGCCCGAGGAAGTCAACCGCGTGCTTACCGACCACCTTTCCGATCTGCTGTTCACCACCTGCAAAGACGGGGACGAAAATCTGGCGCACGAGGGGATTCCGTCCGAAAAGGTGGTTTTAGTGGGAAATGTTATGATTGACTCGCTGGTGCAATTTCTCCCACTGGCCCGAAAAAGCACGATTCTCGACGATTTAAATCGCCACTTTGCGGAGAAATTGGCTTCTCCCCTGCGCGAAGGTGAATTTGCCCTGGCAACCTTGCACCGACCTTCCAACGTGGACGCGCCGGAATCCCTGGGAATGATTTTGGAAGCCTTCGTGGAAATCAGCCAGGAGGTGCCCATTGTTTTCCCCATGCACCCGCGCACGCAAAAGCTCATGGGAAAACTTCCGGAGGCCGTTCAGCGCCACGTGGCCGCAAGCGCTATCTTGATTACTGACCCTCTGGGCTACCTGGATTTTCTCTTTCTCGAACAGGCGGCCAAACTGGTTCTGACGGATTCCGGCGGCGTACAGGAAGAAACCTCGTTCCTGAATATCCCGTGCCTCACGCTACGGCCGAACACCGAGCGTCCCGTGACCATTGCCAAGGGGACGAACCGACTTGTCCCGCTCAACCGCGAGACTATCCTACAAACCGCGCGGGAAGCCCTGGCAGGGAAAAACCGGGCGGCCAGACCCATTTTTTACTGGGACGGGTACGCCGCCGAGCGGCTGGTAACATATTTAATGGAAAATCGATTTAACGGCGTTAACCCCCAAAGATAAGCAGGCCCGGGAAATAATCATTTTATGTGATGACCCGTGAGGGCAATGTCCTGTTCACCAACGGTTAGCGCGTGGTGAACACCGATGGACTCCACGGCGCCAGGGAGAAGTCCGGTCAGATTCGGCTCTCCGGCGGGCGGCACCGAATTGGGATGATCTCCTTTCAGCCCGACGGAGGCATGTGGCTGGAGGCCTTCCACTCCGGGCCAAATTTGACACGGCAAAAGATTTCCCCTTCCGTACTATTTGTAGAATAGAGAAAACAGGGCAAGCAGCTTGATTTTTCGTTTGCGAAGAACGGGTGCGAGAGCTATATTAAATGATTGGATTTTGCGCCAAGAACCTTGCGAATGTTACAAACCTTCGCAAGGTTTGTGAATATTTTGATTTAAATCTTTTGGAAAAAACGACGTGAAAAAAATCGCAATGCTTCTTGAAGCGGAATTCCCGCCGGATGTTCGGGTGGAAAACGAAGCCCTTAGCCTGGCCCGAGGCGGCTTCGAGCTGCACATTTTTGCTCTGACGTTTGAAAATCGCCCCGTGTTGGAGGAGTGGCAGCCCGGGGTTTGGATTCACCGGAGACGCATTTCGCAGCAGGTGTACAAGAAAATTCACATTACCGTTCTCAAATGGCCTTTTTACCGGCGTTTGTGGGAGCGGTTTGTTCGTTCGTCAGAAGTGGTTTTTGATGCTGTTCACGTCCACGATTTGCCCCTCGCCCGCGTGGGCGTGCGGCTGGCCGGGAAACAGCAGTGTCCGCTGATTTTGGATTTTCACGAAAATTACCCCGCCGCGCTGGGAATCTGGGAGCACAGCCAAACCAGACTCGGAAAGCTTTTTTTGGATGTCCCAAGTTGGCGTGCCTACGAATTGGACGCGGTCCGGAAGGCCGATCGCGTCATTGTTGTGGTTGAAGAAGCACTGGAACGATTTCGGGCGGCGGGTCTCCCCGATGAAAAATTTGTGGTGGTTTCCAACGTGCTCAATCTGAAAACCTTCCCGGCAAAGCCTGACGAAACGCCCCGGAAATCTTCGGACGAGGTGCTAATTTCCTACGTCGGAGGCTTCGGCGTTCACCGGGGGCTTGAAACCGCCATTCAGGCCATGCCAGCAATCTTGAAGAACATTACAACAGCGCAATTGGTTTTAGTGGGAACGGGTCGTAATTTTACCGAGCTCAAAGAGTTAGCTCGAAATATGGACGTTGAAGAACACGTTGACTTTCCCGGATGGGTACCTTTTGAAGAAAGTGCCCGCGCCATTCAGAAGGCCGACCTGTGCATTATTCCGCACCTGTCCACCGAACACACCGACACCACCGTCCCTCACAAGCTCTTTCAGTACATGTACCTGAAAAAGCCCGTGCTGGTCAGTTCTTCTCCGCCGCTCAAACGCATTGTGGAAGCTACCCAATCCGGCCTGGTTTTTAAGGCGGGTAACTCCGAAGATTTTGCAGAAAAAGCGCTTCAAATGATTCGAAGTGACCGTCTGAAAAAATGGGGAGAAAACGGGCACCAGGCTGTGGTTCAGACGTACAATTGGGAAAAGGAAAGTGGAAAATTAATCAGAATTTACCGGCAGCTTCTAACTCCTTTGCAAAAAACAGGTTAGTTGTTTCTGTTCGAAAGGGATTTATGGAGATGGTCATGGAGGCTAATGTCTTGAAAGAAACACAACAATCCATTGAGAGGTTAGATAAATGGTTAACAAAAAACGGATGGAAAGGGTATGACCCCTATGATTTGCGGGGAACACCCGCTTTTTTGAAAATCAATCAAATCAAACTGCTAAAGATCCCTCAAAAGAGCCTTTTCCTCTTGGAATCGGCGGTGCCTGGTTTATTAAGAAAACTATTCGCCGTTGAGAAAAAAATCAATGCAAAGGCGATGGGATTATTTGCGGACAGTTATCTGGACCTCTATAAAATTACGGGCAAACAATCATTTTGGAACAAGGCGCAAGAAACCATTCATTGGCTTTCCGAAAATTACAACAAAACCTACTCAGGAAAATCGTGGGGTTACCCGTTTAACTGGCAATCAAGGGTGTTTATTCCCACAGGAACACCATCCAGTGTGGTTACGGCCATAATCGGAAATGCCTTTTGGAATTTCTACAATTATACTGGAGAAGAAAATTACCTGACCATTTGCACTGAAATTTGTGATTTTTTTGTGGAAAACCTGAATATTCATCGCTTTGAAAAAGATAAAATTTGTTTTAGCTACACGCCGTTGGATAATTTCCAAGTCCATAATGCAAACTTATTCGTGGCGGAATTTCTAATTCGAATCGGGCAGGAAATTGGAAATGATAAATGGATTGAATTGGGCTTTAAGGCAATAAATTTTACACTTTCTGAACAAAATATAGATGGGTCAATTTGCTATTGGGGAAAACAACAGAGTACTACCTGTCATAGGGACCATTATCACAGCGGCTTTGAGATTCGGAATCTTTATTCATTATGGAAACTGACTGGTGAAGAAAAAATTTATCGCGCCGTAAGACGCTACTATGAGTTTTATTTACGCCATTTTTTTGAAGACAAAACCATTCCAAAATTAACGCCTGCCCAAACCTACCCGATTAATATTCATGCCTGTGCTGAATCACTATTGTGCAACGCGGCCTTAATTCGGGATTTTCCGGAAGGACAGGATTATTCAACGAATGCAGTTCTCTGGATTATAAAAAACATGCAGGACAAAACGGGATATTTTTATTATAAAATACAAAAATATGGGGGGATTAAGCGAAAGATAAAAATACCCTATATAAGATGGGGGCAGGCATGGATGTTAAACGGACTAACCCAATTGGCCGTGAGATATGCCGGAAAATAAGATCACCCTGCTAAGGAGACCTTGAAAACGATGAAAATAAGCATTCTAACCGACGACTTTTCAAAAAATAGTTTCCATCGCCCCTACGTTCTGGCAAAGGCTCTGATGAATCAATACGATGTTGAAATAGTCGGGCCTATTTTTGGAAACACTGTGTATGAACCCTGTCGTCAGCCCATTGTAAAATACAAGATTATTAGGGGACATTGGTTTCCATTCTTTTTCGCTTCAATAAGCGACATATTAGCCAGCATCGAGGGAGATGTGATATATGCCAGCAAGCTTATGTTGACCAGCTTTGGTGTGGGACTGGTAAAAAAGAAAATCTCAAAAAGACCACTTGTTCTTGATATTGATGATTGGTCCGCCGGGCTATGGTTAGGCCAGTGGAATAAAACTATCTTTGAACGATTTCTGGAAACTTATTACAAGAATCCACTTAAATTGTTGAACCCAATGACCCATATTTATAAAGTCTGGATGGAACATTTCACAAGATCTGCCGATCAAATTACGGTGACGTCCGATTTTCTGCAGAAGCGTTTTGGAGGCATAAAACTACCCCATGCCCGAAATCCCAAAGAATTTGACCCGCAGCGGTTTAATCCAAAAAAATTGCGACAACAATGGTCCATCGACGAGTTTAAAATTATTATGTTTATTGGCAATCCAGCGCCCTATAAAGGAATTGAAGAACTAATTGATGCAATAAAATTGGTTAACCGAAAAGACCTGAAACTAATGATGATCGGCATCAACACAACTGCGACTTACTCAAAACAAATTATAAAAAAGGGAAAAAATCATTTAATCATAAAACCGAATTTAATTTCTGTCTTTAATGTTCCCAAGGTATTGGCAATGGGTGATTTGGTTGTTATTCCTCAAAGGAACACTCCCAGCACTGTGGGACAGATACCCGCCAAATTAATCGATGCCATGGCAATGGCCAAACCGATTATTGCAACGCGTGTTTCAGACATACCACAAATACTCGACCACTGTGGGATTATTGTCGAACCCAATGACATTCAAGCACTGGCAGAAAAAATATCGCTGTTATTGGATCATCCAGAGGTTGCATCAGAATTGGGGAAAAAGGCGCGAAATAAATTTCTGCGAAATTATACATTAATTCATTTACAAGAAAAACTTATGAATATATTTAATGATTTTGTTTAGAATTTCCTCATTTTAATAAATTTTGGTGAAAATTTGCTGGTAAATTACTTAAAACAGTTAGCCAGGCATTCAGCAATTTATGGTATTTCCAATATACTAAATAAAGCTCTTGCAATATTTCTGGTTCCGCTTTATGTTCACTACTTAAAAATTTATGAATATGGGAATTTGGACATTTTTTTTGTCACGCTAAATTTCTTGATTCTTCTTTTCCCCGTCGGTCTGAATTCCGCTATTTTTGCATTTACTATTTCTAATGAGGGAAATGATCCCCGGGAAGTTTTCTCAAATGTAATGAATTTCGAATTTTTGTTTGCCGGTATCTTTAGCATAACACTTTTCCTTTTCAGTTCAAATATTTCCTATCTCATATTTAATAATAATCAGGGAACCTATTTTCTTAAAATCATATCGGCAGATGCATTTTTCTCTTGCCTGCGACTGACCCCTCTGGCAAGGTTGCGGGTTCAAAATAAATCAATAACCTATTCGCTGTTAAATACGTTAAAATTCCTGCTCAATTTGTTACTCAATATTTACTTGATTGTCATTGCAAATATGGGAATAGAAGGGATTTTATTAGCCGGTCTTTATAGCTCCATTCTAACATCATTTGTTGCTATATGGGTTATTCGTAAAGATTTCATGCTTTTTAAAATATCGTGGAGTCTGTTAAGAAAAATGTTAACTTTTGGCATTCCGCTTGTGCCCTCTTCTGTTGCAAGCGCCATTTTAGCCATGTCAAATCGTTTTTTCCTAAAAAAAATTTCCACAGCTGAGCAGTTGGGTCTTTTTGCATTGGGCGTTAAATATGCGACCACAATTACTTTTCTAACAATGGCCTTTCAAACAGCTTGGCCGAGCTTTCTGTTTATGATAGCAAAAAGACAAGACGCCAAGAATATCTATTCCAAATTTCTAACTTATTTTCTCTTTATTTTGTTTTTAATGTTTTTGGTGCTTTCTATACCTTCAAAAGAACTAATTGATTTGATTTCGCCTTCGGAATTCCATCTGGCCTATAAAGTGGTTCCTTTCATTATCTTATCCCATATTTTTTATGGCGTTTACTATATGACATCCGTGGGTGTAAACATCAAAAGAAAAACCCAATATATGCCATTCGTGGTAGGAACAGCAGCAGCAGTTAATTTAATATCGAATTATGTTCTTATTCCTCCCTATGGAATGATGGGAGCTGCCTATGCATCTGTTATTTCATATTTTTTGTTGGCCATTTTAAGTACAAAACTCTCTCTACATTATTATCGCATTCAGTATGAATATGTCCGCCTTATAAAATTGGTACTGACAACGGCATTTTTGTATTTTCTGAGCCATTTTATCAAAATAGAAAGTTTTCTTCTTGAAATCGTTGCAAAAACTATACTTATTCTCAGCTACCCGTTTGTGCTGTATGCCATAAATTTTTACCATAAAAAGGAAATAGATAATATAAGAAAAATGCTAAGGTTCAAAAAGAACCATCTAACCATTTAGTGCCTGAACAAAAAGGCCTTGCAAGCCTCTGATCTGTGACGATTAATTTGGCGGATTTTTTGTTTGTGATGGCAGACAAACATAAACAAGATGTTTACGTTACAGGTCTTAGGTATTTTCGCTCCGATACTGTCTAATTCATTTCTGTTATCTCTTGATATATTAATCATGATTAAGGGCATCTGATATGAAAAAATTGAACTTGGGCTGTGGAACAGACATAAAGGAACATTATATTAATTTGGATATTGTCCCTTTAAAAGGAGTTGATATTGTCGCAAATCTGTCATCTCCTCAATATCCTTTTAAAAGCAATACATTTGGAAAAATCCTAATGCACCATGTCTTGGAGCATTTGCCAAATGTTCTGGAAACCATGGAAGAATTGCATAGAATTTCGATATCCGGAGGTTCTATTATGATTTCTGTGCCCTATTGGAATAGCTATGGTGCGGTTGTAGACCCAACGCACAAATCCTTTTTCCACCATAAAACATTCGACTATTTCGATCCCCGCACAAAACTTTGCCAAAGCAAAGGATTTTATACCCACGCAAGGTTTAAAATTGAACGCATCATTTATATCCATGAATCCAAATTATTACAATTTTTGCAGAAATTGGTTCCCTTGAAAAACAAAAGTGGCAACTATAAAATCCCCGGTCAATTTAGGGTAAAAGGCAAATTCCCCAAATGGGTTCTTGAACAATTTGCTTTTTATTTTTGCAATATGATTAACTCCATGGAAATTCATTTAATCGTTTTAAAAACAAATTAATAATTTTTCTAATATTTGAATTCTTTCCTTGATTTTTTTTCTGGAATTGCGTACTATTGAAATATGCCATAAAGTCTCAACGACACAAAAACTTGTTTGAGTCTTTTTGCCTTTGTGGTGGTTTTTTCTTTAAAAATATTGATTTGGAGAACGTTCATGGCTCAAAAATCAAAACGAAAAAAATCTCATAAAAAAGCGGCTGCAAAATCCATTGAAAAGCCCTCTTCGTCCTGGGCGGATTATTTCGAAAAACACCCCAATATTCTGCCACTCACCCTGATGTTTGTGCTGCTCGTAATATTTTATAACCAGGTTATTTTCGGCGGGAAAACATTGATGCCGCCGGATGCGCTGGCGTCCAAAAGCGTGCAGCCATTTCTGAAGGATGCCTTCCGCCACCATATTTACCCGCTGTGGAATCCCTACATCTTCAGCGGGATGCCGTCATTTGCCAGTCTCTCCAGCGCGCCGTTCGTGGATTTGTTGGGCGATGTCATTAACGCCTTCATCTGGCTTTTTAAGCTCATTTTTCCGCTGCCGGATTTTACCCGTATTTTGCTCAATCTGTTTCTGTTCGGCATTTTTATGTACATTCTGATGAAAAAACACACAGGTCTGGCTTTCGTAGCACTTTTTTCATCTGTAATTATGCTTTTTCAGCCTCAGGTGGTAGCGTACCCGGCCTTTGGGCACAACACCAAACTCCTCACGGCCAGCCTCATTCCTCTGATTTATCTAATAACGGAGGAACTGCTGGAAACCCGCAAGATTCTTTATTTGGGTTTGCTGGGATTGGCCATTGGTCTGCAATTGCTACGGGCACACGTGCAAATTGCCTACTACACATTTCTGATGGTGGGTCTTTTTTATCTCTACTGGGCTATTGAAAAGATCATTCAAAAAAAGGATTGGAAGGGAGTTGTAACCTCCGGAGTTTTATTGGCTGTGGCGGTGGGTCTGGGAATGGCTGTCTCGGCGTGGCTGAATCTTTCTGTTTACGAATATTCCAATTATTCCATTCGCGGAGGAACCGGAGGCGGACTCAGCTACGCTTACGCCACAAGCTGGTCGTTTTCGCCGCTGGAAATTCTGACGTTTTTCATTCCTTCTTTCGTGGGATTTGGCGGCCAGACCTACTGGGGACACATGCCATTTACCGATTTCCCCCTTTACATGGGTCTCATTCCCTTAATCTTGGTTGGATTTGCTTTTCTCCTCAAACCGGGGCGTACCACCTGGTTCCTTGGAATTCTGGGCGTGTTGGCGCTTTTCGCTTCCTTCGGCAAAGAATTGCCGATTCTCTATGGACCAATGTTTAAAATTTTGCCCTTTTTTAACAAATTTCGCGCTCCGAACACAATTTTAATTTTACTCCAATTTTCTGTTGCCGTTCTGGCCGGCGTAGGCCTCGTAGCCCTGCTCAAATTAAATCTCGAGAAATTGGACAAATCTACACTGAAAAAGCTTCAAAATTACCTTTACGGATTCGGCGGATTTCTATTACTGCTATTTCTTTACCTGCTCGTGGCCAAGAGTTCGCTGCTTGGCAGCATCGCCGCTTCAGGCAAAATCAACAACCCGGCTCTTCAGGAACGCGCCTACAAAATGGCCGTCAACGACGGGGTGAAAGCGCTGGCTCTGTTTATTTTTGCCTTTGGTTTGATCTGGCTTTACCTGAAAAAATCCATTCAAGGCGGAGCGCTAATGTGGGGGCTTTTTATTTTGCTCATTATTGATTTGTGGGCGGTTGATTTCAAGATCATTCATCCGCAGCCAAAGGCCAGCGAGAAAAACTTTTTTGCTGCAACAGAGGCGGTTAATTTTCTTAAGAAGGATGCTTCGCTGTATCGAATTATGCCAGTGCTTGACGATAAACCGGCTAATTGGTACATGTACCATCTCATTCAAAACATGTACGGCTACCAGGCAGCCAAAATTAAAATTTATCAGAAGATGCTGACGGAATCGGGTCTTCCCCGGAGTTTTTTCATGAAATACGTTAAACCTGTTATGCAAAACGGACGTCAGGGAATGGCTTACCGAACACCCCAGGAAATGGATTTAAAAGAATGGCATTTTCACAAGGTTTTGCTGGACCTGCTCAACGTGAAGTACATTCTTTCGCCATATCCGGTTCCCGACAATGTTTACCCCGTTGTTTTTAAAGGAAAACGGAAAAAGGTACTTGAAAATAAGGATGTTCTGCCACGCGCCTTTTTTGCCGACAGTGTGGAAGTCCGGCACGGGAAAAATGCCATTTTTAAACGCATCAAACAATTGGATTTTGACCCTCACAAGGAGGCGATTCTTGAAGAAAAACCGCCTTTCACGATAGAGCCGTCCACTGACAATCATGTTGAAATAACCAAATACACAATTCAGCGAATTGATTTGAAGGCTTCCGTTACACAACCCGCTCTTCTGATTTTGAGCGAAGTGTACTACCCGGCCGGTTGGAAAGCCTTTGTGGATGGAAATCCAACGAAGATTTACAAAACCGATTATATCCTTCGATCAATTTTCTTAAAACCGGGCAACCACACGATTCGATTGGTATTCAAACCCAAGAGCTTTAAACTGGGATTGATTATTACAGTGATCTCACTGATTGTTCTTTTCGGATTAATTTGGGTCGGCTGGAAAAAGAACGCCTGAGGGTGCTGAAATGCCCCGGGGCCGAACGCCATTCATGGTGCTTTCTATTCCTGTAATTTACTGCGGGACGCACTCTGCAAAAAAATAGAGCCGTCAATACCGAATTGGAAAAAGCATCCAAATTTTGGTGCTGTTTTTTTGAGAAGAAAAAACTCAATCTCTTTGGAATTCTAAAAAGCAAATTTTTTTCGACGCCATTACACGTGCAGAAATCTGGCGCCCGCTTTACGGGTAGACCGAGGTGCGTCCAGAATAAAGCCGGTGCATTCCGTGTCGGGGCAGGCTCTGCACACAAACTGCCAGCCATCGGCCTGACGTGTAAATTGAATATCTAAATTTTCCAGAATAGCAAAATTTTTCTTGCGAAACGGACACATTACTGCAAGCTCTTCCATCAGTTCCTGAACCTCTTTTGGCGCATCTTGAAACGATACGATTTGTCCTTTGCGGTAATTTTTTCTGCTCATTTTGCTCAAAGATAATTATCCAATGGCATGACTGCTGCCTTAACAAACGATGGATGTAAAAAACGCACCCCTCGAAACGGGATTCTTTTGGAAGCGTGCTGTGGCTGATACCGCTTAAATCACAAATATCGTACCAAAAATCCAAATATTCAAAAACGCTAACGTATTGTTAAATAGACATTGAGGAAGTCCTGACTTTTTGGCATCTCTGCTTTTTTGTTATTAAATAATACGGTGTTCCGAAATGAAAATAACAGGGGAAATGTACCGTGAAAGAACCGGCTGTTGTTGTTTTCTTGAATTTTGGCCTCGGAATCATTTTAGGACATTTTTTCCACATATCGATTTCGCCTGTTCCGGCAGGAATCGCGGCTTCTCTTCTTCTTATTACACTCATTGTCAGCATCGGTTTTAATCGCACACACACGATTACCGGATTGCTCGCCAGTCTTTTGCTGGGATTTCTTTGGGTAGGTTCTGCGCAAAATCATTTTCAAAAACAATCAGCCTCGCTTTCTCCCAAAATTAAAAACCCTGTCGGTTTGATTGGGGTGCTGTCCTCCTCGCCCGAGATTCAGCACGATCAAATCAGGTGGATTTTTAAATCCGACTATATTCTAACTCAGGATTCAACTTTGCCCGTCCGGGCGAAACTTCTTGTCTCGTCAAAAGATACAACGCTCCGGGTGAAAATTGGCCAGCGTGTTTTCCTTCGCGGTTACATCAGTCAGCCGTCCGGTAAGCGAAATCCGGGAGGGTTCGATTATCGGGCCTATCTCGCCCGCCGAAATATTTCCGCACGTTTCTACCTGAAGCAAGGAGAACCGCTAAAACTCCTTTCGTCAAATCACGGGACATTCTTTCAAATTCGTCTGATTGCTTCTCTGCGAAATGTCTTTTCTCAACAGATTACACATCATCTCGGCCAAACAGAAGAAGCCTTCTTATTAAAAGGCTTGCTGCTGGGTCAGCGCGGCCAAATAGACCCGGAAATTCAGCGGCGCTTCGCCAGAACCGGTGTCATTCACGTGCTGGCCGTTTCAGGGCTTCACGTGGGATTTATTCTTCTTCTGCTGATGGGGCTATTTTCCATTCTTCGGCTTCCGGAAATCCCCCGTACGATTCTGCTTATTTTGGCGCTCATCATCTACGCCGCCCTCACCGGAGGCAAGCCGCCGGTTGTTCGAGCCAGTTTGATGGCGGCCATCATTTTGCTCGGCTATCTGTTCCAGCGCCGGGCCAACGTGGTGAACAGTCTGGCTGTTGCTGCCCTTATTCTTCTTATGATCAATCCGTTCATGCTTTTCGATGCCGGCTTCCAATTGTCATTTCTGGCCGTTTTGGGAATCGTTCTGTTTTACAATCGAATTCTGAATTTTTTCCAATTTTCTCCACAAAACGCCCTTCAACGCTTTCTCAAAATGAAACTCCTTCCGCTTCTGATTGTTTCGTTCGCTGCACAATTGGGAACACTCCCTTTGACACTTTATTATTTTCATCGATTGCCCACTTACGCCCTTCTGGCCAATCTTGTGGTAATTCCGCTGGTTTTTGTAATTGTTGCCCTGGGATTCGCATTGATCACGCTGGGGCCGCTCTGGCCGTTTCTCGGAAATCTGTTGGCTTGGCCTGTTAAAATTCTTCTTGCATTTCTTATTCATTTTGTGACCTTCTTTAGCAGCTTACCCGGCAGCGCCGTTGAATCGTTTGGGCATCTTTCTTTATGGTACTTGCTGACCTATTTTATTTTGCTGGGAATTCTTTGGTTTGCCAACAATCCCCGGCGCGTACGCCAATTGGCACTTGGAATGATTTTTCTCCTCATTCTCTGGTACGGCACCGACGTCGTATCACACCTGCAGCCGACACTTAAAGTAACATTTCTGGATGTGGGACAAGGTGACGGAAGCGTTGTGGAATTCCCGGACGGTCAATTCCTGACGATTGACGCAGGCCCCAGAACGGAATCCTTTGATTCCGGAGAACGAATCGTTTTCCCTTTTCTGCGGTACGACGGCGGCCGGCGCCTCGATGTGATGATGATTAGTCACCACCATGAAGACCACGTGGGCGGCGCACCCTATTTGCTGGCGCATTTGCCGGTCGAAGAGGTCTGGGATAATGGAGACAGTCTGGCAGAACCGATTTACCAGCTCTACCGAAGCATCATCGGCAGAAAGCAGATTCCGCTTCGGGCTGTTTCTGCCGGTTTCCACAGGCTTGATTGGCACGGAGCTTCCATCTGGATTTTTTACCCGCTAAACCCCTCACACAAAACCGGGCAGGCAGATCCGTCAGATAACGAGAACAATCATTCTGTTGTGGTAAAAATCTGTTTTGGAAATCGATCGTTTTTGTTCACAGGCGATATTGAGCGCCCTGTGGAAGAAAAACTGCTCCAGTTCGGAGCGCTTCTTAAATCGGATGTACTAAAAGTACCGCACCATGGGAGTAAAACCTCCAGCACCTTGGAATTCCTGCAAACCGTTCATCCCCATTACGCGGTTATTTCTGTGGGTGCCCACAATCGCTTTCATCAGCCCTCTGAGGAAGTGCTTCAGCGATTGAAACAACTGAACATTCAGACTTTTCGAACGGATAAAGAAGGAGCAATTGTTTTTTGCACCGATGGAAAACAATTAAAAAAAATGTAATCGATCAAATAATAAAATCGCCTTCGTGGTTATTTTAACTTGATTGAAGAGAAAAAAATGATTATTTTTATTAGAATTTGAATAAAACGATTCAGGGCCATACGTGAAAATCTCGTGTAGCAAAAATTTCAGAAAGGAGATTAACCGTGAGTACGCAGCAGAGAAAATTGGGAATCATTGTTGGTGGCGGTCCCGCCCCGGGCATTAATGGTGTGATTGGCGCCGCAACAATCGAAGCCAGAAATCAGGGAATGGAAGTGATTGGGATTTTAGGGGGGTACTATTGGTTTGCAAGGGGAGATTACACGCACATCCAAAAACTTGAAATCGAGGATGTCTCCAGAATCCACTTTACCGGTGGCTCCATTTTACGCACCTCCCGCGAAAATCCCACCAAAAGCAAACAGAGCATGGACAATGTTATTCGGGGATTTATGCAATTGGGCATTACGGATTTAATTACAATCGGGGGAGACGACACGGCTTTTTCTGCCAGCAGAGTGGCTAAAGCGGTAAAGGGGAAAATCCGAGTGGCTCACGTACCCAAAACCATCGACAATGACTTGCCGCTGCCGGGCAATATTCCTACTTTCGGGTTCCAAACTGCGCGGCACGTAGGTGTTTCCATTGTTCACAATTTAATGGAAGATTCCAGAACTACAAACCGCTGGTACATTGTGGTTGCCATGGGACGAAAGGCCGGGCACCTGGCTCTTGGTATCGGGAAGGCGGCCGGTGTTACGAATGTGATTATCGGTGAGGAATTTCCGGAAGAAACCATTGCCATTAAAAAGGTTTGCGATATTATTGAGGGCTCCATTCTGAAGCGGCGCGTCATGGGGCGGCAGGATGGTGTGGTTGTTCTGGCCGAAGGCATTGCCGAAAAGCTGGATGTGAAGGAATTGCAAACCATCGAGGGCATGCGAATCGACTATGATGATTACGGGCACATTCGTCTCGCTGAAATTGACCTTGGAAGAATTATTAAATACGAATTAGAGCGCCGCTTTCAACAACGCGGCGAAAAATTTCGAACGGTTGCCAGCAATATCGGCTACGAGCTGCGCTCGGCTCCACCGATTCCGTTCGACTGCGAATATGTTCGAGACTTGGGTTACAGCGCCATTAAATTCCTAATGAACGATGAGTTGGCAGCCAAAGCACCTAACGGAGCTCTTATTTACGTGGATGCCGGAAAACTCATTCCCATTCCGTTTGAAGATATTCTTGATGAAAAAACCGGCAAAATGTCGGTGCGATTGGTCAATGTGAAAACCGATTCCTACGCGGTGGCACGCGAGTATATGATTCGCTTGACTAAAAAGGATTTTGAGAGTCCTGAAATGCTACAAAAATTGGCCGATGCAGGCAAGATGACCGTGCCTGAATTTAAGGAGCAATTTCGCTATCTTGTTGAGGATTGATTTCTTCAAAAAAAGGACAAACAATGAAACGTGCAAAGATTATTGCTACCCTTGGGCCTGCGAGTAATTCTCCGGAAATCATTGAAAAGCTAATTCAAAAGGGCGTTGACGTGGTTCGGCTCAATTTTTCACATGGAACTCACGCGGAACATGCCCGTTTGATCGAAATTGTTCGAAATCTTTCGAATAAGCTCAACCGTCCAATTGGAATCCTTCAGGATCTTCAAGGACCCAAAATTCGCGTAGGTGAAATCAAAAATGAGCACGTGCTTCTTGAAGATGGCCAGGAACTTGTTATTACCACGGAACCCCTGGTTGGCACAAAGGATATCATTTCAACAACCTACCAGCATTTGCCAAAGGATGTTGCTCCCGGAGACCGTATTCTCCTGGACGATGGCCTATTGGAACTTCGCGTCAAGAAAACGGCTGACGAAAAAGTATTCTGCGAAGTCGTTCATGGAGGCCCCCTCGGTTCACACAAAGGGATTAATCTGCCGGGCGTTAAACTCAGCACACCGTCGCTAACCGAGAAAGACAAAGTCGACCTGAAATTTGGAATCGAACAAAACGTGGATTTTGTGGCCCTGTCCTTTGTGCGAAGCCCGCTGGACGTTGCTGAGCTTAAAAAGCTCATCGAAAATGAGGGCGCGGATATTCCGGTTGTGGCCAAACTGGAAAAACCGGAAGCCATTGAAAATCTGGACGACATTCTTTCCGTAACCGATGCTGCAATGGTGGCCCGCGGCGATCTGGGAGTAGAAATGAATCCGGAAAAAGTTCCGATCATTCAAAAGGAAATTGTCCGAAAATGTATTGAAAAAAGCATTCCGGTCATTACCGCTACGCAGATGCTGGAATCGATGCGATTCCAGCCCCGGCCCACACGTGCCGAGGCTTCCGATGTCGCCAATGCCATTTTCGATGGCACAGACGCGGTCATGCTCTCTGCAGAAACGGCCGTCGGCGAATATCCGGTGGAATCCGTTCAAATGATGCGGAAAATTATTGAAGTAGCGGAGCAGCATTCACGGGAGGACGGACGCAAAGTTCGCTTGACAAACAGCCAGGGGCAAAAAACCTTTCCCGATTCCATTAGCGAAGCCGCTTGCGACGCCGCTTTGGAGCTAAACGCGCAAGCCATTGTGGCCTTTACACAATCCGGTTTTACCGCACGGCTGATTTCAAAATACCGGCCTGCTACGCAAATTGTTGCATTTACGCTTTCGGAAAAAGTACGCCGCCGCCTGCTTCTCAATTGGGGAGTGATCACCCGAAAAATTCAGATGATCAATTCCCTCGATGAAATGATTCAACGTGTGGAAAAGGCCCTTATTTCCGATGCCCTCGTGAAACGTGGGGATTCCATCGTTATCGTTTCCGGAGCGCCGTTGGGCGTAAAAGGTACCACCAATATGATGACCCTGCACCGGGTGGGGAGAAAGATTTGAAGATTGGGGAACGTGGAAGATTTAGGGGGCGGAAAATTGTGGGGTTTTAAATGCGCAAAACTATCGAAAAATCAAAAAATTACTAATTGAATGGATTGATCAATCTGAAAATCTCTAAATCATGAAATCACCAAATCACTAAATCACTAAATCATGAAATCACCAAATCCTAAGCTGTACGAGAAATCGATTTCCAATTGGCCTGAGGAAGACCGGCCGAGAGAAAAACTCCTCAAGCGCGGGGCAGAACATTTAAGCGACGCGGAACTGCTGGCCATTTTGCTGCGCGTAGGGGTTTCGGGAATGAGCGCCGTGGACCTGTCCCGTCATATTTTGCAAGAAACCGGCGGACTGCGGGAACTGGCAAACTGGGCGCCGGAAGAACTCTACCGCATTCACGGATTGAGCGTCGCAAAAGTGGCACAATTAAAGGCGGCTATTGCCCTCGGCGAGCGGGTCATGTCCGAAAAAAAGCGCGACCTTGGGAAAATCTACTCACCTAAACAGGTGTACGAATTTGTCCGTCCTCAACTCCGGGACCTGAAGAAAGAGGTGTTTAAGGTTATTTTTCTCAACGCCAGAAACCAGATTTTGGAAGTGCACACCGTGAGCCAGGGAACACTGGTTGAGAGTTTGGTGCCGTTTCGGGAGATTTTTTCGCTGGCAAACCGCTATGGAGCCACCAATGTTGTGTGCGTCCACAACCACCCTTCGGGTAGTCCCGAACCCAGTACAGACGACATCAAAACCACTCGTGCTCTGGTGATTGCCGGAGAAGCCCTTCAGATTCCTTTGCTGGATCACATTATCGTAGGCGAAAATCGCTATTACAGTTTTTCGGAAAGTGGAGAAATCGAAAATTTCCGGCGGCACGTTCGGGGACTTATTCGCGAGAATTTGTGAATTTGTGATTTCAATCCATTTGTTACGTTTCCTTTGAAATGACAGAAGTCTATCCCTCCAAAAATGAGGAATTCCAAAATGAAAAACTTATTCATTCGGTTGAATGTACTTCTTTTAGTGTCAGCTTTTGCAGCTGAAATGGCCCTTGCCGGGGAAAAATTACCCGTTAAAGTCCCAAATATGCCGCCGAAAAAGGAGGAGGGTAATTTTTTTCTTCACCAGGATCAGGTCTGGAACGTGCTGCCAAAAGGCAACAAAAGCGGCTTATTCCTGGATTTAAAAGACGCCACCCTCACCGGCCGTCTGTCCTATGGCGTGTACCAGAAGGACGCCGCTCTTACATTTCCCCGTTACCGGAGAGCTTCCCGCATTGAAAAGGGCAGGGGATTTTTAAAAATCAGTGCCTTTTTCAGACCCACATACGATGACAACGGCTGGGCCAAAACCAAAGAGGGCTGCATGCCCTATCGAATTGAGGTGTGGGATCCATCCCTTCGGGCCATGCGGACCTACGATGCCCGCGTTCATTTTGTAAAAAAGGACGGCATTTTTTACCGAAGCCTTACTATTACGGAGGGACCGTTTGTAAACCTCGTCCGTTCCGACGCCCCCGATCGCGTGGTCATTTCGTGGACAACAAACGAACCCAGCCAGGGCACCGTTTGGCTTGGCAAAAAAAAAGTTACGGATTCGAAAACGGTTCGTCACCACGAAGTGCCGGTAACCGGTCTTACGCCGTGCGTAGATTATTCGTACCAGCTTACTTCCAAAGGTAAATCGGGTTCGGTTGCCTCGCGGGAATTTACTTTCCAAACCGCTCCGCCAAAAGGTGCCAGCCATTTTAAATTTGCTTTCATGTCCGACAGCCGCTCGGGATTTGGCGGCGGCGAGCTGAATATCAACACGGTGAATTACAAAACAGTCGAAAATTTTGCAACGGCCGCTTACCGCAAAGGAGCCCGTTTCATTTTAATGGTAGGCGATTTAATCGATGGCTACACAACGTCCGTAGAAGATTACCAAATGGAGTTCCAGAGCTGGAAAAATGCCATCGAGCCATTTGGCCACTACCGCCCTGTGTACGTTGTAAAGGGCAATCACGAAACGCTTCTGAATGTGTTTGACGACGGCTCCCACTACGGTTCCGGTTTTGATAAATGGCCTTACAGCACCCAAAGCGCCGAAGCCCTTTTTGCTCAGGAATTTGTCAATCCCCTGAACGGTCCGGTTTCGGAGGATGGCGCTTCCTACGATCCCAATCCTAAAAAAGCAGATTTTCCAACCTACAAGGAAAATGTGTACTCCTTTCAGTACGGCAATATCCTAATCATCAGTTACGATGCCAATTACTGGTTTTCCAATCATTTCATGAAATATGGCGGGAATTTCGACGGCTACATTCTGGAGCAACAATTCAATTGGCTGAAAAAGGAACTGGATCGGGCAGAAAAAGACCTCACCATCGATTGGGTCATTCTGGCGGGCGCACACGCCTGCCTTTCCAAACGGCGGCCACCTGAACTCCGGAATGTGGTACCACGGCAACAACGCCTTGCGGCCGGGAGTGTTTGACTACAAACATGGAAAACTCAATCAGTTAGGTGAAGGCATTGTGGAACGGCGCAACACGCTTTGGGCCATGTTCAGCCGGCACAAAAAGGTTCTCGCTGTTCTGGACGGGGATGAGCACAATTACTCGCGCGCACTCATTACGGCCCAAACACCCGTCGGCATTCCCGAAATAGACGACACCAACGGCGATGGCAAACTGGACAAGTTTTCGCCAAACCACAATTTCAAATACCCGATCTGGCAGCTGATTTCGGGTGGAATGGGTGCTCCCTATTACCTGCAAGGACATCCGCCCTGGGAAGGAGCGGTGAAAAAATTCACCGCCCTACAAAATTTCGTGCTTTTTTCTGTAGAAGGGAAAAAGGTTTTTATTGAGGTCTATTCCAATACTGGAAAGCTCATTGAACAGGTGGAGTTAACAAAAATTCGTAGGTAGTAGAAATTTCAAAAAACAGCCGATTCAACCGTTTCTTCTTTCTGAAATCGTTCGGCTTCCGAGGCCTTGACGTAGAATTTCTCAAAATACTCCGCCACCATCCGATCGGTGCTGAAAAAGGAAATGAGACTCCGGTACGATTCAAAAGCTTTGACAATCCACTCTTCCGGGATGCCCTGCTCATTCCGGTCGTAATAAAGCGGAACAATTTCCCTTTCCAGCGTTTCGTAAAGCGATTGAATATCCATTTCATCCTGCCGATTCGGGTCGTTTGGCGGATCATTTGGGCCGATTTCCCAGCCGTTCCTGCCGTTGTAGCCTTCTACCCACCAGCCGTCCAATACGCTGAAATTAATGCCGCCGTTCAGAATGGATTTCATTCCACTGGTGCCGCTGGCCTCCAGAGGCTTTCGGGGATTGTTTAGCCAGATATCGCTTCCTGCTACGAGAAGTTTTGCCAGTGCCAAATCGTAATTTTCCACCAGCACAATCTTGCCGCGGAAGGCTTCCTCCCGCATGTGATGAAAGATTTCCCTGAGAACCGCCTGACCCGGTTGATCGGCCGGGTGGGCTTTCCCTGCAAAAATAATTTGCACGGGTCTGTCCGCATAATTAATAATTGATTTCAGACGTTCGATGTCCCTGAAAATGAGATTCGCGCGTTTGTACGTGGCAAATCGCCGTGCAAAACCGATCGTTAAAGCATTGGGATTCAAATAAGAATCCACCTCTTCAGCCGGCAGTCCTTCCCGTTCAAATTGACTTTTAAGCCGCTTTCGAATCTCCCGAATGAGATTAAACTTCCAGAGCGTGTGAATCTTCCAGAAGTCTGCTTTCGGAAGTTCAACTGACCGTTGCCAGTATTCGGCATCTGTCAAAAAGTCTTTCCAATCCTCTCCAAACGTGCGAGCCGTAAGTTTCTGCACATCGGAAACCATCCAGGAAGGCGTGTGTACCCCGTTCGTAATCGCGCCAATTGGCACTTCTTCCTCCGGTAAATTCGGCCACAAATCGTGCCAGATATGCTGCGAAACCTTCCCGTGGAGCTGGCTGACACCGTTCCGATAATTGGAAAGCTTAATGGCCAGAACAGTCATGCTGAAACGGTCGCCTGTTCGGTAGCCATCTTTTCCCAATTCAAAAACCTTGTCCCTCGGAAGTCCCAGGTGATTCCAGTAGCGCTGGAAATAATGATCAACCATTCCATAGTGAAATTCATCATGGCCAGCCGGAACGGGTGTGTGGGTGGTAAAAATTGCGTTGGCACGTACGGCTTCCACCGCCTCCTCAAACGAAAGATCCCAGTTGGCCATGAAATCACGGATGCGTTCCAACCCCATAAAGGCGGAATGTCCCTCGTTCATGTGCCAGACGGATGGCTGAATTCCCAGCGCTTTCAAAGCCCGGGCGCCGCCGATTCCGAGAAGCATTTCCTGCCGAATGCGGGTGTCGTGATCCGCATGATAAAGCTGCCCATTAATGGCCCGATCTTCCGGATGATTTTCCGGAATGTTGACGTCCAAAAGAATCACATTGATTCGACCGACAGCCAGCTTCCAGACTTTCGCCTGAACCTCGCGGTCACCAATACTTAATTGGACTCGTAAGTCGTTACCTTCCGCATCTACAACTTCCTGAACGGCCAGATTTTTGGGGTCGTACGTAGTATAAACGGCCCTTTGATTGCCATCCCGATCAATTTGCTGGGTAAAAAATCCCTGCTGGTACAAAAGTCCGACGGCCACAAATGGCAGCCCCAGGTCGCTGGCAGATTTGCAGTGATCACCAGAAAGAACCCCCAACCCTCCGGAGTACATCGGAAACGACTCGTGGATGCCGTACTCCGCCGAAAAATAGGCGATGGGATTCATATTCGGATTAGCGGCATGTTTCCTAAACCAGGTGGTTTCGCCGGTCATATAAGCATCAAAGGATTGAATAGCGGCATGATATTTTTTCAGGAAATTTTCCTGTTCGGCCAACTCTTGTAATTCTTCAAATGGGGTGTTCTTTAGAACCTGCAAGGGACAATGCAAATTGGATTCCCAAACATCAGGATTAATGTCCCGAAAGAGTTTTTGGACATCCGGCTGCCAGCCCGTCCAAAAATTGTAGGCTAAATCCGTAAGACGATGAATCGCCTCGGGTAATTTCAATTCTGCTGAAGGTTTCGAATGAATTGTCATACGCGCTCCGGTTTAGTTTAACCAATCATTTCAAATAGAATCTCAGATAAATTAATTGCAAAAATCGTGCTCTTTTTAATTCCTTCAATCCATAATTTTCGATGGAAGAATTATTTTCCCCTATCCCCACAAAAATAATTTTTACCGCGGAAGGTGCTTTAAATAATTGTTCATGTAACGTCTTATTAAACAATAATATAAAAACGACTTATTTTGAGAATCACACGAATAAAACTAATGTAAAAAATAAATTCGTAAATCGCAAGAAAAGACACTCTTTTTGGGGTGACTATTAGGCCATTTGATTCTGAACCCTTTTCACAGTGGTGTATTATTTACACCATCTTTGTTTCATCCTGATTCGCTTAGGTTGGGAATGACACACACGCTTTATTATCGGTAATCACGCTTAAAATATTTAGAAACCCGTTTCCAGCGATTAAAAAAAGCCCCATTCGAAAATGGGGCTATTCGAAAAAATAGGAAAATTTGATGATTGCGCCTTCAATCCGCCAGAAGCAGATTTGACGCGACCTAATCTGTATTCCCGTTTTCTACGCCTTATTACAGGTCTTAGGAAGAAAGGTTCTAAGATTCTTCGTCGGTCGTGGTCACTGAGTACAGTCGAAGCCACCGATAAAATATAGCAATACGTTGTGTAGGGGCAATTCATGAATTGCCCCCTACCGATTGGTCATTAAACGGCGAGATTCTTCATTTGCTACGCTTATTCAGAATGATGCTCCGATTATTAGAGAGCCAGGCTGTCGGTTAATCTTTCCCTATTTAATATCCTGGATTTACAGTAGCCATCAAGGCTCAAATAAACGCATGATAAAAAATACACCTAAAAAGTAAAGAAGGTATTACCAAGAAGGCAAAAGCTCCAAAAGGTACCGAAAAGAGAGTAACGAGCGATTTACAAGTGCGTGAGCCCAAAAGTAAGCTGCAAAATTTGATGTTTTGCAAACAGGAGAGGGTTTTGTCCTGACTTTTTTCTTAATAGACTTTCTAAAGGATCCGCCAGTTGGCGGAGAGTGAAGAATCTCCTTTTTACCCTGCGAAACAGTCAAAGAATCCTGAAGAATCACATATCGACACTGTTTTGTGGATAGAGGTGTCGTTAACCCCTAATAGCTCAACTTCACCTGCGCGAAAATCTTATCTTCTTTGTTCATCCTGCCGAAAGGAGAATTGGCCGGGCCGGTAAAGAAAAGACTACCCAGCGTGAAACGAATGGCGTCAGCCGGTTCGTAGCTGAGAAATCCAAGGACAAATGAATCTTTATTCCTTAAATTGATGACGCTAATTATTTGAGACGTCATGTAGTCGAAGGGATTCCATTTCAAGACGCCTGAAACCGAAGACGTGACCCGTTCGGGTACACCGGTTTGCATGGGGTTTTGCCGCGCCGCTTCCTTTTCCAGATCGGCATTGTATTTTTCCTGAATATCCTGTACCCACTGAAGCGTCAGAGAAAGCCGGTCGCTCACGGTCCAGTCGTTGCCCAGAACGTACTTAAAATGAGGGTTGGCAATTTCGGGATTTGTGCCATCGGGGTCGGCCGTTCGAAAATAGGCCCCTTCGCCTTTGATCCCCCAGCGTCCGAAGGTCTTCTGAAAATCCCCGCCAAATACCCGAAGAGGTTTGTACTCAGGCGTGAAGATCAGGCTTCCGGTGAGAGAACCAGAATTGGGAACCTTTTTCGAAATCATGCTAAACCGGTGATCAAATCCCGAATAAAAACTCAGGGAGTAATCAATGCCCCACACGCTGTGCATCAGGCGGAAAGCGGCCTGTGAGTGCCGGAGGGTAGGCCCTGGGTAAATCGGAGGCGCTGCCACAATGTTTGGAATGTGCCGTTCGGGATTTCCTTCTTGCAAGGTGTCCGTTGGCATGGGCAGGCCATCGGGCAAAAAGACCGGAATCCAGTCGGCTTCAAGCGTGACGGGGCCGAAATACCAATCCGTTTTAAGTGCCGTGACCGGCAGCCGATAATCCTCAATTTCGGAGGAAATATTCTGGTAGTCCCAGGGGTTAATATTGTCCGTGGGATTTATCCAGTCCGTTTTTCCCCAGAAGATGAACTGCTTGCCGAGACGCACATCGACCATGGGAAA
The DNA here is from genome assembly GCA_964543425.1 of uncultured Deferribacteres bacterium. Classification (GTDB taxonomy): domain Bacteria; phylum Zhuqueibacterota; class JdFR-76; order JdFR-76; family BMS3Abin05; genus BMS3Abin05. The sequence goes on from CAZIYL010000002.1 coordinate 37,454, forward strand.
ATAAAGACTCACGTAGGCTTCCACCGGGTAGATTTCCAATTCACTGCCGCGGCTGTTGAATCCTTTGCTAAAAAAACGCAGATCGTTGGCGTCGAAATCAAACGATGAAAACAGATCACCCTTGTCGCCAAAAGTTTTCGAGATATTGAATTGCAGTCGAACACCGGTTTTTGAAATCGTCTGGGGAGAAACCGTGTTATTGTGGTGGTAAAATTTCAAATACCCGCCAAAGCTGGTTTGTCCCCGGGCCGGAAGCGCACTTATAATTGCCAAAAAACAAATCACACCTGCAAAATATTTTTTCATCAAAGTTACCCTCTCTGCAAATATCTAACAGAAAAATAGTTGGCCGGCACACCCGTGTTGATCTTCAAGTTCTTGAATTCCATTTTGCTGGTGTGGTCAATCTGGAGGTCGTGCGTTACCATGACCGTCGAGAACCAGACTCCGTTTATTTTTTTCACTTCGGGTACGGAAAGCTCTTTCCACTTTTTGCCGTCCCGATCGTAAAAAACTGCTTTGATGGTAGTGAACGTGTCCTTTCGAATCCAGCGCGCGATTTTAGAGTAGCCGGTTTCTTTGGCGATTTTTGGCGAAGCAGCCGCAGCCAAAACCACAAAACACGGGTGTCCACTCACGGTTTCGTCCGGAAGCCGCTTGTACGTCCAGTCGTTAAGTTTAGGCTTGCCCATGTCGTAGTAGGTAAAATCGGAGGACATAAAATTGCCTCCTTTGCCGCTGGCGGTGATTTTCTTCACCCGCCTTAGAGCAGGCAGGTAGAGATAGCGGTCATCGTCGCGATTCTGGTGTTCGATAGTCAAAAAGGCTGTGCCGCGAACATCGGGCGGCGAAATGATTTTGATCAGCATCATGCTTTCGTTTTCATTTTTCTTTTTGGAATAGAATTTCATATTGCGCACACGCGTTTCGCCCCGGCTCGTAGTCAGCGTCATGATGAGATCGCCGCTCATATCCTTCCAATTGGACCGAGACAGCACTTTTTTCATGATTTCTGTCCCGCTTGGTGACGAATTTGTCTGTGCCATTGCCAGGCTTGCAAAAACCGCGATACCCGCTAGACAAACAATGAATCGTTTCATTTTTTCCCTCCGATATGATTAAATTTCGGTTTTAAAATCATGAACAACGTGGGCAAAATAGTCAGTGCTCCAAACGACGACCAAATCATCGTGAGCGTAATGAGTAATCCCATCAAACTAATGCCTTTAAAGACTGAAAACAGGAGAATGGCAAATCCGGCGGCCACCGTAATGGCATTGATAAAAATTGCCACTCCGGTTTCTTCCATCGTTTGTTCCGTTGCCTTTTCATAATCGTGCGATTCGAGAAATTTCAAGCGATAGCGGTGGTAGAAGTGAATGGCGTAATCCACGCCTACCCCAATGGCAATGCTGGAGGTAATCATCGTCATCAAATTCAAATAGATTCCAAACCAGCCCATGATGGCGAAATTCAGAAACATCGCAAAAAACAAGGGAAGCACGTTGAAAAGTCCTGCCGTCAGCGACCTGAACATCAAAGCCGTCAGCAGAAAAACCAGAAATAGCGAGACCGCAATGCTCTTCATTTGCCCGGAAACCACAAGGTCATTCACGGCCAGATACAGCTCGGACACGCCTGTGATATCGGCGGGGATACCGTCAAAATGACGCCGAATAAAACCCCGCGTCCAGACATCAATGGCTTTTAAATCGGTGCGCCGGGAGGTTTTTAAAAATGCCGTCACTTTTGCGTCCCGGTAATTGTAATCCACCAGATTGGCAAAATCTTCAGGCTTCCCCGACATTTCGTACAGCTGCAAATACTGGGCAATCAGCTCACGCCCGGGGACGGTAAAGGTTTTTTCAACCCACTTTCCGGTGGCTTCGTCAAAATAGCGCGAAGTTTCGGTTTCCTCTTCATTCGGAATGCGATAATAAGCCGGGTTGTTATTGTGAAGCACCTGGTTAATCCGACGAATAAAATCGGCCAGAGAGATCGTTCCTCCTACTTCGGGCAGGGTTTTAATTGAGTCTTCCAACATAGCCATTCGTTTAAGGACCGCCGGTTCCTTTATATAGCCGTTTTTATTCCCTTCCACAACCACATCAATATAATTTGATCCGGCGAAATGCCTGTTAATCTCTTCAGTTGCCCGGCGCAGCGGGTGATTCGGCGGGAAATTCTCAATGTCGCTGGATTCCAGTTTGATTTGCGGGATACCGGCAATGGACACGAGAATGATTAAAATAATTACAACCGCCGTTTCCCACTTATGTCGAATAAGAAATCGGGCGTAAACACGGCTAAACCTGTCCAGACGGTCTCCTGTTGCTTTTTTAGGAGCAGTGGGAATTTTCATTCGGGCAAGGCTGGCCGGAATAAATGTAAGCGAAAGCACCATTGCAAAAAATACACCTGTAGCGGTAAAAATTCCAAGTTGAAGAAGCGATGTTACCCGGGATGTGTCCAGCGCCAGAAAACCGACCATTGTGGTAATGGATGTCATAATAACGGGTCCGTATAGCTCCATCATAGTAAAATGAACCAGTTTCTCGCGATCTCGAATGAAGCGCGAGTTGGAAAAATAGTGGTTCAAAATGTGAATCCCATCCGCTACACCGATCGAAATAAGTAAAATTGGCAGGATCGTTGTAGAATGAGATAAAGGAGCATGAACCAAGGCCATTACGCCCAGCGTCCAGATCACGCTGAAAATCACGACCCCAAGCAGAATAAGCACCATTTTAAGCCGTTTGAACCGGAAAAGCGGGATTAAAAATACCACCATAATGGCCAGCGGGAAAAGCACTCGCATGTCCCTGTCCATTCCTCTGGCCAGATAGTAATTTACAACGGGCTTTCCTGCAGCTAAAATTTTGTAGTTTTCCGTTTCTTTTTGGGTGATGCGAATGACCTCTTCGGCAACAGTCCGTGGCCTGATTGTTTTCTTTAAAAAAAGCATGATGCCGGCGGCTTTTTGATCATTGGAAACCAGGTTGCCGGTAAAGATGTTATCCGAAAGAAGCCGTTTTTTGTATGCTGCCATTTGCTGTGGTGTCTTTGGAACGCTCCGGAGAACCTCGCGTACCTCCATTCCTTCTTCCGTGCCCGTAATAATTTTTGCGTTTGTGGGACTCATCACCGAGTAAATTCCCGGCAAGTCTTCAAAAATCTTTGTAAGGGAATCGATTTTAGCGATTACTTTGGGTTGAAATAAACTATCTGATTCTAAAACTACCAGAATGAAATCACGGCTGGGGAAAATTTTCCCCACCTTGTCGTAGATCCGTTTTGCCGGAATCCCCTGGGGAAGCGCCGCAGAGATGTCCGTTTCCACCTTCATATTTTTTATTTCGTACCCCAAAAAAAGAGTCATTAAAAATACGGCCGCCAAAATCCACCAGGCACGTTTAATAATGAATCGAAAAAAGGCATTCATTTAAAAATCCTTTCTATTCTACTTTAATCCATGCTCTAATACCGCGGTAAATTGATTGATCATCTGAATGATTTCAGGCAGCGGCGTTTTGCGATGAATTTCCATGTTTATCCCCATAATGACGCCGCCCAGAATTCGCCAGAAATTTTGGGGATCAATTATACCAAATGATTCTTCCTGCATTTTCCGGAAAAACCTATCTTCAAGCGGTTTTCGAAATTCAAGGTAGGTTTGTTTAAATTCCGCCAATTCAGTCGATTTTAATTGAATTTGTCCGCTTTCAAAGGGAAAATAAATATTGAAAAACATTCGGTGCTCGGTAAAGTAGGATGCATAAAAAAGCAGCACCTTCCGAACCATTTTAATGAAATCCATTTCAGGTTCGATCGCCTGAGTAATTTGATTAAAAAAATTGCGCGTATTATCCTCGAGCAATTTTTGCAGAATTTCCTCTTTGCTCTTGAAATAATAATAAAGCGTGCCTTTGCCCAATTCCGCTTCCTGAGCTACATCGTCCATTGTGGCCTTGTGGAATCCCCTTTGGGCAAATACCCGAATGGCAGCATCCAGAATTAACTGCTGCCGTGCCAGGCGCTCCCGTTCTTTTCGATGACGAATCGCCACTTTTACAAACTCCCTTTTAATTCGACTTAATAGTCGAATATAGAATATTTAGTCGATTTTGTCAAGACTTTTTTTAAAAAAAATTTTAAGCCACAGCTACACGAATTTAAACAAATTAATTTTACTTAAGTTAGAAGACCTAATAAGGGCAATTTTTTAAAATTTTTGTCTTTTTCCAGCAAAGCACAGAGATTCTCGGAGGTGACGAAAAACTTTTTCGTATAAATTGGTGTA
>CAZIYL010000003.1:0-33454 GCA_964543425.1 uncultured Deferribacteres bacterium
CCACGCCCAAACTTCCCACCAATCACGGAAAAGGGGGGCGCAATCAGCATTTTGCGGCGGTCACGCTACTTTTGCTTGAAAATTACCGGCGCCCCTGGGCATTGGTCAGCATTGGTACAGATGGGTCGGATTTTTTGCCGGATGTTGCCGGTGCGGTGGTTGATCACTATTCCGTGCATCTGGCGCACCAAAAAAATCTAAATATTGCCAATTTTGTAGCCCGCTACGACAGTTACTCGCTTTTTAAAACTTTGGGGGAATCGCTGATTGTAACCGGAAATACCGGTACGAATGTGGGAGACATTGCGGTCTACGTTTTTGGAAAATCGTAGGAATGACATTTTTAAAATCGGGAGGAAATAATGAGCGAAAATGTTTGTGTAAAACGCGAGAATAAAATCTCTTGGCTAACGATTAATCGCCCGGAAGTAAAAAATGCCGTCGATGCCGAAACCATGGTCAAACTGCGTGAAGAAATTGAAGCTTCCGAAAAAGATGGGTCTCGAGTGATTGTGATTTCCGGAAGCGAGGGTTCTTTTTCCAGCGGCGCCGACATCAAAGCGGCGTTTGCGGTAAAAGTCTCTCCACAGGATGCCTACCAGATTATGATGGACGCCTACTCGCCAACGCTTTTGGCGATTAAAAACAGTCCCTTGCCAATTCTTGCGGCAATTGACGGCATTGCCGCCGGAATCGGACTGAATCTGGCGCTGGCGTGCGATTTGCGCCTGGCGTCGGAGCGGGCACAATTCTCCGAAATTTTTATTCACGTGGGTCTAATTCCCGATGGCGGCGGCTCGTACACGTTGCCGCGGCTGGTGGGACTGGGTCGCGCAATGGAACTGGCCATGCTCGGAGACACCATCGATGCCCACCGGGCGCTGGAAATCGGACTCATTAATCGGGTGTATCCGAATGTCGATTTTCAGAGTTCCGTTGGAAAATTTGCCGTACAATTGGCTCAACAAGCTCCTGTGGCACTTGCCCGAATGAAAAAGGCCTTCTGGGGGGGACTGGGAGGTTCTTTTGAGGAAGCCCTAACGCGGGAAGCGGAATTGCAGAAGGAGATTTTTCTCAGTGAAGACGGTTTTGAGGGATTTCGGGCCTTTTTGGAAAAACGCCCGCCTAAATGGAAGGGGCGGTAATCAGGAAATGCGGCAGCGACGACAGAAGTGCAGGTAATTTGAAAGAGAAAATCAGGTTTTACAAAACGGGAGAACAACATGTTTGAAAAGGACACACTTAAAGGAAAATCAATTCTGGTCACGGGAGGCGGCAGCGGCCTGGGATTGTCGATGGCAAAGCGATTCGCCGAATTAGGTGCAAATGTGGCCATTTGCGGCCGCACGGAGCAAAAGCTGCTAAATGCGGCCGAAGACCTTAAAACATTTGGAACCAAGATTCTCACCCACGTTGTGGATGTGCGGGACTACAAAGCTGTGGGCGAAATGATTGAGCGTCTGGTGGAAGAGTTTGGCGTTCTCAACGGTTTGGTGAACAGTGCCGCCGGCAATTTCTACTCTCCTTCGGAAGACCTGCTTCCCCAGGGATTTAAAGCCGTGGTCGACATTGTGCTGCACGGAACGTTTAATTGTTCCCAGCATTTTGGTCGCCATTTAATCGATGCCAAAGAAAAGGGTACGATTTTAAACATTGTGACCACCTACACACAATTCGGTTCGGCATTTGTGTTGCCTTCAGCCGCGGCAAAAGCCGGTGTAGAAGCCATGACCAAAACCCTGGCCTTTGAATGGGCCACGTATGGTATTCGCGTAAACGCGATTGCTCCCGGACCGTTTCCCACAAAAGGCGCCTGGGCACGGCTCATGCCCGATCCCAGACTGGAACAGGCGTATTTAAAACGCTTGCCCACCGGACGCTACGGAGAACATATCGAGCTAGCCAATCTGGCTGTTTTCTTGATGTCCGATCTGGCGCCGTATCTTACCGGTGAAACGGTAACCATTGACGGGGGTGAGCATTTGCAGGCAGGACAATTTAATTTTCTGACCCAATTGATGCCTCGGGAAGAATTGAAGAAGATGTTCGCGGCCCTGCGAAAGAAAAAGGGTTGATTTCTTGACAAAAATTATATGTGAATTCACTTTAAGAAAATATTAGCCACTAAGTTACACTAAGCAGCCTATTTTCTAAATTCTGGTACGTATTTCTGTAGACAGATAGCATTGCACGATCTAAAGTCAAAATAAATACGAAATCCGAATATCGAAATTGGAAACAAATCCAAAATTCAAATAAGGCAATTTCTCAAACCGTAATAAAATGGTTCGTTTGCTTCGTTTTGAATTTTGGTCATTCGAATTTGTTTGGGATTTCGGATTTCGTGCTTCGGATTTTAACTTATGTTCACCGTTTCATCGCCAACAGTATCAACCTTTTAGAATACGTAACAGTATTTACGAAAAGAACCACTAATGTGCACGAATTGATTTTTTAGAAATTAACCGGATTGCAATCCGCGTAATTTGGGTCATTAGTGTTTTTTAGAGTGAACTCATCTATTATGCAGCATCTAAATGGATTTCCTTTGTTGTTTGGCTGAATTTCACGAAATCAAGCAACACTAATGGATGTTTACCAGCCAGCGAATTGATCCAAAAAGAATCAGGAGTGCGCCTTCCCATCGGGAGAGTTTCCATTGCGTTCGCATGAAGAATAGAAGCAGCACAATCATTCCCAGCATTAGATACAAATTAATCGTAATGGTCTGGCTGGTCTGCATGGGGTGAAGGAAGGACGCCAGACCCAGAACGCCGGCAACATTGAAAATGTCGCTGCCAATTAAATTCCCAATAGAGAGGCCGGGTTTCCGTTTGTAAGTGGCGACAATCGAAGTGGCCAACTCCGGCGTAGACGTTCCGGCGGCAACAATCGTAACGCCGATTAGCCACTCTGAAATCCCAAAATGTCTGGCAATCCCTGTAGCGCTGTCTACCAAAAAGTGAGCCCCATACAAAATAAGGAGAAGCCCAAAGATAAACATGGGGTAGGCTTTCCATCCAAGGGGTTTAACATGAATATCCACGAACATTTCTTCTTTGGAAAAATAGAGATAAAGCAAATACCCGGAAAAAAGTACCAAAAAAACTATCCCGTTTATTCGGGAGAAATTGCCATCCTTTGAAAAAATTAGCAATAAAATCGAGAGAATCAGAAGAAAAGACCCGTCACGCCAGAGCAGTTTTTTTGCTATAAAAATCGGTCGGAATAGAACAACGCTTCCCAAAATGAAGCCCAGATTGAAAATATCGGAGCCAACCACGTTGGCAATAGAAATGGCAGAATGTCCCTTCATAGCGGCCCCAATTGTAACGGCAAACTCCGGGGCGGATGTTCCAAAGGCAACTACGGTGAGACCAATGACCAATTCGGAAATGTTCAATTTTTTGGCGATGTAAGAGGCACTTTCTACTAGCCAGTCGGCGCCGATCCAAAGTAAGAAAACAGAAAGCAGCAGAAGAAATGCATTTAAAAGCATGAAATTTCCAGTTCCTCGTGAATTACTCTATTTTGCAATTTTGATTTTCTGAAGGGAGTCATTTTTCAACCGCCAATTCTCTTTCGTTTAATCAGATAATCAAATAAAGCCTTATCAAATGGTTCGGAAGTGTCAATCAACACATAGTCAATTCTGTTTTCAAGGCAATGGCGCTTGTATGTTTCAATGAATTCCTGCATCTGTTCGCGATAATCTTTACGGATGTGCCAGGCCTGAGTGGAAATCTCATCTCCGGTTTCCATGTCTTTGAAGACGGTTTCCCCTTTAAAATTGAAGCTTCGTTCCATCGGATCCAGAATGTGGAAAACAAGTACCTCGTGCTTTTTGTGACGAAAATGTTTCAGACCGGACAGCACACGATGAGGATCATCGAACAAATCGGACAGTACAATGATCAATCCCCGGCGCTTAATTCGTTCGGCCAGTTCATGAAAGGTTTCGCTTATATTGGTTTCGTGTCCGCTTCGAATTTTATCCAATTCGCCCAAAATAACATTGAGATAATTTGACACCGCCCGCGGTGGAATGTATTTTCGAATTTTTTGATCAAACGTAACCAGTCCAACTGAGTCCTGTTGGCGGAGCATGAGGTAAGTGAGCGAGGCTGCCAGATAGCTGGCGTAAGTGAGCTTTGAAATGCGCCCCGATTTGTAACCCATTGAAGCTGACGCATCAAGAAGAATATAGGATTTTAGATTGGTTTCTTCTTCGAATTGTTTGATGTAAAATCGGTTGGTTTTTCCGTACACCTTCCAGTCGATGCGTTTGGGCTCATCACCTGGCATGTACTGGCGGTGCTCGGAAAACTCCACACTGAAGCCATGGTAGGGGCTTCGATGGAGGCCAATAATAAATCCTTCCACAACCAGACGTGCCCGAAGATTCATATTCGCCAATCGGGAAACGACATCGGGATGAAGAAATTTACGGTATGTTTTTCGCTTGTCGGCTGTCATAATTTGGTTTCGAAAAGGGAAAATCCTACATTTTTTCCAACAATTTGTGAATAATTGTTACCGGTGTTACGCCATCGGCCTCCGCATTAAAATTGGTAACAAGTCTGTGGCGGAGCACAGGCACAGCCACGGCTTTTACGTCTTCGATTTCAGGAGTGGGGCGGCCGTCCAGAATGCACCGGGTCTTCGCACCCAAAATCAAATATTGGGATGCTCGCGGACCTGCACCCCATTCAATCCAATCCTTTACAAATTTTGGCGTGTTTTCCTGATCCGGTCGCGTGAGGCGAGCCAATTTGACTGCAAATTGAACCACATTGCTGGCAACGGGCACCCGGCGAACGAGATCCTGGAATTCAATAATATCCTTTGAATTCAGCACCTTTTTCGGCCGGTCAAAATAGGCGGAGGTTGTGTATTTGATGATTTGAACTTCTTCATCTTCCGAGGGATAGTCGATCCAGAGATTAAACATAAATCGATCGAGTTGGGCTTCCGGCAAAGGATAGGTTCCTTCTTGCTCGATTGGATTTTGCGTAGCGAGAACGAAAAACGGTTCGGTCAATTTATATGTTTCTCCGGAAGCCGTTACTTCGTGTTCCTGCATGGCCTGTAAAAGGGCGGCCTGCGTTTTGGGCGGCGTTCGGTTGATTTCATCCGCCAGAATGATATTCGCAAACACCGGACCTTTCACAAATTTAAAAACTTTTCTTCCGGTTGAAATATCATCTTCAATTACTTCGGTTCCGGTTATGTCCGACGGCATCAAATCCGGCGTAAATTGAATTCGGCTGAACTTCAAGTCAAGTGTATCGGCCAACGTGCTGATAAGCAGTGTTTTTGCCAAACCAGGAACTCCAACCAGCAGCGAATGCCCTCTCGAAAGTATGGCAATTAAAATCTCATTAATGATCTGATTCTGGCCAATGATTACCTTGGCAATTTCGGTTAATATTTCCTGATAGGCAGATTGAAGTCTGTCCAATTTTTCGATGTCACTTGTTTTTTTAACCCGAACGGCCATAAATCCTCCAAAACTAAAAAAAAGATTCCCGCTTTTGTAGGTTCAAGAATTTGCAAAAAAACGAAAAATCTATTCGGTCTAAATTGTTTTCAATGTTTGTGACGCCTTAGTTGTGGCTAAATAGTACAATATTTTTTTAAGAAAATCAATTCTTTTTGCTTGCATTACGGAAGTGAAATGGCTAAATTAAAAAGTAAATTTGGAATAGACAGGAATGCTGATGGGAAAAATTAACCTCAAGGGGATGTCACTCTCAGAGATTGAGGGTTTTGTTAAAACTGCCGGGATTGAACCGTACCGCGCGCGTCAGATATTTCAATGGATTTACAATAAAAATGTAACTTCTTTTGAAGAGATGACAAATCTCAGCAAATCCCTTCGACAACGGCTGGCCGAAAAATCCGAAATCCCCGTACTTAAAATTCTTAGAATGAATCGTTCAACGGCAAGCGAAACCGTTAAATTCCTTTTTCAACTACCTGATGGTGAAGCCGTCGAAAGCGTCTACATGCCCGATGGCGGCCGTCGGACGGTATGTGTTTCGTCGCAGGTGGGGTGTGCCCTGCAGTGCCGTTTTTGCCAGACAGGTAAAATGGGACTTAAGCGCAACCTGGCGGCTTGGGAAATTGTGGATCAGGTGCTTGCCATTGAACGGCAGTTAGAAGTTGATATTACGAATATTGTGATGATGGGAATGGGCGAGCCGTTTCATAACTATGAAAATGTTCTTCGGGCAGCGGAATTGTTTTCGCATCCCGAGGGATTGGCAATTGGCCGGAGAAAAATTACTATTTCCACCAGCGGATTGGTTCCCGCCATCCGCCGCTTCACGCGGGAAAACCGACGTTTTAAACTGGCTATTTCATTGAATGCCACAACGGATTCCATGCGCAGTTATCTGATGCCCATCAATAAAAAATATCCACTGGAAGAATTGCTGAGCGCGGTTCGTGATTATTCCAACACGTCCCGAAACCGCGTCACCTTCGAATACGTGTTGATTTCCGGGAAAAATGATTCACGTGAAGATGCCCGCAGGCTCAAAAAGTTGCTCAAAGACATTCGCTGCAAAATTAACCTGATTCCCTACAATCCCACACTTCCGGAATTTCGTGCGCCTGACGAAGAAACGCTCCATCATTTTATTCAAGGATTGCTCGATTTCCCGGCTCCTGTGACGGTGCGGCGAAGCAATGGCGGCGATATTGATGCCGCATGTGGCCAGTTGTACGTAAAAAATGAAGATTTTGTAAAAATTACTTGACTTTTTTAGATAAAGTTCTTAAGTTGCCGTGTAAAATGTTTTTGGGGGGAATTGTTCGTACGATGATTTGTGCCAGGGTTGGGAAAGGGGGAATTGAAAATTGTGAAATAGCTGGTTTGATTTGTATTTTTGAAAAGGATGAGTGGAATGAATGATTTCCTACAGAATTTCCGAATGGCAAAATACAGATTCCTCTTACGACCGCGAGATTATTTAAAACTCTCCCATTATGCCGGGAGTTCTCTTCGCAGAGATTTTATTGATATTTTCAAGCAAATCAGTTGCACCCAAAATGAGACTTTATGCAAATCCTGCCCCCAAAAGGCTGAATGTGCTTACTACAATGTAATAGAAGGCGGCGTAAGAAAGGATCAGGGCGATTTGGCCAAGCGTTTCCAAACGCCCCCCAAACCATTTGTTTTTGAACCCCCCCTGAATCGAAAAACCTTCTACAGCATGAATGAAGATATTGCGTTCGATCTTATTCTAATTGGCAAAGCGCTTGAATTTTTTCCCTACTTTGTGGCTGCAATGCGGAGAATCGGTGAAATAGGCATGGGGCGAAATCATGGAAAATTTACGATTCGGAAAATTCTTGGCATTGATCTAAAAACGAATTATGTGGTCAGTGAATATTCGTTTGCTTCGTCCGGCGAATCGTTCGGTCGGGATATTTCTGTTTCCCTGGAGGACATTTACAGGAAAAATATCTGGGAAAATACAAAATCGTTAGGTGAAGTGGAAATTACGTTTCTATCGCCCCTTCGGATGAAACGGGTCGGGTACAACAACTGGCATCTGTATTTTCGGACACTGATTAAAAATTTTTTTTCGCGGGTGTCAATTTTGAATTATTTCCACAACAATTACCCGGATTTGGTTGAGTTTACCGAACTTATTGAGAATGCCCGGAGTATTCGAATTGCTGAAGATAATTTAATCTGGGACGATTGGCGGAATCCCCGCAAGCGGGATGATTCAAATCATAAATTGGGCGGCTATCTCGGTGACATCTCTTACACCGGGAATTTGGAAATCTATTGGCCCCTCCTGAAGATTGCAGAAATTTTGCACGTGGGGAAAAACTGCGGCTTTGGAATGGGACGAATTCTGGTGGAAGCCAACAAATAATAATTTCTGAAATGAGTGGGTTTTAGACCCGGACAGATGAGACTTTGGCAGAGCCAGTCTATTTTGTTTTCCACATATTGGCGATTGTTTGTTGGTAGGGATGCCGGAAAATACCCGGCCAGGAATCAATCATTAAGGAAATTTTTTGGAATTCCCTCAATTCAAACAAACTCTCCAGTAACCCCATGAATGCTCCCCAGTGGGTTGGGTTCAAATGGAGGACTTTTCTGAAATCCGAAATGGCCAGGCGAAATTCTCCCATCTCCTTTCGAACAAATCCCCTGTAGTAAAAATACCGCACTTCCGGTTGAACAAGTCGAATGAGTCGATTCAATATCTTGCTTGATTGTTCCAAAAAATAGATGCGGTTCTCGGGAACATGCGGCCAGATTTGAGAATATCGCAAAAACACCACAGCTAATGCCAATTGGTAGCCCGGGCAATCAGGTTCTTGCCGGAGCTTCTGCCGGATTTTGTAGATGCGTTTACGAAACTGAACATCCAATTTGTCCAATTCACTCTTGGCGGCGATTCTGAACATCAAATTGGAATGACTGGAGAGTCGATTCAATTCCTGAATAGCCAGCGCGTAAAACGGCCGGTGCAATTGACGAATTCCCTGAATGGTTTGTTCGGAGTTTTTGCTGATGAGCAAATCGGTTGTGACGCCAATTTTCTCCGGAAAATCAGCCTGAGTGAACGGCTTTGTGCGTGACATGGCGATGGCTCATCTTTTCGAGAATTTTTGCGTGAATTTGCAGTACTTCGAGGACCTGCTTCATCATGATCTTGGCAGAATCATAATCCGGCTCAAATACGCTGAATCCGTAATCGAATGTTTGTCTGTTGTTCGTTTCGATTTTCAAATGACTCAATCGCCTGCTCAGACGATTCAGAATGCCGGACATTTCATAAAAGGCCGTAAAAGGAAGAATAATCCAGATCAGACGTCGGGGATTGTCCACGTAAATTTGATCCAGTTCCCGGATTTCAAGCCGTACGGCTTGTAGTAATTTTGCAACAGGGGGATTGGCTTGCTTCGACCCAGCCGTTCGCAGGCGAATGGCAATGAGAGAAAAGGAGGATTGAAATCGTTTGGCTCGTCGAAATTCATTTTCCACAAAGGAAAGAAAATCGTAGGGGGATTGAAGTACCTGCTGCCAATACGATCGATGGCGGCTTTCCGATTTTTGAATCTCCTGCGTAATGCCGAGTGACAGTTCGGCCATTTTTTTAACGTGATTCAAAGCCTGAAGAGTTCGCGGATGAAGGATTCCAAAGGGCATTTTGTCAATACTAATCAGGTATTTCGGCGAACCCGATTCGCGGATCGGAATGTAAATTAGCCCCCTGTGAGAAATTTGTTTCCAGCTTGAAAAGAGGCGGGCGTCCTTTGAAATTTCAGAAATGGAAATGATTTTTTTGCCTTCAGAAATTTTCTTCAATAATGGATCGGTATCAAGAAAAATATTCCCTCCTTCGCTCGAGTCCGATGGCTTTTCGGGAATAAGGGTTTGTCCTTCTACTCGGTAAACCACCAATTTTTCTGCCCGTGTAATTCGCCCAACGCTCTGGTAAAGTGCCTCAGTGAAATCCTTTCGAGATGTCAAAAACGATCGAAAAATTTTGTACACCAGTGAAAATGTGTATTCTTGATTTCGAACGAGTCTCTCTAAATTTTCGGATTTTATGTGTTGTTTTTGCAAATCGTGTTGAAGGGTTTTCAGTTGCTCTTTTGTTTTGGTCTGATTTTTTTCAAGAAGGATTTGCGTTTCCTTCATTTGCCTGTGATAAATAAAAAGCAACCCAAAAATCGCCAGCATGTCAAGCGTTGGCGGAACCGCGTATCGCAGCCAATCGGTGATTGAACCGTTTGGAAAATAATAGAGGAAATATTGAAAAAGCCAAAACACAGGAATAGCTGTTACGGCGCCCCAATAGAAGTGTTCTTTTTTTAAAAAAAGCACGCCGTAGATCATCCAAATCACATAAAGATGGTAGGAACCAAGAAATCTCCAGAAATGATTCGGAGTTCGAATGATAAAAATAAGCGCTACTGACAGGGAGAATCCTGTGAGTAAAACCAGGGCGTCCATTTTTGTGACAGGTTTTTTTAAGAGCGTATTTGCTTTCATTCACTTTATTCGTGCGTTTTTATAACTTCTTTCAATTCGTTAAAATTGGGTCTCGATTTCCTGAATAAAATCCAAATCGGAAAAGGATTCGTTGGCATCATTTGTTTCTTCCTTCGAAGCGAATTTTTGCTCCCGGAAGGAAGCCGAGGAATAAATTGGAATCAGTTCATCTATTTGTGTAATTCTGAAAATTTTGAGAAGTGCAGGTTTCAGTCCCAGAAGGTAGAATTGGCGATTCTCACTGTCGAAGCGATCGTGCAGTGTAATGATGAGAGCGAGCCCCCTGCTGTCAATGGTTTCCACGTGAGAGAGGTCAAAAATGACATTGCCCGTGCGCGGAAGAATGGCCATCAAACTCTGGTAAACCATGGGAACATTTTTTTCGGTAAGACGAAGGAGATTCTGAAAACCAATCACCAGTCCATCGGGAGATTCCCTGATGCTTGCTTTTAGCAATTTGGAATGAGTGGATTGTCTTTCATTTGTGTAGTAGATTGTTCGTGATGCCATGGTTTCCTCTTTCTTGGCCCGCTTGTTGAGAAAAATATCCGGTTTATTGGGTTTTTAAACGTGATCGTTAGACTTTTCACAAAAATGTTTTAAATCGCCGTCCGGCAGTTTTATCGAATTTTTTCGGGTTTATTTGATGTTTACAACGCCCATATTCATTATCGGCAAAAAGAAATTTGACTTTAAGATTAATTGAAAATAATAAGTTATGAACAAAGATGTTGAATGAATGATGGATACGGAATTTTTGGTGCAGAAGCCGGGGTAAAAAAAATCCCCCGATGAGTCATCGGGGGTTTTTTGTTCAAAAGAGAGTGTGATTATCGCAGGAAAACCAAGGTGCTCAAAATAAAGACGGGAATCAGAATTCCGACAGACCACAACATGTAGCCAAAGAAACTGGGCATTTTGACGCCATTTTCTTCCGAAATGGATTTAACCATAAAATTGGGAGCGTTTCCAATGTAGGTCATAGCACCCATAAATACAGCGCCTGTTGAAATGGCTTGCAGGTACTCCTGATGTTGGGCAATCAAGCGACCGACGGCAATGCTTTCCGGAATACCCGGGTAGAATTTACCGAGCGCCGTGCTAAAGAAAGTCAGATAAGTGGGGGTGTTATCCAAAAAGCTTGAAAGGGATCCGGTAGCCCAGAAGTAATGCCAGGGTTCTTTTACGGCACGAATGAGGAAGCCCAGATTCCCGCTTTCACCGGCTCGTAATAAAATGAGCGCCGGAACGATGGTAATGAAAATCCCGGCAAACAGGTACGCCACTTCCTTGATGGGAAACCAGGTAAACCCGTTGTCTTTGTGCACTTGATTCGGCGTAAAATGGAAAGAGATCAATCCCAATAGAATTAAGAAGCCATCCCTGATGAGATCCTGACCTTCTACGGGGATGCCAAGAATGGATACTTTTCCCAAGTGAACAAGCCCGCTAAAAAGAACTCCTCCAATAATCCCCAAAAGCAACAAACCATTTGGCAAGCCCCGAATTCTGAGACGCTCTTTGATCCGCACTTCCTTGTCTTTACTGGCATTGTAACGAGAAATGATCTCGTCAATTTCAATATCTCCCTTTTCTTTGGTTCTGTCGGTCAAAATAACTTCTTTTAAATGCACGTCTAATTTTGAAAGCCCTTCTTTGTGGTAAAAATAGGAGTCAATGATATAAAATAGAATCAGTAGAATTCCAGATACGAAGAACATATCCGGGAAAATCTTGAATGTCCAGAAAAACGGAACCCCGTGCAGGAATCCGATAAAAAGAGGCGGATCGCCAAGGGGTGTAAGTGAGCCCCCGATATTGCTTACCAGAAAAATGAAAAAGATAATGGCATGCATTTTTGTTTTTCGAATTTTATTGATTCGCAACAACGGGCGAATTAATAATACGGATGCCCCTGTTGTTCCAATCCATGAGGCAAGAAAGGTACCGATAAAAAGGAGCAGCGTATTCAATCCGGGACTGCCCCAAAGATCTCCCTGAATGAGGATTCCCCCCGTAACTGTAAAAAGTGCCCAAAGAAGGATAATAAAAGGGATATAATCGCGAATAATGGTATGAAGCAACTCGTGCCAGGCATCGCCTCCGAAATACAATAAGAACGGAACGGCCAGAATAAGCGCCCACAGTGCCGAAATTTTTCCGAAATTATGATGCCAGAATTCAGGTGCAAAAAGCGGGAAAAGTGCAATTGAAAGCAGAATTCCAACAAAAGGAACGATACTCCAAATGGGTAACTCACTTCCCAATTTTTCTATCTCCTTTGCCTCTGCTTCCTGGCCAAACGAAATACCCGCCGTGCTCAATATGACTAAAATCGCAATGAAAAACCCGCTGAAAACAATGGTTGTTCGCTTCACGTGTCTTCCTTTTTTATTTTCTTCGATTAATCGATTCTTTAAAAACGCAAATAAAGGTACAAAAAATAAAAAGTTACATTTATGAGTCCAATCTAAAAAGGATATCTCCCACGAATTTCACGAATTGATTTTATTGATGTTAAAAGAATTATATCCCGCATAATTTGTGCAATTAGTGGTTTTTAGAGTGCACTCATTTATAAAGAAAATTCTAATCAATATAATTTTTTCAATTGAAAAAATCAATAGATTTTATTGAATTTATCGGTCGATTCTAAGATTTTCATAAACCCAGGAAAATGCATTCTTTCTACAGGATGAAATTGAATCCCAATTTGAATAAAAAATACGCTGCTTAAAAATTTTTCTTGAATAAGAAGATAAATAGTCGTATATTTCAGACAATAGAGTCGTAAAACTTAAATGGAAGCAAACATGCTTTTCTCAAAAGCATCATCTTACGGCATTCGGGCGGTTCTCTATTTGACGATGAATGCTGATCGGCCATTTGTTTTAACCCGGGAGATTGCCAGTGAATTGGGTATTTCATATCATTTTCTGGGTAAAATCTTTCAGACGCTTATTCAGGCTGGATTAATTATTTCCTACAAGGGGCCGAATGGCGGTGTGAAGCTTGCCAAAAACCCATCAGATTTTTTTCTGATTGATATTATTCGCGCGATCGATGGAATGGGGTTGTTCACAAAATGTGTGATTGGTTTAAATGAATGTTCCGATGCCAACCCTTGCCCATTGCACGATCAATGGTCGGTTATCCGTTCAGAGATTTACGATATGTTGAAAAAAACCAGTTTTACACAGCTTGCACAGGACACCGCGACCTTTAATTTCCGTATTAAAAATGAAAAGACGGACCATCCTGGTTAGACGTGTAAAATATTGTCATGGGAAGAAAACAGAGCGAATCAGGGATAAGGAGAACGATGGAGAACAAATCTCGATCGGAAGATGTGAATGAATTAGCAGGGGAAAAGAACATAAAAAAGGGGTTGAAAGAACGGCTCTACGGCTTGGATAGTCAAAAACTGCGGCTGGCCGTTCAAACGTTGTTTTTGCTGGCTACACTTTATACAGGCTGGCGCTTCGTGGAGTTTGTTCATTATTTACGGGTGGGAGGAACACCGGTGACCCGCCCGCCGGGCGTCGAGGCCTTTTTTCCGTTGAGTTCGTTGATCAGTCTGAAATATTGGATTCTAACCGGCATTTACAATTCCATTCATCCCGCGGGTTTGGCAATTTTTTTGGCCATTTTGCTGATGGGGATTTTTTTAAAACGCAGTTTTTGTACGTGGGTGTGTCCCATTGGATTTTTATCCGAATATTTGTGGAAGTTAGGCCGTAAACTTTTCGGGCGAAATTTGGTTCTTCCGAAATTTTTGGACTACCCCCTGCGCAGCATCAAATATTTGCTGCTTATTTTTTTTGCCTGGGGGATTTTGGCCAAAATGAGCGTGTTTGTTCTGCGTTCCTTTATTTACAGTCCGTACAACAAGGTCGCAGACATTAAGATGCTTTTGTTCTTTGAACACCTTTCGAGTTTTTCGCTTTGGGTGCTTATTGGGCTGGTGGTGCTTTCGATTCCAATCAAAAATTTTTGGTGCCGGTATCTTTGCCCCTACGGTGCGCTTCTCGGCTTTTTAAGCCTTTTCAGTCCCGTAAAAATTACCCGCAATCCCGAAACCTGCATCGATTGCGGATTGTGCACGGAGGCGTGTCCGGCAAATATTCAGGTACACAGGCTTAATCGCGTAACCTCGGATGAATGTACGACTTGCCTGAGATGCACATCGGTGTGCCCGGTGGAAAATACACTTGATTTGCGTTTGCCGTCGAAGAAAAAAGCGATACGCCCCTGGGTGTACGCACTGATAATTGTGCTTACCTTCGTATTGGTAACGGGTGTTGCACGCATAACCGGGCATTGGGAAAATAGCATTTCCGTGGAGGAATATCGTTCGCGATTACGGGAAATTGATCAACCTATTTACAATCACACCGGAGAATCAAAACGTTAATAAATACCAAGGGAAAGAAAATGGTTATTTTGGGAAGAACAAAAATAAAAGAAATGTTGCAGGAATATCCGAATTTAAAGGATGTTCTAATTGAAATATCGCCAAAGGCAAAAAAATTAAATAACAAATTGGTGTACAATACCGTCGCCAAATGGGCCACCATAAGTGATGTGTCGAAATTCTTGAATATTTCGATTTGCGAATTACTCCACCGCCTAAACAAGGAAGTGGGAACAGAAGAACAATTGTACCAGCAATTTCCTGATTGTATTTCTGAAAAGGTTGAAACCCTCCCGGAGAAAAAACCTGCGTGGGTAGACTCGGCAAAGAAAATCCTTATTGTGGATGTGCGTAACCGGGATGATTTTTTCCTACCGGAGATAGTGAAGCAGGTGAAAGAGCTGGAACCGGATGACGTGCTGACTCTCATTAATTCATTTGACCCGATTCCACTGAAGAACATGCTTGCCGAAATGGGATATGAATTCTACACCGAGCTGGTGACAAGCGAGGAGTTTCATGTGGTCGTTCATTCACCGGAAGCCCCGGAAGATCGGGTTAAAAATTGGAAATTGTACAAAGAAAGTTTCGACGTGGTTGATGTTCGGGGCTGGCAGGAAGACCCGTTTAGTGCGATTTTGAAAATGGCGCAGGATGTGCCGGTGGGTGACGGGTTTCGATTAATTCAGTATTTTGAACCGGTTCCGCTTATAAATATGCTGCTTCCACTTGGGTTTGAATCGGTGACAGAAAAGGCGTCTGGCGTCGAACATCACGTGTTTTTTTGCCGGGTAAAAAAGCCGCTTAGTCGATACGAAATTGGAGAAGACGGTCGAATTCCTCTGGTTATTCAATCCGCGACCCCTGTGGTGTATCCGATTATTATGCAACTTCTCAAATCGCCGCGTCTGATGGAACACATTAAGGTGGAAGAGTTGAAAGTCTGGCAGCAAACGGAAAAGCACATGGGATGGGTTGTGAATGGCCGGGCCGATATTACTTTTTCGGCGGTTGTTGCGGCCGTGAAATTGTTCCAGAATGGGGCTGACATCAAAATGACATCTATCGACATCTGGGATAATTTTTACATTCTCACGAAGGGATATCGCGCCGATTCATTTGAGGATTTAAAGAAGCATGTGATTCACGCGCCGCTCTTTAAAAATGCGCCGCCTTACGCCATTACGTCCTATCTGATGCAGGAACTCGGATACGATCCGGCTGAATTTACATTTGAATTCGGGAAACCATTTGGGCGCCCGGAGGAAATTCGGGATAAATTTATCTCGGGAGAAGCAGATACCGTCTTGCTCCGCGAACCTGAAGCGAGCCAGGCGTTATATGCCGCAGGCGACCAGGCAAGGGTGTCGCTGGCGTTCAGCGATCTGTGGCAGCAAATTCACCCGGATCTGGGCAATTTGCCAAATGCCGGTGTTCTTTTCAAGGGGGAGTTTATTCGGAAATATCCGGAATTGGCGGAGGTTTTTATGGGGGAACTCGAGGCAGCCATTAATTGGGTAAATGGCCATCCAAAAGAAGCAGCGGCTCAGGCATTTGAAATCATGGGACAGCCTCGGGGAGCGGTAGAGCTTTTTCTGAAACGTGTGAACTACAGTCACCGGAAAGTTGAAGATGAGGATGTCCGGCGGAAAATCACGAAATACCTTTCCGTTTTAAACGATAAACATGTTGTCAAACTCAAAAACGGAATTGAGGATATTCGCGAAATGATGGAGTGGCGTTTGTGAGTTTTTTAGATTGAGCGAATTCTGGACACATAACTTTATAAGGAGGAGGAAATGCACACAATTGTAAGATGGTATATTCGAACCAGCATTTTCTTTTTGGCTGTCGGAATTGTGCTGGGGATTGGAATGATTATTCAAAAAGAATTGTACGGAACTTTTCCGGATCAGCAATTAATTACTGCGCACACGCATGCCATTCTGGTAGGTTTCGTCATGCTAATGATTATGGGCGTAGCTCAATGGATGTTTCCCCGACCGTTAAAAAGTGATACCCACTACAGCCCCGATCTGGCCCGGTACGTATTTTATATGGTTTCCTTGGGTGTTTTTATTCGAACGGGAGCAGAAATTGTGTCTGCTTTTGCCAATGGCATGGTCTGGCATTGGACGATTGTCGTTGGCAGCGGATTGGAGGTTTTGGCAATGATTTTGTTCTTTTATAATAATTGGACTCGAATTCGCGCAACCGGAAGTGCAATTCGTGAGGCTAAAGGAGAAAAATTTTAGGAAACAATATCTGTACGCGAATTGAAGAAAGTTTTCCCCGATGAGTACGGCGCCTGGGCAATGTGGATTGTTCCGTTTTTGACGGGTGCCCGTGTTGCCCGTGTTTGGAACGGAAAAACGCTGCTCTGGTTTGTCTTTTTGACGCTTTTTTATATTTTAAAAAATCCCTTCATGGAATGGGTGCTGAAAAATCCGTCAATTT
This sequence comes from uncultured Deferribacteres bacterium, assembly GCA_964543425.1. Classification (GTDB taxonomy): domain Bacteria; phylum Zhuqueibacterota; class JdFR-76; order JdFR-76; family BMS3Abin05; genus BMS3Abin05. The sequence goes on from CAZIYL010000003.1 coordinate 16,902, forward strand.
TGCACTCACATTCCCAAAAGCGGGAAATGATTTTGATTTCGTCCACGTTTCCGTTTCTTGTTTTGGGCGGCAGTATCTGGTTTTTCTCAGAAGCAGATCACCGCTCTGCAATCATTGTGAGCGGACTGGCAGCGATTCTGATGCTGGCGTACGTTGCTCTGGATATTCGAAAACAGGGGCGTTCCCTGATGGGGCAGTGGATTGGCGTATTTCTGCTAACACTTGCCGCCCCCATTACAAGCATTGCGCTGGGGGCAACGCTCAACTTGTTGGTGATTGCCGTGTGGCTGGTGAATAGCCTCTATTTTGCACACAGTATTTACACCGTTCGCGGATGGATAGATAGCCACAAACGCGGCGCCGACAGTCAATCGGCGTGGATGCTATTTAAGCCGCTTTTTGTCTATTGGACATTTGCAATCGGCTTGTTTATGGGAGGAATTTTCCTGGGCTGGATGCCAGGAAATTGGTGGGTTCTTTTGATTCCCACGACAATCTTTGTTGCGGTTTTCACCGGGGGTCTTTTCCATCGGGTCAGCATTCAACAAATTGGATTTATGGAAGTTGCGCACACGCTGATTTTTGCAGCTCTTTTTTTGATTTTGATTCCCGGATAATTCTGTGCTTTTCCGATCACAAATGGAATCGAATATTTTTAGCCGCGAATGGGCGAATAAAAGATTTCATTTTTCCCTCCAAAATAGTTTCTTTTAAAAATATGATTGCTTTTTCAGACAAAAAGTTTTAAGTTATTTTCAGATTAAGCGGATTTAAAGCGAACGGCATTCGCCAAAATGCGTGTCTGCGGGAAAATTGTTTGTAAACCACTCCAATAGTCTTAAAAATATGAATCAGCAGATTTCACACATCAAACCATCAGAAAAAGCCCAGTATTTTAGCACTGTATTTTCTCACGTGTGGCGTGTCACAGACAGCGAGGCTATCCTATCAGAATATACTGCGGCTGTTCAGGAAGTTCTGCCCGGTTTGCCAATTCTTGTGTGGCGCCGGACAGGTAAAACCGATTATTCACTTCAATATTTGAAAAATGAAGAAAAGACCTCCTTAAAATGGGAAAAGCTCGAAAACCCCTCACCCGCTGTTAAAAAATCCTTTGAAACCGGACAACCCGTTTGGTTGAAGTTTGCGGAAGAAACTGCGGCCGGGGCGTACTGGCAAACGCTGGTTCTGGATGTCCGGGGAGAAATTGCCTTTTCCCTTGGCGGTGGATTGGTTCTAAATATTCCACTTGTTTCGGGAACAGCATTTTCCCAAATGGATTTTGATTTTTTGCTTTTCTCGGCCAGTCACTTTGCCTCTCTTTACGAAGGTCTGACGCGTCTCAAAGAAAAAAATGATCGCCTGCGGGAGTTAGAAATTCTCAACCGCGTGACTTCCTTTTTAAATTTATCTGATTCAGTGGATAACTTCTTTGAAAATCTTTACCGCGAAATCAAACATCTCTTTGTTTGCGATACGTATTATCTTGGTACATATAATAAAGAAAAACAAGAAATTACGCTTGAATTGTATGTCGATGAGGATTTCGTCAGCAGGGGGAAAACATTTCCGCTTCAAAAACTTGGGTTTATTCGGTACGTTATTGAACAAAAGAAAACCTTACTCATTAAGGATTTTGAGAATGAAATCGACGGCCTGCCGGTACGTCCGGTTCTCTACGGCAAAACAAAATATGCGCAATCCTGGCTCGGAATTCCTCTCCTGAAAAATGGAGAAGCTGTTGGGATTATGGCATTTGCCAGCTACAAAAAGGGTGTTTTTAGCGAAACGCAAGTTCCAATTTTAATAGGCCTTGGGCAATTGGTGACCTCAATTCTCTCACGGATTCAAGTGCAGGAAAACAGTCAAGCTGCCAGGGAGAAATACGAGTCACTTTTTCAAAGTCTCACAAAAGGGGTTGCGTTAACGGATAGTGATGGAAGAATTTTGGAGGTAAATCGCGCATTTTTCAAAATTTTTTCTCCTGAAAGCATTCAAACAGGACAACCATTGGAGAAAGTTTTTTCAACACGCCTCCAGCGTACGCAATTCCGAAAAAAACTTGCCTCGGGGCAGCCATTTGTCGAAAATTTTCAACAACACGCCTCATCGGGTGAAATAATTTCAATTAAATATTCGGGAACGCCTCTCTTGCTAAGGGGATTCCCACATTGGCTTCTCTGGTTCGATAATCAAACAAATGAGATTGCCCGCGAGCAGCTTCTGCTAACGCTGTACCAGAACAGTTTTCGAATTCAACAGGCAAAGACGGAAAAACAGCTTTTTAGGGCGGCTGTTTCGGGCCTTAAGCGTTCGGGTTATCATACGCTTATGTTGGCTCTTAATCCGGATCGAAAAGTATTCGATGTGGTTGCCCATTCATTTTCACCGGAGGAATATCTTGCGTTCCCACTGGCTAAAAAATCATTACCTCGTAGCGTTGAGCTACGAGTAGACGATTTTCAGGCTTTGGATCAGGTATTAAAAACGAAGGAACCTGTTTATCGCGAAGATGTTGTCGAACACCTTTTGAAAAATTATCCAAAGCATATTATTGAATTAATTCTGCCGGGATTTAGGAAACTTCATCTTTCCCGATCCCTGACGATGCCCATTTTAAGCGGCAAGAAAATTGTGGGAGCATTTGTACTTTTTGGAGATAGAATTCAGCCTCAGGATGAGCGAATTTTTCAGATTTTTGCTATATCCATTGCCATCGCGCTTGATCGAACAAGATTTCAGGAAGAAATTGAAGCTTCGGAAAGGAAATACCGGAAAACGCTGGAAAAGGTGGGTACCGCGCTTTTTGTTACCGATTGCTTTGGAAAAATTCAATCCGTCAATGCTGCCGGACGAAAACTCCTCAATCGCCCGGTCGAGGCGTTGTTCAATCTTTCGATCACGTCACTTGTGGAGGAAAAGGATTTCCTTGTCGAACAGCTAAAAAAAATTGGTAATCGCGGACTTTCTCTGGGTGACATTCATTTTCTCTCAAATAATGGCGAGGCAATTCCGGCTGCCCTTTCGGCGACGGCTTTTCGGGTTCAAAACGAAAAAATCGTGGAGTGGATTGCCTGGGACCTTCGTCCCCAAAAACGCCGGGAAGCAGAAATCTCGCGCAAAAATAAAGAGCTCGAAACCCTGTACCGGATCGCGGGGCAGATTAATCGTTCCCGCGACCTTTCGGATGTGTACCAGAGCCTTGTTCGGGAAGTTGTTCGGCTGTTTCAAGTGGATTCTGTGGGCATTTATTTTATCGGCGAAGATCAAAAACTGCATTATCGATACGGTGCAGGAACCACGCCCGAATACAATCGGGGAGTTGATTTGTTGAACGTGGGAGAAGGCATGGCCGGTTGGGTGGCGAAGCACAAAAAACCGCTTATTGTTCGGGACATTTCAAAAGATCCCCGGTTGACCCGAAAAATTGTTCTTAACGCCGGTTTTCGCTCGTTTGGCGCTGTTCCAATTTTTTCAGGAAAGCGCGTAATCGGAACTTTGGGTGTTTTAACGACTGCATACCGCGAGCTCAAAAGACACGAAGTCAAATTGTTGCAAACAATTGCAAATGATTTGGGAATTGCCTTCGAAAAATACAATCTGACACAACAATTGGAAGAAGCCAGCGAGCGTTACAAACATCTGTTCCAGGAGGCTTTCGATGGCATTGTTCTTCTAAATCTGGACAATTTGTGTGTGGTTGAAATGAATCATCTATTGGCCGAGCGACTTTGGTTGTCGCACCGAAAAACTCAGAAAGTTTATTTTCCGTATCTTGTGGCTCCTCAGGATCGTGGAAAAATATTTGCTTATCTCCGAAAAATTTCCAATCAGGACGAAATGGAAATCCTCAGGCTTCACATGCGGAGGGAAAGTGGAGATGAATTTGTTGCCGATATTAACGGGGGTGCATTGCATTTTCAGAACGGGCACTTCGGCCTGCTGATGATTCGCGATGTGACGCATCAGGTGGAACTGGAAGATCGGCTGCGTCTCTCTGAGCAACTGGCGGCTGTTGGCGAACTATCCGCAGGAATTGCTCACGAAATTCGGAATCCGTTGAGCGCCATTAACACAGCGGTGGGTTTAATGAAAATGAATCTCGAAATTCCGGAAGAGGATTCGGAACTTCTAAGAATTATCTCGGAGGAAAGCAAACGGCTCGAGTCGGTTGTGTCTGAATTTATTCAATTTGCCCGGCCCCAAAAGCCGAATTTCCAGAAATACCCGCTGGAAGGCCTTGTTTATGACATTGTTCGTATGTTTAATGAGATAGAGACCTCGATCACGATTGAATTAAAAACGGAGACCGCTTCGTGCGAATTGTATTTTGATCCCTATCTTATTCGGCAGGTTCTCATTAATCTGATCAAGAATGCGATGGAATCCATTCAAAAGGCGAAAAGGCGCAGGGGCCGGATTCTGGTTCAACTAAATAAACAGTCGCTGAATGGCCGGCAATATGCACAGATTGCGGTTACCGACAACGGCGGCGGGATTCCGCCTGAAAAAATAAGGAGTATTTTTCAGCCATTTTTTTCCACAAAGGAAAGCAGCCTCGGAATGGGATTGTCGATTTCGCAAAAGATTGTTCAACAACATAATGGAGTTTTAACCGTAGAAAGCAAGGTGGGGAAAGGGAGCACATTTCGCCTGTTGCTGCCGCGAAAGGAAAATCCCGAAAGCCTGGGGTAAGTCCCCGTTGGTTTTGAATCTTAGTTCCAAATGTCTGCGAAAAAGCGTAGAGGATGGCCGTATCCATCAAGCAGCACCGAATCCGCGCAAGATGGATTGGGATAAAAAGGGAAACGAATAATGGTAAAGAATCAGCAAATGCTCGAGGTTCTTTTAGTGGAGGATCAAGACAATGTGAGGCGTGTCATATCCACCCTCCTCAAAAGAAATGGCTATTCGGTTGCCGAAGCTTCGGAGGGGGCAAAGGCAACGGTAAAGCTAAAGAGGAAAAAGTTTGATCTTGTGATCACGGATTTACGAATGGAACCGGTGAACGGAATGGAGGTGTTGCGGCGGACAAAGGAAATAAGCCCCGAAACAGAAGTGATTGTAATTACGGCTTTTGGAACGGTGTCTGGAGGGGTGGAAGCGATGAAATTGGGGGCGTACGATTACATTCAGAAGCCGGTTGACAATGAAGAATTCCTTTTGATTATAAAGCGTGCTATTGAGAAAAAAGAACTTGCTTCAAAGGTGGAGCAACTGCAGAGTGATCTCAGGGAAAAATACGAGTTCAGCCAGATCGTGGGAAAATCGGAAAAAATGATTGAGGTGTTGAAATTAATTACGCAGGTTGCGGAAACCGACAGCACAGTGCTCATTATGGGAGAGAGCGGAACCGGCAAAGAGCTCATTGCACGTGCGATTCACGAAAACAGCCCGAGGAAAAATAACCCCTGGGTGGCGGTAAATTGCGGAGGATTGGTCGATTCCCTTTTGGAAAGCGAGCTGTTTGGTCATGTAAAAGGAGCCTTCACGGGTGCCGCAAAGGACAAAATCGGTTTGGTACAGCAGGCCAACGGCGGGACGCTTTTCCTCGATGAAGTGTCTGAAATGAGTTTGACAACTCAGGTGAAAGTGCTTCGATTTCTTGAGAATGGTGAAGTGCGTCGGTTGGGGGATTCCGAATCCAGCCGGGTGGATGTTCGTTTAATTACCGCTACAAACAAGGACTTACGTCAGGAAGTAGAGAGACACACCTTTCGGGAAGATTTGTTTTATCGCCTTCACGTTATTCCAATTATTTTGCCTCCCTTGAGGGAACGAAAAGACGATATCGAACTCCTTGCGTATCATTTTTTGGAAGAATTCAATCGAAAGCTGAATAAATCAATTAAGGGCTTTTCGAAGCGGGCGTTAATTTTGTTGAGGAATTATTCCTGGCCGGGAAATATCCGGCAGCTTCGGAACGTGATTGAGCGGGCAGTTGCTCTCAGCCGGAATGAGAAAATAGGCCCCGATGATTTGCCTTTTCAGAATACGGATCAGGAAATATTCCGCAGTTTGGGAACGAAAGAAGAAATTATTCCTCTGAAAGAGCTGGAAAAGCGCTATATTCAGAGGGTAATGGAGCAGGTGGCAGGAAATCAGAAACAGGCAGCCGTTTTATTGGGAATCTCTCAAACCACCCTTTGGAGAAAACTCAAATCCTGACACCGTGTGGGTCGAGCAGTTTTCCGGGCTTTTTCTTTACATTTCTCTTACCATTTCATATTGAAAAAGAATTGCATTTCATTATGAACCCTTTCTAATCTATCAATAGAACAAATGAATAAAAATTGCCCATCAGGAAGTCAAATCCCCCTGTTTTGGAAATAGTTTTCTAATGGTATGATTTTTGAGGTTTATTAAAACTCAATAGTGGGTCTGGTATGCAGAACGGAATGAATCCCAGAAAAGAAGTCCGCAAATTATTCGATAGACAAAATACGATGACAGGAAAGGAATCTTTTTTGCCCTGGCCCAAAAGGAGATGAATAATTGGCAGCTCCGGTGCCGGTCACAGTAATTGTGGAGGTTTTGGGAGATGGGGGAGGAAGACCTCAGGGAGGGTTCAAGGCGTGAACGTGTTGGTTGCTGAAGACAACAAAAATGCCATGATTGCCTTGTCGATTGGATTAACCCGTCTGGGTTATGGGGTTACGACCGTTGAGAATGGGCTGGAAGGGCTTGAAGCCATCGAAAGTGCCCATTTTGATCTGATCATTACAGACTATCGAATGCCGAAGCTGGACGGTGCGGGTTTGGTTAAGGCTGTTCAGGAAAAATACCCGGATTTACCCGTTTTGGTAATTTCCGCTTACGATTTGCGAGATATTCGGAAAAGATTCAAAAAAAGCGCAAATATCTATTTTTTGTCAAAGCCCTTTGAGCTAAACCAGTTAACGGAAAAAATTGAACAAATCGGGATAAAACAGGACGGATAATACGCATTGAAACCGAAAATCTTGTTGATCGAGGACAATAGAGATCACCAGAAAATTATTTCTCGTCACTTGAGCGATTACGAGGTCGAAATTACTTCAAGAGGATCCACGGGATTAGAGACTTTTCTAAAAGCCGAGTTTGAGCTGATTATAGTGGATTATGATTTGGGTGATATGAATGGCATTGATTTTGTCAAATTGGTTCGTGAACAAAATATTCTGACTCCGGTTTTGATGGTTTCTTCTTGGGATAACATCGAACTTGAAATAGAAGCCGTTCATTCGGGGGCTAATTTCTTCATTTCAAAGGACAGACTCTGGAAAAATCACAAGGTGTTGGCTGAAGCGGTTTCGGCCATCATCCGTGAAGCCGGTAAACAAACCGGCCCAAAACAAGCGGAATCTGATTATTCAAAGTCTCCTCAAAATGCGAGAGAATTTACAGCCGGGGATTGGATTCGTCTGTTGAGAAATATCGACCAATCGCTGGTTGTTCTGAATCAAAACGAAGAAATTGTTCTCTGGAATGACAAGGCGATTGAAATGTTCGGATTACCTCAATTCCGCGGACAAACATTGCCAATGGATTCCTTAATGTCCATTGAAAATATACGACGTATTCGGAAAAAGATGTCTTCTGTTTCGGCGGACAGAAATAATTTCAAAAATTCCTCCGGAGAATTCGTAATCGACTTCAGGGAAGACAATTTGCGGTTGCAGATTCTTTCGATAAAGGGCGATTCTGGAAGCGTTTACATGCTTTTTATTGGAACCTATCTCATTGAAAACAAAGAAAAAATGCTGGAAATATCAAATGCGGTAGCTGTTTAACGAAACTTTTTATCCCTATTAAGATTAAAGAAATAACTCCGATAAGAATATTAGGAGAATCCTTAAATAATAAATAGTGGTGAATGATGATTTTGTTGGAAACTACAGAAGACGAATTAATAATGAAATCGGAACATGGAAAACACATAGATGATGCCTTATTAGAATTATTCATCTTGGATGAAAAAGAATTTAGCGATGAGAAGCGGAAAGAAATTGAAACCCATCTTCAGCAGTGTGAGGAATGCCAGCATAAGATGGCCAAATTAAGGATGTTTTACGATATATTGGAAGAAGAATTACAAAATCCGATTTCGGAAAACGCCTATAAAATATTGGAGAAGGTGGTTTTGAAAAAATAGTTGACAAACAAAAAATTATATGATATATTAACAAATCCAGTTAGAAAAAAACTGGATTTTTTTTGTCTTTAAAAAATGACAATACCGTAACTACTGTTAGAACAATGAGTTATGTGTAATTATGAATCGAAGGGACAGAAAAAGGGGAACTGTTTGGAACTAAATGGGTACAATCTACGTAATTCATTAAAAAACAATCTGTAAATTTTAGTTTTGCGTCTATTAACCTTTAAATAAAAGTGAAATAATGGGAGGTGACAGGTAACAATGGAAAAGAAAGAGAAATTGTTTGTATCCAAATACAAGACATTGTTTTTGGTTACATTGATTTTCATTTTTTCCATTTCAATGTTGGGATTTACAGCGAAGTATTTGTATATGACCCGCTACGACCAACAAATCCAGTCCTTGGAAAGGTCATTAATGGATTTAAAAGCGGCCATGAACGTGGATTCAATCCGGCAATTCAACATTGAGAAAATTATGAAAATCATTGACAAGCATAACAAGAATATGCCGTCGAATTTGAAATATGAAATCGCCAATGAGATCTACAATATGAGCGCGAAGTACCCCAACCTTTCCGTGGATTTGATCTGTGCGGTGATTTCACAGGAAACAGGCAATACCTGGGATCCCGGAGCTACCTCCAAAGCAGGTGCACTGGGATTAATGCAAATCATGCCAATGACAGGCATGTTTCTGGCTTCGTATGAACGCATTAATTGGACAACCCCGGAAGATGTCCTTTACAATCCAATTAACAATATTCGATTGGGTTGCCGGTATCTGTCTGCTTTGGTTGATACGTACGGGTTGGAGGGCGGAATTGCGGCTTACAACGGGGGAGAACGCAAAGCAGCGGAATGGCTGGCAGCCAACAAGGCAAAGGGCATTCTGTACAAGGAAACGGAAGACTACGTGCCTTCGGTTTTAAGGTACAATGAGCTGTACAAGAAATCTCAAATGTAAGTTGTTTTTACAGGTTTCGTAACACTGAAAAGCTCCGATCATTCCATCGGAGCTTTTTGTTATTTAGTGTCTGAACGAAAACACCTTAAAAATGTAACGTAAACATCTTGCTTGCGTTGGTTTGATAATAGAAACAAAGAATTAACTAAATCAAATTTCACAAGCCAGAGGCTTGCTCTGCGTTTCGTTCAGACACTATTCAGGAAATAATTGAAACTTTCCTAATAAGCAATGGGCGTCAATGTTTACAAATTGGCAAAATTTCGTTGTTTTTTCGTGAAAATAGAGCTATATTTGTTTCTTATGATAAAATTGCCTTATAATAATAGCCGGTTTGACTATCCCATAATGAAGTGTGTCTGTGGGTTAAGAATAATTTTATGAGTTCAAAAAAGCAGAAAAAGAAGACCGATTCAAGCGGTAAGGAAATGCCATTTTTATCCCACCTGGAAGAATTACGATGGCGGCTCCTAAAAAGCATCATTGCAGTTTTTGTCATGGTGTTGATTGCTTTCCCCTTTTCCAATCAACTGCTGGAAATTTTAACGTATCCGAATAATCGCATGCCTACGCCTCCAAAACTAATCTTTTTGCACCCCACCGGGATGCTTATGGTTCGATTGGGGATTTCCATTGCGGCAGGCATTATTCTGGCGCTGCCCGTAATTTTTTACCAATTTTGGAAATTTGTGGCGCCGGGTCTTCTTCCGCGGGAGAAAAAATTTGTCTGGCCCATTATTGTTTTTTCAACGGTTTGCTTCCTTTTGGGAATTGCATTTGCGTATTTCGTCATGTTGCCATTTATTCTGCCGTTTCTATATGGTTTGGGAACAGCATCCATTCGACCGACGATTAACATCAATGATTACATCGGATTTGTTTCACGAATCATTTTAGTTTCAGGAATTATTTTCGAGCTGCCGGCTCTTTCCTATTTTCTAACAGAGGTCGGCATTTTGAGACCCCATTATCTAAAAAAATACCGGCGTTACGCAGTCGTTATCGTATTTATTACAGCAGCTATTTTAACCCCTCCGGACCCGGGGAGCCAGATTTTAATGGCAGTTCCGTTGCTCCTATTATATGAAATAAGCGTGTGGATTTCGGTTTTTGTCTACAAAAATAAGGCGAAAAAAGCAGCGCTAAAACGGAATTAGCTGCGAAAGAAATTCGCTTCGGATGATGGATCGAATGAAAAGGAAATGAGCGCTGTTTGTATAAATAAAGAATTCTAAACCGTGTTTTTAACACTTCGGAGGAAAAATATGGCGATCAAACCCGACCGATGGATCAGAAAAATGGCCGTTGAAAATGGAATGATTGAGCCCTTTGCCGATCGGCAAGTGAGAAAAGGCATCATTTCTTACGGTGTTTCGTCTTATGGGTATGATGTGCGAATTGCAAATGAGTTTCGCATTTTTACGAATATTAATACAACAATTGTTGATCCAAAAGATTTTGATTCCCGTTCCCTGGTTGAATATACCGGTGACGTGTGTGTTATTCCTCCGAATTCATTTGCCTTGGGACGATCGGTTGAATATTTTCGAATACCGCGGAATGTAATGACCATTTGTCTGGGAAAATCCACTTACGCGCGCTGCGGAATTATAACCAATGTGACGCCGCTTGAGCCCGGATGGAAGGGGTATGTGACGCTTGAAATTTCGAACACAACACCACTCCCTGCAAAAATTTATGCAAATGAAGGCATTGCACAGGTCTTGTTTTTCGAAAGCGACGAGGATTGTGAGATTTCCTACGCGGATAAGAAGGGAAAATATCAGGCACAGGTGGGTGTAACACTACCAAAGGTCTCCTAATAGTTTTCTAATCGAATCGGATATCGGGGGAATGAATGCTTGTAAATGTAGGACATGTGTTTTATGCAGGAAGATAATCAGAACGCGGGATGGGCGGATCTTCACGTACACACCACGTGGTCAGACGGTGTTTTTTCACCAGAATATATGGTTCAAAAAGCCAGCGAAGCCGGATTGCGGGCAATTGCCATTACCGACCACGATGCCGTTCGTGGGATCGATGAGGCCGTTGAGGCGGGAAATAAAGTGGGCGTCGAAATTGTTCCGGGCATTGAATTAAGTACGTCAAACGGCATTCACGATGTTCATATTTTGGGGTACTTTTTTGATTCTCATCACAGCGATATGCTGGAATATGTGCATTATTTTCAGGAAGAAAGGGTCAAGCGCGCCAGAAAAATAATTAGCAAACTGTGGAAAATGGGAATCCGCTTAAATGCGGACGTTGTCATTTCCAGCGCAGGCCATGGCGCCGTAGGACGCCCGCACATAGCCGATGCGCTAATGGAGGAGGGGTTTGTTCTTTCGTACGACGAAGCGTTTTACAAATATATTGGCGACGGTAAACCTGCTTTTGTGGAAAAGCCCAATATTTCTCCTGTGGAAGGAATTACGCTTATTCACAAATCAGGGGGACTTGCCTTTCTGGCGCACCCGGGAATGGACCTAACAGACGATGAAATTATTCAAGTTGCGAAGCAGGGACTGGATGGGATCGAAATTTTGCATCCAAAGCATTCCGTTGAAATGGTGAACCATTTTTATAAATTTGCCAACGATCACCGACTGTTGGTATCCGGAGGATCGGATTGCCACGGAAACCGAAAAGGGGAAATGATGATGGGAAGATTTAACATCCCATACAAATTTATTCAGGAGATGAAGAGTGCCCTTCACTATTTTTGATTCGAAAATGAGACGATGAATGGCTAAATCCCACATTTTGCAAATACACCCGCTTGTTGTCGGGCCGTTTTCTGTAAATTGTTACCTGGTTCATCCCGAAGATGAGCCGGTAACGGCTATCATTGATCCCGGCGGGGATGAGGCTCTTATTCTTGCGGAAATTCAAAAACTGGGATTGGAGCCTGCGCTTATCCTGCTTACGCATGGGCACATCGATCATTTGTTGGGAGTACCGGCGTTGAAATCGCATTTTAAAATTCCTGTTCTGGCAAATGAAAATGAAAGGGAGTTTTTTTCAAATCTAAATCTGCAAAGTCATCTCCTGGGAATCCCGAATCCGCCAAAAGTTACCGTGGATCGCTGGGTTTGCGAACCGGAAGAGATTGCACTGGGTTCCTCTCATCTGAAAGTTATCGACACACCGGGGCATACACCAGGCAGTTGCAGTTACGCGGGCTCGCAGGAAGTGTTTGTCGGAGACACGCTTTTTGCCCGCTCCGTTGGCCGAACCGATCTCCCGGGAGGAAATTATTCGGCGCTTATTCGTTCAATTAAAACAAAATTGTTTGTTCTTCCCGATGATTTTGATGTACTCCCGGGGCACGGTCCCAAGACAACCATCGGAAATGAAAAACAATCGAATCCATTTGTACGAGGCTACGAATGAAAGAATTATTTAGCTCCTTATTGGATCGCAAAAAGTCGGTTCATTTTTCAGAGAAAATCCTTACGGTTGAAGACCTACGGAACAATGTTCTTGTAGATGCCTATCTGAACGGGGCAGATTTGCACATGCAGGGCTGCTCCTGCATTGAACACGGGCGGCGTCACGCAAATTTGGTTTCAAATATTTCCTACAACATCATAAAACGACTGGGCCGCGCCGAGCGCGAAGCCGAATTAGCAGCAATTTCAGGTTATTTGCACGATATCGGGTACATGATTAACCGATCGCAGCATGCGCAGACGGGGGCACTGCTGGCGCACACGATCCTTCTGCACATGGGGATGAAGCCCCGGGAAATCATCGAAGTGGTCGCGGCCATCGGGAATCACGATGAAGCCAATTTTGACACCGTGAATGCAATTGCTGCTGCTCTCATGCTGGCCGACAAATCGGATATTCACCGATCGCGGGTTCGTTCGTCGAATTTAGAAATGCTGCAGCCGGAAGAACGTATTTATTTCGCCGTGGAAAATTCATTTTTGCGGGTCGACGGCGAGGCCAAAGAAATTACACTGGAATTGTCGATTGATACAAAGATTTCTCAAATAATGGAATATTTTGAAATTTTTCTCGGCCATATGCGAGCATGTGAAAAAGCGGCGGCCTATTTATCGTGTAAATTTCGTCTCGAAATTAACGGAACAAAAGTAATGTGATTCGGGGAACGATGGATTCTAAAAAAATTGAACAACTGAAACAGCTTATTGCAAATCACCGGCATTTTGTGCTAACAACACACGTCAACCCGGATGGCGATGGGTTGGGCAGTGAGATGGCGTTTTATCACTATTTGAAGAACCTGGGTAAAACTGTTGCCATCTGGAATCACAACCCCATTCCTAAAAATTACGCCTTTTTAGATCCCGATGGTGTCATGGAAATCTTTGGAGAAAAGCGCCATCGCGAGCGGCTAAAGGAAATTGAGGCTGTTTTTATTCTGGATATCAGCGATTGGTACCGGCTGAAGGAATTTGGAAAATGGTTGAGACAACACGAGCTTCCAATGGTTTGTGTGGATCATCATCCCGATGGCGAGCATTTCTCTTTGCTGGATTTTATTGCCACAGAAGCCTCCTCTACGGGGGAAATTGTTTACGATATTTTAAAAGCGCTGAATGCCACGATCACAAATCCAATTGCCGAGGCGCTTTACACGGCTGTTTTAACGGACACCGGGTCGTTTCGTTTTAATAATACGACGCCCAAAGCTCATCAAATGGCAGCAGAATTTTTGGAACAGGGCGTGGATTTCCGCTCCGTTTACGAACAGGTTTATGAAAAAGAAAGTCCCGAAAAAATAAAGCTTCTGGGGATGGCACTTCAGCAATTGAATTTTGAATATGGCAGGCGATTGGCCTGGTTTAAAATTACCCTGGAAATGCTTCAGGAAGTAGGCTTAAATTCTGAAGAAACCGATGGATTTTCCGATTTCCCCCGCCGAATTGATGGCGTTGAAATCAGCTTAATGTTTGTAGAAATTTCAGAGAAACGCACCAAAGTAAGTTTTCGTTCCAAAGGAAATATTGTGATTAACGGTCTGGCCCGCGAGGTAGGAGGCGGTGGACACCAATTTGCATCCGGAGCCATGGTAAAGAAGCCCATTGACCAAACCATCCCTCTGATTCTGGGAAAAGCCGGAAGGCTTTTTTCTACAGAAAGAATTATTAAAAATAGGTAACATTTCGATTTTCCCTTGATTTTATTCCCTAAAATGAGTATGTTTAATTGTAAACATTATCCCTTTAAAATTATTAATAAATAATAGATTACGCAAGAACAGGCAACCATTTTGCGAAATATATTTTGCAATTCAACTGGAAGCAATGCGGGGAATTCAAAATGAATCCACGTGGAATTGACGAGAGGGATTTACAGTTTGATGAAATGCCTGATTTGTCAGAAATCGTGCATCGCAGTGAGTTCCTAAAACAGGCAAAAGATTATTTCCCGGAAATCCTGAAAACGATTTGTGATGCAGCAAATGCCTCGGCTTGTTGTTTGACATGGCTCGATCACTCAATGGATGTACTCACACCGGAAAACGCAAAATCTTTCGGAGAATTCTGTAAAAATTATGATTTCTCTGACCGGAATACAGCCGCAGAGCAGAAGCCGTCCGTCGTAACGATTGATGTTCGAACAGATCAAACCTTGCCGGATGCCGTACGGGAAAAATTCCTGAAAAGTGGAATTCGGGCATTTAGGCGTATCCCGATTGTGGCGAATAATCACACAGCCGGCGTCCTTTTTCTGGCTTTTTCAAAAGCAAATTCCAAGAATAACCAGTTAAGCATTTTGGACTCACAGATCCGGCTCATTCAAAAAATGAGCGAAAATTTTTACGTACTGCCAGCCTTAGGTATGACGAGCGAACTCATTCGCCTCTTTGAGCAGCAAATAATTGATGGTATGCTTATCACGGCGGACGATTTCCGCATCATTTACGCAAATCGCTTGTTGGAGAAATTATTCAACAAAAAAGCGAATCGATTTTTGGGCTTTCCATTGAAAGACGCCAATTCCCGGTACGGGGAAGTTTTACAGAATGAACTGGAATCTCTTAAAAAACACCCTTTTAGAACCAAACAAGTACAGTTAACCTCAAAAAAGGGGAAAGAAATTTTTCTCCAAATCAAAGGTGCGGAATTGAAGGCGCCCGGTGACGAAAACTATTTTTTGTGGATACTGAATGATGTCACCAAAAAGATTCAGGAACAAAGGTCTCTGGAAAAGTGGCGCAAAAATATGGAAGAATTTACGTACACGGTTTCTCATGATTTGAAAGCTCCGATTATCTCCATTGAAGGGTACATTTCACTGCTAATGGCTGAAAACAACGACGAATTGTCTGGCGATGGGAAGTACTACATTGAGAAGGTTATGAAGAATGTTCAGATGATGAAAAATATGATTCAGGATCTTCTTGAATTATCCCGAATTCAGCAGGATAAAGATGAATTCCGGCTGACGTCGTTGGGGCCGATTCTTCGCAATGTGCTGGATGAATTTCGTTTTCAAATTGAAAAAGGCAAAATTGATCTGGTACTCCCGAATCGATTTCCGCGCCTGAAATGCAATCCCGGGCTGATTCAAATGCTCTTTTCCAATCTGATCAGCAATGCCATTAAATTTATGGGAGACCAGCGGCATCCCCAAATTGAGATCGGTTGGAAGCGAAAAGAAACCCTTGTGACATTATTTTTCAAAGATAATGGAATTGGAATTAGTCCCAAGAACAGGAATCGCATTTTCGACGTGTTTTATCGATTACAGCGCCCCGGGGAAGTCGAGGGTTCGGGAGTCGGTCTTGCGATTGTAAAAAAGATTGTCGATGTCCACAGCGGTACCATCGAAGTGGAATCGGATGTGGGGAAAGGGGCGGAATTTATTGTTTCGTTCCCGGTACAGCATTAGAAGGCGCGGGCTTCAAAAAAGTGAAAAGGGCTGCGGGCAAAAAAGGCAAAAGGAATGATCGAGAAAATTCCTCACACAAATGATGAGACAAATTTGAGCAAGGATAGGCTGTCTTCCTGGGACACAATTCTCAGGATTACCAATTTAGTGCATCACGGCTTTTTTATGATCCAGGCCAAAAGCTTGCGAATTGTCCAGGCAAATGCTTACGCCACAAAACTTACCGGATACCCTGTTCAGGAATTAATCGGGAAAAGTCTGGAATCGTTCCATCTTTCGGATGAGATTCCTTTAATTCAGTTAGAAATTCAACGACTTGAGTTTGAGCAGGAAACGGAAATTGAGGGAATTCACATCCGGCAGAAAAACGGTTTTCAGGTTCCTGTGGATGTTGTTTTTTCTCGTCTCCCGGGAACAAAAGAAGAGGGGCCGATTGATTATTTCCTGGCCGTTTATCGGGAAGCCATTTCGGGGGGCTGGCAGGACGCGTACACGCGCCGAAATCAGGAATTAATTACGCTGATGGAAATGGGGCAGACCATGGCGTCGGCTCTTGACCTGGAGGAGATCATTGATC
>CAZIYL010000004.1:0-31631 GCA_964543425.1 uncultured Deferribacteres bacterium
GTGCATCGGCGAACGTTTGAACCCAAATTGATAAAATTCCGTAATTTTTTGTTCGGGGTTTGCCGACGACTCTTTCCGCTACCTCGCGCTGCATCATAAGTGTGGCGCTGAGCGTAAATTGACGTTCTTCGATCAGTTTGAAAAGAACAGGGCTGGTAATACTGTAAGGTAAATTTCCAATCACATGAAACGATCGCTTGCTGATTTTTGACAGTTCCAGCGGCAAAAAATCAGCGTGAATAAGAGAAAAATTCGGATTCTTGCCAAACGTTTCTTTTAAATAATCGGCATAAAAATTGTCTAACTCAACAGCAACAACTCTAAAGTTTCGGGCCAATAAAATTTGAGTCAACATTCCGCGGCCGGGGCCAATCTCAAGTACCATTTCTCCCGGCGTGGCGGGAATGGCCTCCACAATTTTTCGTGCAATATTAGGATCGATTAAAAAATTTTGCCCGAGACTTTTTTTGGCTGTCGGGAAAGACCCCATTTTCTTAAGCATTTTTCAGTTTTGGAAATAACCCATAGGCATTTTGTGTTGTGATTCTTGCAATTTCTTCCAGCGGTACTTTTTTTACCGCGCTGAATTTTTCTGCAACGTGGCGAACAAATGCCGGTTCATTGCGTTTCCCACGAAATGGTGTTGGCGCAAGAAACGGAGAATCGGTTTCAATCATCAACTTTTCGAGGGGAAGTTCCCGCAGTACAGTTGCGGATTCGGATTTTTTAAATGTTATCGTTCCGGTAAATGAAATCAAATACCCGGCTTTTAAAACCCGATGGGCGGTCGGCAAATCGCTTGAAAAGCAGTGAAAAACACCCGTAACCGATTTGAATTCTTTGTTTTCCACGATCGGCAAAATGTCAGAATCGGCTTCCCGGTTGTGAATGATGACCGGCAAGTTGGTTTCCTGAGCCAGACGAATAAATCGCTGAAACACCTGAATCTGAAGATCTCTCGGATTATAGTCGCGGTAGTAATCGATGCCGATTTCGCCAATCGCCACAACTTTTGGGTGCGTTGCCCAATCGTAAAATGTCTGAATGCGGTTTTCCGAGTAATCCTGGGCGTCTTGCGGGTGAATTCCCACAGCGGCGTAAACCTGCGGGTACTGTTCGGCCAGATCAATTGCCAGCAGGCTGCTTTTTTCATCGACGGAAGGAACAATGATTTTATCCACCCCTGCATTCACGGCACGCCGGATGACCGCATCACGATCGGCGTCGAAGGATTCAAAATTTAAGTGAGCATGAGTGTCGATAAACATTTGTGCACCGATAATATTTTAACGCAGATTCGGGAAAAATCTAAAATGCTAATGGATTGCCAGGCTCTTGTCCTGCCGGTTTGTTTTTCTCCAAAGTTCCTAAGATTCTTCATCGGTCGCGGTCACTGAGCGTAGTCGAAGTGCGGTCACTGAGCATTGTCGAAGCAAGCGGCCTCCACGGAATGACTGCAACGCGTTTTCCCGGTCATTCTGAAGAAGGAGCGAAGCGACTAAAGAATCTCCTTGTTTTGTCGATAGACGCGCTGTTCGCGCCTATTTGATTTTAGCACCGGGTTCAATGTCTTTGTCCACGGTGAGTACCGAGATGTAATCTCCGGATGAAGCGGCCAGCAGCATTCCGTTGGATTCCACGCCCCGGATAACGGCCGGCTCCAGATTGGCCACCACAATAATTGTTTTACCGACCAATGTCTCCGGTGGATAGGCCTTTGCGATTCCTGCCACAATTTGTCGGACTTCCGTGCCCAGATCAATTTGCAATTTTACCAGGCGGTCGGCACCTTCAACAGGCTCAGCGGTCAAAACTTTTGCAATGCGCAAATCTATTTTTTTAAATTCATCAATTGAGAGTTTCTCCATTGATTTTTCCTTTCGTGCATTTTTGGGTGTCTCAGTCCTTTTTTCGGGATTTGCCTGGGGTTCTTTTGCCGGTGGTGCGGACGATTCCTGTCCCGTGGCGATGGCAGCGAGACGAGCAGATTCGGCTTCGATCACGGAATCCTCGATTTTTTTGAAAAGAATGGAGGAATTTCCCAGACGGCGCCCGGGGCGCAGCGTCAATTTTGAAACATTTTCCCACGTCTGATCGCTTACCATTCCGGGTAAATTTAACATTCGCCAGATTTTTTCTGAAGAAAACGGAAGAATGGGATGCCACAGAATGGCCAGAGCCCGGCTCAGCTCCAGAGAAAGGTAAAGAGTGGTTTTGCATTTTTCGGGATTGTTTCGCCGGGTGTTCCAGGGTTCCTGATCATTAAAATATTTATTGGCAAAGCGGGAGATTTCCATTAGTTCGCGGGTGGCTGCCCGCACTTCATATTTTTCAAACAGGTTTCCGATTTTCGCAGGCGCTTTTTTCAGTTGCTCAACCAATTCTTCGTCAAGGGAATCAAACGAACCCGGAACCGGCACTCGGCCACCAAAATACCGATCGACAAAGGAGAGCGTTCGGTTGATAAAATTTCCCAGAATGTCGGCCAGCTCGTTGTTGTTGCGATTTTGAAATTCTTTCCACGAAAAGTCGGCATCCTTCGATTCCGGAGCGTTAGCGGCCAGTGTGTACCGAAGCGGATCCGGAGGGAATTTCTTCAGATAATCGTCCAGCCAGACGGCGTAATTTTTACTGGTGGAAAGTTTTCGTCCTTCCAGATTTAGAAATTCATTTGCCGGAATATCTGTCGGAAGAATGTATTCGCCCCGCCCCATGAGCATAGCAGGCCAAACAATAGCGTGAAAAACAATGTTGTCTTTTCCGATGAAATGCACCAGTTTGGTCTTGGGATCGAGCCAGTAATCTTTCCACCGATCCGGGTGGCCGATTTTTAGTGCCCACTCTTTTGTTGCCGAGATGTAGCCAATCGGCGCCTCAAACCAAACGTAAAGTGCTTTTCCTTCGTGATTTTTCAGTGGAACCGGAACGCCCCAATCCAGGTCGCGGGTAACGGCGCGATCCTCCAGCCCTTCCTGAAACCAGCCGTAACAAAAGTTTTTAACATTATCTTTCCAATTCTTTTTGGAATCGATCCACGTTTTAATTTGACCCTGAAATCGTGCCAATGGCAGAAACCAGTGGGTGGTTTGTTTCAGAATTGGGGTGGTTCCGCACACGGCACACCTGGGGTTGATGAGCTGGGTCGGTTCCAGCCATTTACCACATTTTTCGCACTGATCGCCCCTTGCATCGGGATTTCCGCAGTAGGGGCAGGTTCCCACCACGTAGCGATCGGCAAGGAAACGCTTGCACGTGTGACAGTAGAATTGCTCCGTTGTGTGAGTGACCAGCAGTTTTTTGCGATACAGCCGCAAAAAGAATTCCTGCGCTGTCCGATGGTGAATTTTAAGAGATGTGCGAGAGAAATTGTCAAAATGGATGCCAAATTTTTCAAAATGAATTCTGTGGTTTTCGTGGTAGTAATCGACCACCTCCTGCGGAGTTGTTCCCTGTTTTTCGGCCGCAATTGTAATGGGAACGCCGTGCTCATCCGTCCCGGAAATAAAAATGACATCATTTTTATTTAATTTCTGGTAGCGAACGTAAATGTCAGCAGGAAGATAGGCTCCCGCCAAGTGTCCCAGATGAATGGGGCCGTTGGCGTAAGGGAGCGCGCTGGTAACTAAGATTTTTTTCCTTTCACTCATGAAACAACCTTTTTGGTCTTTTTTAATCGGCGGCTCTTAGAATTCTTTTTCACGTTTTCCTGTTTTCCATGGAGAATGAGGTTTGTGATTTCGTCAAGGCTGTATCGTGTAATGCCTTCGCCATTCAGTCGAAGGTAGACTTCTTCCTTTAGAATGTCGATTCGTTCCACCGTTCCTACGCCATCAGGTGTTTTAATTCTGCTGCCCACATCTGGGAACCGCTGATTGGCTTCCTGGTAAAATTCACGCTCAAAGCGCAGACAGCACTTGAGACGGCCGCAAACCCCCGACAGTTTTGTGGGATTAAGCGGTAAATTTTGTTCCTTGGCATGTTGAGTGGTAATCGGATCGAATTCGTGTAAAAAACTGGTACAACAAAGTTGCCGGCCGCAGGGCCCGTAACCGCCCAGCCGTCGGGCCTCATCCCGAACACCAATTTGTCGAAGTTCAATGCGTGTTCGATAAATGGAAGCAAGGTCTTTGACCAGTTCACGAAAATCGACGCGTTTGTCGGCAGTAAAATAAAAGGTTAGCTTGTTTCGATCGAATTGATATTCCACGTCCACAAGTTTCATTTGCAATTGGTGTTCAGCGATTTTCGCTTTGCACATTTCGAAAGCATCTCTTTCGAGGGCACGATTATCCTTATAGCGCTGCAAATCTTTTTCATTCGGCTTTCGCAGAATTTTTCGGAGGTTCGATTCGTCTTGAATGCCTTTTAGGGAAGCCAGAATTCCAACCTGCAGAATAATTCCCAGGTCTTCGCCCCGATCTGCCTTGATGATGGCATAATCTCCTACACGAAAGGGATATTGAAGAGGATTACTGAAATACTCTTTTCGATTCCCCTTAAACCCAATTTCCAGAATTTGACTCATTTATGCACACCTCACTCACATGCTACAAAAATAGATATCGACTGCGTTTTAAAAAATTGGGTGGGGATGGGGTCCTTTTGTTCACATTGGAAAAGAACAAGAAAGAAAAATCACACAATAAAATTGTAAAAAGCGGTTGCAATCAAATTTCCGGATAAAAATAGACCCTATTTTCAGTAATTACCGTCAAGAATTATTTTCTATTGGCGAAATATTTGAAGACGGAATAAACAAATCCTGATCGCATTTTTACAATTTAGAAATCTATTTATGTTAATTTAACAATCAGACCTCATTCAACCCAATTTCCCAAAATTTTTGGCCCGCTTTTGCGGGTTAAAATTGAGAAAGACATTTTTTGATTTAAAAATAGCCGTTTTGCTCTGTGCAAAACAGTTCCATAAAAACATTAAGATGTTGAGATAATTTGCTTTTTAAACAGCAGCATAAAATTTATTAAAATTAAATTAATATAAATATTTTTATCTATTAAATCAATAAGTTTTTCCAACCCGGAAATAGCCTCCTCCAGGTCCCGATCCGCCAACAAAATGGAAAGCTTTTGAACATCTTCCAAGCGGTCGAAATTCGTCAGTATCGTTCCCCAGTCAGGATTTTCAAATCGAAGTTGATGAAAAATAAATACGTCCCGGAGCCACAGAATTGTGAGCGCAAAGAAATCTTTTACCATGGATTTGTTTTTTCCTGAGGCCAATTTTTCGACAAAGGAAAACCGCTCCGCATCGTCGGAAGAGGCTGCAACGATAATGGCCTGAAGAGCCAGGTCTCGAAGCGACTGGTAATCTTCCTGAAGAAGGATCATCGCCTTGCGGAAATTTCCTTGTGCCAAACGGGAAACAACGGCTGCCCGCGCATTCTCTATTCCTCTTTTAACCAATTCGGCTTGAATGTCGCCGGCTGAAAGAGGGGCGAATTTAATGAGTTGGCAGCGTGAAACAATTGTCGGAAGCAACTGGTTCAATCTCGAAGTGGTTAAAATAAAAACCGTTTTTTCCGGCGGTTCCTCCAGCAATTTTAAAATGGAATTTGCAGCCTGCTCCGTCATTCGATCTGCCTCGGAGATGAGGATAATCCGATATTTGGCATTGTAGATTTTTAGCGAAACAAATTGTTTTAGCTGTCTGGTGTTGTCGATCAAGATTTTTGCCAGGGTATTTTTTGTCAGCGGGAAGTACGGATCTTTCGCCTTTAATCGCAATTTTTGGGAGAAATCCTTTTCCTGTTCCTTGGAAGAGGTAGGATAAATCAGGCGAAAATCCGGATGCGTCAGGGCACCAAACTGTCGGCAATTACTGCAAACGTCACACGGCACTGTTTTTTCGTCGAGGCAGTTGATTGCTTTTGCAAATTCAATGGCCATCGCGTCTTTTCCCACGCCCTCCGGTCCGTGGAAAATGTACGATTTAGACAACCGCCCCATGGTTAGAATTTTGCGGAGCATTTCTTTTACAGTTGTTTGTCCGATAATTCGGTCGAAACTCATATCAATCCCTTCTAACCCCTTTTTCTTAACCAGCGTTCCGGATTAATGATTTTGGTGTTTTTCCAGATTTCAAAATGAAGCATGGCGCCCGAGAGAGAGCCGGAATTGCCAACCTTGCCGATTTTCTCTCCCCGACGCACTTTTTGGCCGGGCACAACGTCAATTTCGGAAAGATGGGCGTAGACCGTGTAGTAGCCGCCGTAATGGTCGATGATAAGGATGTTTCCCCTTCCGCGCTGCCAGGTAATGGCCGTTACCACTCCGTCCGCAGAAGAGCGCACAGGTGTTCCGAAAGGTGCCCGAATGTCAATGCCGATATTTTCCTGAATGGTGTGGAGCTTTTTGTTCCGAACGCGTCCATAATGATTGATGATTTTCCCTTTTGTTGGCCAGGGAAGTTTGCCCCTGAGAGCTGCAAAGTGACTGATTTCACTGCGGCGGGTGGCCGTGGCCGTGCGTGTTTTTTCTTTTGATTGAATAAGCGATTTAATAGCGGCTTCGGCTTCTTGGTATTCCTTCAGTTTTTGAGCGTAGATTTTTTTGTCATTTCTGATTTTTTTCAACAGCCTTTTGCGTTTGTTTCGCTGAATGGAAAGATTGCGCCGCTCCTTTTTTTTCTCTGAAATCAAAGCCTTCTGCCGCTCCCAGCTTTTTCGGAGCGAATTGGTTTGTGCGGCAATTTCTTCCCGTTGTTTTTTAAGTGTCCTGATTCTGCGCCGGTCGGCATCCATAATGCGTTTTCGGTATTTCAACCAAACCAAAGCCTGGTTAAATGATTTTGCCGAAAGGAGAATTTCCAGATCCAGAAGGGGACCTTCTTTGTAGTACCGAACCGCCCGGCGGGAATAATCATTCCTTAATTTTTGATAGTCCGACGTCAATTTCAAAAGGGCTTTATTTTGTAAAAAGATTTGATTCCGCTGCGTCACTTCTTCAATGGAAAGCTTCCGCAAAAGAGAACGAATCAGATCCATTTCCCGCTCGGCCCGTGCGAGCTGTTCAAGGGTCGATGTCTCTTTTTTTTGAGAAGATTTATATTTTTGGCGGTATTTTTGGATTTCTTTCCGAATCGAATGTAATTTTTTCTGTTGTGTTTTGGAAGAAACTTTCTGGGCACGCGCAGGCGGGGCAAATTGGGGCCATTGGAGAAAAAACCCAAGCAACCCAAGTAAAAACAAGTAATTTGGCAATTTTCGGTTTTTGAACATACCTTGGTTTTCAGGATTTGATGAATTAAAATTGCCGGAGCTTTATATGACACCGGTTTCAATTTCCTAAAAAATAATAGAAAATGTGCCCAAAAGCAACTGAAAAGAATAAATGAGCATTCAAAATTTTACTTGACAAAATGCAAAATTTTTCGTAAAATCTAACACTACCAAAATCAAATGGTTAGTTTGAAGAACAGGTAATGAATACTGATTAACCAGATAAGCAAGAGCTGATTAAAAACGAAGGAGGAAAAATGGTTAAGCTGCATTTTGATTACAGGGACATGTTCCGGTCGGCGCGCCTGGCATTTAGCATTCAGCGCGTGTGGATCAATTTTGTTGGGTTGGTAATTGGTTTCTTGTCGTACGATATCTTTACGTATGTCAGTTTTCTGGCGGCAGGAAAGGGCTTTATTCCCATGTGGGAACGGTTTGGGCTGTTTCCCTGTCTTTTCGGAATGGGCGGGCCGTGGTACAGCTGGGTTCTTTTCTGGGTTGGCGTTGTCCTTCTTGTGGCCATTATTCTTTTAACAAATACTGCCGTTTCCCGGGCCGTTTACATGAATTTGAAGGGTGAAACCTTCTACACATGGAAAGAATCATTCGGGTTTGCCCTGAAACGCTGGGGTTCCACGCTGGCTGCTCCTACGGCGATTATTGGCATTATTCTCTTTTTCGCAATCGGCGCGATTATTATGGGCTTGCTGGGGCGAATTCCTTACGTGGGTGAGCTTGGAACGGCGGTGATGACCATTTTTTACATGAGCTCGGCGTTGTTCGTTTTTTTCCTGATTTTGGTTTTGATTGTTGGACTGTTTTTTGTTCCTTCCATTATAGCCACCACCAACGAAGACGCATTTGAATCGGTCTTTCAATCGTTTTCAATTTCCACAGGTCAGCCTTGGCGAATTATCGGTTACGGAATTGTCGTTTTTGTGGTTGAGGTGTTGGGATTCGTCATTCTGGCCTGGGCGGTTAAAGAAGCGTTTCTGATTTTTAACTTTCTATTCGTGGTCGGAATGGGGGCAAAATTCCTTGATTTAATGAACAATGGAATGGCGCTGGTTCAAAGCTGGGTGTACCCCACCATCAATTGGATTCAATATGCCTTTGGCGATTTCTCTCGATATTTCTATTTTGCCCGTGATTTTGTACCGAAAGAAGTACCGGTGGTCATGGAAATTTCTGCCTGGATTTTCGCCATTTCAATGCTGGCTGTGGGCGGATTGGTAGTTTCTTACGCTTCGGCTATTGGTAATTCCGGTGTTACGCTGATGTATCTGGTAATGCGTAAACATCAGGATGATGAAAACCTTTTGGAAAGAAAGGAAGAAGAGGAAGAAGAAGAGGAAGAGGAAACATCTGAAGAAGCCAAAACCGAGGAATCCACTGAAGGCGAAAAATCCGAGGAAAAGGGTGAATCTTCGGATGAAACAGAAGAGAAGAAAGACGACTAATTTGATTGTATTAGGCGAGCGATTGTATTTGCACAGGCCTTGCTCTTTCTGTTTTTTGCTGATGGAAAGCAACCCGGATTTGGAAAACGTTCTAATACACACAATTATTGATTGAATTCCATGTCCTGCCGTAAACGACGGGATTAAGATCAGGAAGCACCGGAAACGGTGCTGACACGATAGGGTGCTTCAGCGGCAGGGTAAAATAGCCGTGACAACGGTTTTACTTCTCGTGTTTGGGGCGTTGGTTAAATTTTAACCAACGCCTTTTTTATCATTAAGATGCCATAACAGTAAGAATCAGAGATTTAAAGTAATTGTGAATTCAAAGAAAAGCCTGTAGAAAAATGAAAATCGCAGCGGGAAAATAAAATTGTACACGTATTCAGGCAAAACCTCCATTCAGAGCGTTCTCGGGGAAAATATTTTTTACAGGGATTTAAATCCCGTATCCTCACAATATCTTTCCTTTGAAGATATTCGAAAAAGACTGGGCCTGAAGCAAAAGTTTCCTCCGCGAAAAACGTCCCGAGATTACGCAAGGATTATTTTTGAACAGGCAAAACTGGGAGCGTCAACCGGGTTGCAGCAAATTCTTTTTTTCGGAGATACCCCGGGGAACGACGGATCGGTTGTGCAAAATCTGGAAGCGCTCAGCGGGCTCCCGGTATTTGGGTTTATTGGAAAAGAAGCGGTTTCGGAGGAAGGAATGCTTTCGTCGGAGCCGCCCATTTTTCTGGGCAATCGATGGGAATTGATTTCGGAATTTTTGGTGCGAATTCAGGAATTCGGTTTTCTATGGGACAGAAAGACCGCTGTTTTCTTCGATATGGATAAAACACTCATTGGCGCTCGCGGGCGAAATGACCACGTTATTGACGATGCCCGCATGGACGGCGTGAAAAAACTTGTTCAGAAAACCCTGAAAAACAAATGGCAGAAAGACCATTTTCTTTTAATTTACAAAACATTCAATGAGCCCACCTACCATTTCCTCACAGAAGACAATCAGGATTATCTGGCTTTCGTGTGTTTAATGATCCTGGCCGGTGTTTGGAGTTTTGAAGAATTAGTGGAGCAGCTTATTCAGAAAAAAATTACCTCGTTTCAGGAATTTCTTAGTCGAACCGCGTCCCGTCTGCAAAGACGACCCATGCCCGCCGTTACGCCCTATTTCGAAGAGGTTTTTCTGGCAGCCGTCAAGGGTGACCCCACACCTTTTAAATCGTTTCGGCGAATGGAGTACCTTGCAACTATCGAAAGAATTGATTGTGTACAAAGCGAAAATCCCGCGGAAATTCTCCGATCGGAAATTACCCTGACACAGGAAATCGTTGATCTTGCTTCCTTCCTGAGGGGAAAACGGTTTAGCCCGATATTGTGTATTTCGGATAAACCACCGGAAAGCACGTTTCCATCTGATGACTTAAAACAGCAAGGATATCTTCCCCTGCACCAAATGCCGATGAAAATTGTGGGGAAAAGCCTCTCGATTTAACTGTACGCGCCTCGAGAAAAACTCACGATAAGAGCATATTTCAACCTGCCCGATGTTCTCAAACTCTCATGCCTGAAGCCCTGCAGGGGTAATTGGCGTCAACTCAAAAGTTTATTAACATATCGTCCCTATGAAGATGAATTTATTATTGCTAACGATGGATGAACCCATCGGTCTATTAAAGCACCGTTAGGGGCGAAATGAAATTGAGTCCGTTGCAATTGTTCTTGCGAATCATGCAGCTTTGAAATAGACCCTGATTTTTGGTTTGGCACCCTCTTTTTCCCCTTTTCCACGATTGAACTTTTGGGTTGATTATTTATTGAAAAAATGTTAAAATGTATTGCGTGGGAAACTTTGTGATTGAAGAAATGTAAATATAAAAATGGGGACTTAATTCAAAGAATCTGTTCTATCCCATGAACCAGGAAAGGAGTGAGAATCATGATTACGATGGAACAAGTGGAAGAATTGTTGTCGTTCAAAGCCAATCCTTTTCTTGTGAGCAGTTTGTATTTGAATGTGAATGAAAAACGATTTTCCAAAAAAGAATACGCCATTCGATTGAAGGATTTAATCAAACAGCGAAGGCAGGATATTAAAAACCCGGATGTCACTTGTGAAATCAAAGCTTCTCTTGAGGAGGATTTCAAAAAAATACAAGATTACGTAGAGCAGCAATTTTCCGGCAGAGGTGTTCGCGGAGTGGTTGTTTTTTCGTCATCCAAAAAGAATTTTTGGCAGGTCTATCATCTTCCGCAGCCGGTCAAGACTCGTCTGATTGTCAATGGCGAGCCTTATATCCGGCCGCTGACCGCGCTGTTGGATGAATACAAGCGCTACTGTACGGTGGTAGTGAGTCGGGATAAGGCGCGCATTTTCGAGGTTTATCTAGGCAAAATTATGGAGCAAACGGAAATTTTCAACCAGGTGCCGGGCAAGGTAAAAATAGCCGGTTGGTACGGACCTGAAGAGCGGAGAATTGAGAGAAATATTGAGAATAAAATTCACCGTCATTTTAAAGAGGTTGCGGATGCCACACTGGAGTTTTTTAAAAAGAAACGATTTGACTGGCTAATCGTCGGAGCAAAAAGAGAAAATATTTCCGCCTTTGAAGGGCATTTGCACACCTATCTGCGCGACCGAATCATAGGGCGGGTTGATTTGGATCCGGGCACATCGCTTCAAGAAGCTCTTTTAGAGACCCAGGAAGTGGCGCAACGGGTAGAGCGTGAGGAAAAGGCGCGTCTAATTCGTCATTTACTGGATGAGGCGAATTCGAACGGCCTGGGTGTGATTGGTCTGGAAGATACCCTGAAGGCAATCTGGCAAGGGCAGGTAAACGTGCTCCTCCTGAAAGATAATCTGTCCGTGCCCGGATTTATTTGTCCGAAGTGCGGCTACATGAGTACCGAGGAATCCGATTGCCCGCACGATAACGTTGCTATGATTGCAACGCCCGACATTCTGGAAGAGACGGTGGAGTCGGCAATTATTCAAAATTGCCAGATAGAACATGTTGTGGAATCGCAGGAACTGGACAATATCGGAGGAATCGGTGCTATTCTGCGATTCAAAATCTGAAAAATCTTACCCGCAAATCTCAGGAAGAACGTGCCATCTCTGTTTTCCGGGATGGCACATTTTTGTTGAAGAATATTTGAATTAAAGGCTCTCCTTATGAATGAATTACGGCGAGACGCGGTGAGTGGACGCTGGACGATTATTTTAATCGGAGAAGAAGTTAAGGTAGAAGATTTATTATCGGTTTCCTATCTTGCGAATATGCAGCCCCAAGAAACCTGCCCCTTTTGCGAGGGAAATGAAAATCTAACCCCCCCCGAAATCTTTGCTATTCGCTCCGATGATTCTCGTCCAAACACTCCGGGATGGAAAATTCGCGTTATTCCGGATAGAAATCCAATCCTGCAAAGGCATGGTGATATCGACAATCGGGCGGAAGGAATGTACGATGTGCTGAATGGCATCGGTGCTCATGAAATTCTAATCGAACATCCGCATCACAATATTAATATTCCGGAATTTTCGGTGGCTTACATGGTGGATATTCTGAAAACCATGCAATTCAGAATAAAGGAATTGAAGAAAGACCCGCGATTTCGGTATGTTTTGATTCACAAAAATTATGGCGAAGCTACCGGAAATACCTTGAAACACGCCTATTCTCAAATTCTGGCAACACCAATTACTCCTCGCCGAATCAGGGACGAATTACTCAATGCAAAAGAGTATTACAGTTACAAAGAACGCTGTGTTTTTTGTGATATTGTGGAAGAGGAAATGCGAAGGCAAAAACGCGTCGTATTGGATGATGGAAAATTTTTGGTTTTTGAACCATTTGCTTCCGGGAGACCATTTGAAACCTGGATAGTGCCGCGAGAGCACGAAACATTTTTCGAAAACACTAACAATCTGCAGGCACTTTCCGAAACGTTTATTAAAATTATGTTAAAAATAAAAAAATTGCTAAATGATCCTTCCTATTTGATTACATTGCACAATGGCCCCAATATTTCCGCTTCTGTCAAGCGCGGATATTGGAAAACCCTTAAGCATGATTTTCACTGGCACTTTGAAATTGTGCCGCGTTTGAGAAACCGGAATAGTTTTGAATTGGGTTCGGGTATTCCGATCAACCCGGTTGCTCCGGAAGTTGCTGCGCAAATGCTGCGAGAAAATGCGTGAGAAATTATCGATCCCTTGCTGAGATTGAAAGCAATTCAGGGACATACGTTTTGTGGTTTGTTCTGCGTGAAGAAAAAATCGTAAACCGCCTTTCGCGGCCGCAATGGTATTTTCCGGCAGGATTGTATTCTTACGTGGGAAGAGATAGTCGTCATTTGAAATCGCGATTGAAACGCCACCTGCAATCAAAAAAGAAACGCCATTGGCACATTGATTGGCTTCTTTCGGGTGAGAATTTTGAAATATGCGAAATCTGGATTTTTAGGAATCATCCGGAGTGGGAGTGTAAGGTTAATCAGGCTCTGGAAACACAAAGCGGAGCAAAAATCCCCGCGAAGCGCTTTGGAGCCAGCGATTGCAAGAATGGGTGCCGCGCACATTTGGAATGGCATTCTCACAAAGTGGAGCCTTTTGGATTTATATTTCAACCTAACTGTGTGGTGCGTTTAACGACTCGGTCTGGCCAAAATGCAGTCGACTAAAGTGGTTTTTCTTGTAAATAGTGTGACGTATTGCGAAAGGTTGACCCGGATTGGGAAATTCATTTAACTTGAGAAAAACATGCACTGCTGGAACGCAATGCAAAATAGCGGTATTAGAAAAAACATCGAAGATGTTTAACATTTGAAGATTCAACATGAGCGAACGTGCTTATGTTCAACACATTCGGTGTTGGAATTATTTTTGTTGCTATTGGCGGCTGCAAATGTTCAACCTACTTCGTGGGTTAATTAGGGAGTAGAGTCTGGTTTTAATAAATGAGTGCACTCTAAAAACCACTGATTGCGCAAATTATACGAGATATAATTTTTTCAACATCAATAAAGTCAATTGCTGATAATTCGTGAAATTCGTGGGAGATATCCTTTTTAGACTGGACTCATTAAAAAAGAATAGTGGGAGAGTAAATGAACATTTTTCGTGATCGCAATATCGGCTGGATCGAGGTTATTTGCGGCCCGATGTACAGCGGAAAAACAGAGGAACTCATTCGACGTTTGAGGCGCGCTCAAATCGCCAGGCAAAAAGTAGCCATTTTCAAACCCAAGATTGACACACGCTACAGCGATGATCACATTGTTTCACACAGTGAGCAGCAATTACCTTCGGTATCTGTTGAAACAGTAGCCGAAATTCGTAAATATGCTGCGGATGCAGAGGTAATCGGTATTGATGAGGCACAATTCTTCGGAATGGACCTTGTCCAATTGTGCCAGGATCTGGCGGATGGCGGCAAGCGCGTAATTGTTGCGGGATTGGATCTGGATTACCGGGGGGAACCCTTCGAACCGATCCCACAATTATTAGCAGTCGCAGAATATATTACGAAAACACTTGCCATTTGCATGGTTTGTGGAAATCCTGCCAGTCGAACGCAGCGTCTAACGAAAGATGAGGCTCGGGTGGTTGTGGGTGGGCAGGATATCTACGAGGCCAGATGCCGGAAATGTTTTGTTCCTCCTGAAAAGCAATAATTTTATCGAATGGAGACAGTTCTATGGTTGAGCGATTAATTAGTTTTATCGGGATTTTTGTGCTTCTTGGTATTGCTTGGCTGATGTCCAATAATCGAAAAAAAATCAATTTTCGAACCGTTTGGGTGGGTATTGGTCTGCAAATTCTTTTTGCGGTAATTATTTTAAAAACAAAACCCGGTTTGCTGTTATTTGATTATTCCCGAATTATCATTGATAAGTTATTGAGTTTTACCGATTTTGGTTCGGTGTTTCTGTTTGGAAATCTTTACCGGACCACTCCTGACATTGCGCGAGAAGTAGGAGGCGGAGGCCCCTTTCAATTCATGGATGCCAGTACCGGGCATTTTGTAAATGTGGGAACGATTTTCGCCATTCACGTGTTACCGACTATTATTTTCTTCGCGTCGCTGATGTCGATTCTTTATCATTGGGGCATTATGCAAAAGCTGGTGGCAGGAATGGCCTGGATTATGACAAAGGCCATGAAAGTAAGCGGAGCAGAATCGCTTTCAGCCGCTTCAAATATTTTTGTCGGCCAGACGGAAGCGCCTCTGGTAATAAAACCCTATGTTTCAAGCATGACCATGTCCGAATTAACGGCCGTTATGGTGGGCGGTTTTGCCACGGTTGCAGGGGGAATTATGGCCGCGTATGTTCGTTTCGGAATTGATGCGGGGCATTTGATGGCAGCCAGTGTGATGTCGGCGCCAGCGGCGCTGGTAATGGCAAAAATTATTTATCCTGAAACGGAAGTGCCCGAAACGGCTGACCTGGTAAAAGTAAATGTTGAAAAGAATACCGAAAATGTGATCGATGCGGCGGCACAGGGGGCCGCCGAAGGCCTACGACTGGCGCTAAATGTGGGGGCGATGCTTCTGGCATTTATTGCACTGATTGCGATGATCAATTACGGACTTGGATTTTTGCACACCAGTCTGAAGGAAATTTTTGGCTATATTTTTATACCTATTTCATTTTTTATGGGAGTGCCTCCGAAGGATTTGATCGAATTTGGAAACTTGCTGGGAACAAAAATCTCAATCAATGAATTTGTGGCGTACGTGGAACTGGGTGCCGTCAAAAGTCAGCTTTCGCCGCGCACAGTCATTATCGCCACCTACGCCCTGTGCGGATTTGCAAATTTCAGCTCAATTGCGATTCAAATTGGCGGAATCGGCGGGATCGCCCCCAATCGGAGAGGCGATCTGGCAAAATTAGGATTGCGGGCAATGTTTGGAGGCGCCCTTGCCTCGTGGCTGACCGCAACCATTGCCGGAATGATTATTTAGTGTCTGAGGCAAAATGAAAGAAAGCGCATCGGGTGATTTACAACTAATCATTCGCTATCTTTGGAGGCACCGAAGTGAATGGAGCCAGACAATTTTTCAACATCTGGAGAAAAAATTAATCGGAACAAAAATGTCAGACTACAAAAGAGAATTAAAAGAAGCGAAATCATTTTTGGAACAGCACATTCGGGAATTCCCCAAAATCGGTATTATCCTGGGTTCGGGGTTAGGCAATTTTGCCGAAGAACTGTCGGATGCCATCGAAATCCCAACAAAAAACATCCCTCACTACCCGGTTTCAACCGTAAGCGGACACGCCGGGAAATGGGTGTTCGGAAAGGTTTCGGGAAAATATGTGCTGGCGATGAGGGGGCGCGTTCATTTTTATGAGGGATACCCGATGCGCCAGGTGGTTTTTCCAACCCATCTCATGGGGGAATTGGGCGTTGGAACCTTGCTGGTGACGAATGCCTCGGGTGGAATAAATCCTCTTTTTCGTCCGGGGGACCTTATGCTGATTGAAGACCACTTAAATCTTTTTTTTACAAATCCGCTCATTGGTAAAGAGGAATCGGAGTTTGGATCGCGATTCGCGGATATGTCTCACCCGTACGATCCCGAGCTAATGAGGCTTGCCGAAAGAGTGGCTGCAGAGCAAAAAATCTATTTGCAAAAGGGCGTGCTGGTGGGAAGCCGGGGGCCCACCTACGAAACGGCTGCGGAAATCCGAATGTTTCAGCGCCTGGGCGGAGATGCGGCAACCATGTCTACTGTTCCGGAGGTCATTGCCGCCAATCACAGAGGAATGCGCGTGCTGGGAATTTCCTGCATTACCAACATGGCAACCGGTCTTTCGGTTCAGCCCCTTTCACACAAAGAGGTAACGATTGTTGCCGATCAGGTGACGGGAAAATTTCATCGACTAGTAAAATCAATCATAAAGACACTGCCGAATTAAATCCGGAGGAAGAATGCAAAAGATTGTCGAGTGCGTACCCAATTTTAGCGAAGGGCGCGACCTGTCCGTAATAGATTCCATTGCTGAAGAGATCAAATCAACAGAAGGTGCGATGTTACTGGATGTTGATCCGGGGAAAGCAACCAATCGCACGGTTTACACCTTTATCGGATCTCCGGAGGCGGTTGTGGAAGCTTCCTTTCGGGCGATCAAAAAGGCTTCCGAGCGGATTGACATGCGGAAGCAAAAAGGGGAGCATCCACGCATTGGTGCTGCAGATGTGGTTCCGTTTGTGCCGGTTTCGGGTGTGACCATGGAGGATTGCGTACACCTGGCGCACGAATTGGGTAAACGGGTAGGCGAAGCACTCAAAATTCCCGTCTATTTGTACGAAGAAGCCGCTACCCGGCCCGAGCGGAGAAATCTGGCGGAGATCCGGAAGGGAGAATATGAAGCGCTTCCGGAAAGGCTAAAGGATCCAAATTGGAAGCCCGATTATGGGCCCGCGAAATTTAATCCGCAAACGGGAGCAACGGTGATTGGTGCCAGGGAATTTCTGATTGCTTACAACATCAATTTAAACACACGCGACCGAAAATTGGCTCAGGAAATTGCATTCAATTTGCGGGAATCCGGCCGAGCCAAACGAGACGAGAACGGTAAAATTATCCGAAATCCCGATGGTACAGCCGTAAAAGTTCCGGGGAGATTAAAGGCCGTGAAAGGCGTTGGCTGGTACATTGAAGAGTACGGAGTCGCGCAGGTTTCTTTTAATCTGACCAATTACAAAATTACTCCGCTTGACGTACTTTTTGAGGAATCCGGAAAAGAGGCAGAGAAACTGGGATTGCGCGTAACCGGAAGTGAGCTGGTGGGTTTAATTCCCTTGGATGCTCTGAAGCAGGCCGGCCAATATTTTCTGGAAAAGCAGGGAAAAACGGCGGGAGTCCCCGAAGAAGAAATCATTCACATTGCTGTGAAATCCCTCGGTTTGGATGAATTGGGTCCGTTTGATCCCAAACAAAAGATCATTGAATACCGATTTCAGGAACGGTTCGGGCCCCTGGCAAAAATGGCAATTTGGGAGTTTGCCAACGAGTTGTCAGTGGATTCTCCGGCGCCGGGCGGTGGAAGTACAGCAGCGTTAGCGGGGGTATTGGCGGCGTCTCTTGTTTCGATGGTAGCAAATTTGACGTACGGCAATAAAAAATACCAGGCAAACTGGGACGCTATGAAATCGCTTGCCGTGCGTGCACAGGAATTAAAGGATGCACTTCTGAAGGCTGTGGATCGCGACGCCGAGGCCTTTGACGCAGTGATGAATGCGTTTCGGCTGCCCAAGAAAACGGATGAAGATCAAAAGACCCGCAGCCGCGCCATTCAGGAAGCCACAAAAGGCGCCACAACTGTGCCTCTCGAAGTGATGCAATTGGGGTTCGAGATCCTGGAACTGGCAAAAATTGCGGCTGAAAAGGGAAATGTGAATTCCGTTAGCGATGCGGGAGTTGCGGGATTAATGGGATTATCGGCAGTGGAAGGTGCCTATTTGAATGTCCGAATTAATTTATCCGGGATTCACGATGAATCCTTTGCAAAGGAAACAAAAGAAAAGGCCGAAAAGATTTTATTGCAAGCGAGAGATCTTAAGGAAGCTGTCTGGAATGCTGTAGTGGAAAAGATGTAAGAATTTCTTTGTGAACAGAAAAGCTTCCCACAAAATTTTCAGTTTTGGAGAAGCGGGTTTAACACGGACTTTAATTTTTCAATGCCTGAAATTACCATTAAAAATGCACACATTCTTTCGATGGCGCCCGATCAAAGCGAACCATTTGAAGGAGATGTGTTTGTAAAAAACGGCCGGATTCAAGCAATCGGCTCGTCTCTTCCTTCTGTTGGAAAGGTTATCGATGCCAGTGGGCTGATTCTCATGCCCGGTTTTATCCAGAGCCACATTCATTTGTGCCAGACGCTTTTCAGAAATATGGCCGAGGATTTGGAGCTGCTGGACTGGCTTCGGCGCAAAATCTGGCCGCTTGAGGCGGCTCATTCAGAGGCGTCACTGCGGGCATCCGCCCGGCTGGGTTTGGCAGAGCTTATTTCGGGGGGAACCACGGCTATTCTGGACATGGGTACGGTTCGAATGACAGACGTTCTTTTTGAAGAAGCGAATCGGGCCGGCATTCGTGCGACGATCGGCAAAACGTTGATGGACGAAGGCGAAGGTATTCCGGAAGCTCTGACGCAGAATGCACGGGAAAGCCTGGACGATGGTCTGCGTCTTTTGAAGCGCTGGCGCGGGGCCGGGAACGGACGCCTCGATTTTAATTTTGCCCCCCGGTTTGCTCTTTCCTGTTCGGAGGACGTGCTGCGGGATGTGGCGGAAATCTCAGCCGATCGGGGAATCATTATTCACACGCATTCGTCGGAAAATCAAAAAGAGCTTCAGGAAGTTCAGGCGATAACCGGGAAGCGAAATCTGGAATTTTATGACTCCATCGGACTCAATCGGTACCACCTTTCCGTGGCGCATTGCATCTGGCTGGATGCCTCCGAAATGGACATTCTGACACGAACGAACACGCACGTTCTTCATTGCCCCTCTTCAAACCTGAAACTTGGTTCCGGAATTGCCAAAATTCCCGAAATGCTGGAGCGGAACATCCGCGTATCCCTTGGGGCGGATGGCGCGCCCTGTAATAATAATCTTGACATCTTTCAGGAAATGCGTTTGGCGGGTCTGATTCAGAAACCGCGTCGGGGTGTTGAAAGTCTGCCTGCGAGAGAGATTGTCAAAATGGCTACTTTGGGGGGAGCCCGTGCACTCGGATTGGAGCAGGAAATTGGCAGCATTGAAATCGGAAAAAAAGCGGATTTGATTTTATTGGATTTGAATCGGATCCACAGTTTTCCCGTAACGGACGTTTTTACAAGTCTTGTTTATTCTGCGCGGGCAACGGATGTTCAAACCGTTATCATCGATGGGGAGGTAGTGATGGAAAATCGGGAATTGCTGAAATTGGACCGCCAGAAGATTCTAACTCTGGCGAAAACGGAATTGCAAAAACTAATAGCCCGCGCTAAAATTTAACAAATGAGGTAACGATGCGAAATCGAACGTTGGTGGCGGTTATTTCCACTTTTGTAATTATTCTTATGTACGTGTTGATTCCGAGTTTAAAAAATACCCGAAATCAATCCCGAGGAGATGTGGCCTTTCAATCGGGGAAATGGGAAAAGGCTGTTAAACTCTACAAAAAAGTTATTTCGTACGATCCTCGATCTGCTAAAGTGCTGACCCGACTTGGCTATTGCTATTTCAAATTGGGAAAACGGAATAGGGCTATTGCAGTTTTTCAACAGTCCCTTCGGGTCGATTCCACCCGGTTCAGAACATATCGTTGGCTTGGCGATGCTTTTTTGCAGAAAGAAGCCTATTCGGACGCCGGTCAATCGTTCAGGAAACTTATTTTGGTCTATCGAAAACACCACACATTGAGTAAAGCGGATGCGGACGATTATCTGTACGCCTTTGACAAATTAGTGTTGTGCGAATTAAAACTTAAGGACGATCCCCAGGCTCTGCACCAGCTCCACGAATTCACAAGTGTTCTCAGAACAAAGATAAATTAATTTAAATTCCAATGGATGAATTAATTGTAGCCGTCGGTTCCACCCGTCCGGCAAAAGTGCAGGCAGCGCAGAAAGCATTTGAAACAGTTGGAAAAGATTGGTTGGGGCGAAAGGTTTCCCTTCGGCTGATTACGCTTTCGGTTCCCAGCAATGTTCCGGATATGCCTACCTCTTTGGAGGAGCTGATGTTAGGTGCCAGAAACCGCGCACAGAATCTCCGGAAATTGAAAATCGCAGCCGACTATTACGTGGGATTGGAGGGCGGATTTTTCCAGCAGAGAGCGGGGCGGGATGAGGCGGCTCAAACATTTCTGCAGGGGTGGGCTTTTGTGACTGATGGTAAAACCGGAAGCTTTGGCGCCAGCTATTGTGCACCCGTACCGGAAGCACTGGTTCAGGCGGTTTACTCCGAGCATCTGGAATTGGGCAAAATTATCGATGAATTTTCGGAGGCGCAAAATGTACGGGACAATCAGGGGGCATTTGGAGTTTTTACGCTGAACTTGCTCAATCGCTCGGACTCGTTTCGAACAGCGCTTATTGCTGCCCTGGCTCCCTTCTACAATTCAGCCACTTACACCAAACGTCTTCGCTAAAATGAACCGCCATGTAAATCGATTTGTCTGGGTGCTAAAGGCCTTTTTTTACAGAGGATTACGGTCATTCATTGCCTATCGCAGAATTTACGAGGCCGAAATTCGCCCGTTCAGACTTTGGTTGTCCGCGGAATTTCAACAGGGGCGAAATTATATGGATCTGGCCGCCGGAAGCGGTGACTCCCTTGAAATTTATCCTTCAGGCGTGCTACCTGTGGCAAGCGATTTTTCATTTTCAATGCTTCGTGTGCTAAAAGGGAAAGCGGCCGTGCCCGTAATTCAGGCGGAAGCAACCGAATTGCCGTTTCGAGCGCGGGCATTCGCGGGCATTACGGCCATTGGTTTAGTCGAATACATTCCGGTTCCCCACAAACTTTTGTCGGAATTATTTCGTGTTTTAAAAGATAACGGCTGGTTAGCAATCACTATTTCTCAACCCAATTTGCTCAATCTGCTTCGGAATTTTACCGGAAACCGCCTCCATTACTATTCAATCGAAACGTTTTCGCATTTGGCTGCCGAACAGGGATTCCGGCTCGTCAATTCAAACAAAACCCTCTTCCAATGCCAGTTGCTGTTTCGAAAACCGGCGTAAGGACGGCAAATTCTATTCTCTGTTTTCTCTAACCTGCGTTATTCATAATCTTTTGCAACAAAGACACAAGGACAAAAAGAATTTTGTAATTTGAGCCTAAAATTCTTCGTCAGCCGCCAACCAGTGGCCTTCTCAGAATGACACCAGCGCGTTTCCCCTGTCATTCTGAAGGAGCGAAGCGACTGAAAAATCTCTCCGTTATCCTGTGAAAGTTGACACCAACGGCCGGTTTGCAAATGAGGTGCAAATCGGACAATCAATCCTATTAGATGCTTTGGCTCCTTTCTGCAGTGAACTCATCAAGCGATTCTCTATTTTGCTTTTTTCGTTCAGTGATTATCGGATCGGGAAATGGCACCACACCTGCTGCCCGGTGGGAAGGGTTTGCCAGGGAGGCACGTGGGAAAAACAAATGTCCTGTGCCAGCGGACATCTCGGTGCAAAGGGACAGGCCGGAAGGGGCTGAGTCAAATCCGGGGGGTCTCCGGCAACATGAAATTTGGTTTGCGAATCGCCGTCCGCCAGTTTAGGAGTTGCTGTCAGCAGTGCCTGTGAGTACGGGTGTGCTGGTGAAGCAAAAAAGGCTTTTGTCGGAGCTTTTTCCAAAATCTTCCCGGCGTACATGACGAAAATGCTCTGAGCAATCTGATGAATAATTCGCAAATCGTGACTGATCATTAAAAGAGTCAGTCCGTTTTCTTGTTGAAGCGAGCGCAGAAGACTGAGTAACTGGATTTGATTGCTCACGTCCAGTGAAGAAACCGGCTCGTCAGCCACAAGAAAATTGGGGTTCACTGCCAGTGCGCGGGCAATTGCAAGCCGTTGCTGCTGTCCTCCGGAAAATTGGGCAGGATATTTTTGAAGCGAATTCTCGGGTAAATTCACCTGTTTAAGCAGCTCAATCATCCGGCGGTTTCGTTGGGCTGAGGATAGCGAAAAATGTGTTTTGAGAACCTCTCCCAGAGCCGATTTTATTTTTAGACGGGGATTAAATGACAGGTAAGGATTTTGGAAAATCATTTGAATTTTTCCCCGCAGAAAGCTCTGATTCTGATTGCGAGTACGTACAAGAGAGGTTTTTTTGTAAAAAATATCGCCTGAATCCGGTTGAAAAAGTTGCACAATTAATTTTGCGAGAGTGGATTTCCCGCTCCCGGATTCTCCCACTAACCCGGCAATGCTTCCTTGTGTCAGTTGCAGTGAAACATCATCCACTGCACGGAGCACGGCTTTCTTTCCGGGGAAATAGGCGTGATTTTCGAGAAGGAAATATTTCTTTACGTGAGAGATCGTTAAAAGTGCGCCCACAGAAGAATTCCTTTCAGACACCGGCGCTGAATTTACTGAAACTTTTTCTCAACGGCTGAAATAGCTTCAGGAAGAGCAAACATAATTACCTTGTCTTCCGGCTCAATTACAGTCTCACCAGTGGGTATGATAATTTCATTGCCGCGAATCACGGCGCCCAAAATCGAGCCCTCCGGAATCTTGACTTTTTTCAGCGGAGAACCAATAATTTTGGAGGACTTATGCGCCAGAAACTCTAACACCTCGGCATCCATCCCGGGAATACTGGTCACGGAAACGACATCGCCGCGGCGAATGAAGCGTAAAATCACATTGGATGTAATCAGATTGGTATTGACCGCGGCGTCGATCCCAATGGGAGCCATGATTGGCAGGTAATTTTCCTGATTCAACAGAACGATTGTTCGTTTAACCCCGAGATGCTTGGCCAGCAATGCCGTAATCAGATTGGTTTTCTCATCACTTGTAAGGGCAATAAAGGCATCCATTTCAACAATACCCTCGGAGCCCAATAGATCGATGTCTCTGCCGTCGCCTTCGATAACCAATGTCCGCTCCAACTGCTCCGCCACGTAGTGGGTTTTTTCCGGGTTGGATTCGATTAATTTAATTTCAATGTTTTTTTCCTTTTCAAGAAGTTTTGCAGCGGAGCGCCCAATTTTTCCGCCACCAAGGATCATTACCTTTTCGATCTTTGCCTCCGATTTTCCCGCCAGAGCCACAATTTTAGAGATTTCATCGGTTTTTGCGATGAAAAAAACCTCGTCCCGTCGAAGCAGGTAATCCTTCCCGGTAGGAATGATGGTCTTATTGTTTCGGAAAATGGCCGTAACCCTAAAATAAAGGTCGGGATTTTCCTGTGTGATCTGAATGAGATTCTTCCCGATCAGGGGTGATTGCACATCCAGGCGAATGCCGACCAATTGAATGTACCCGTCTGCAAAATCGTAAACTTCCGAGGCGGTAGATCGTTTAATGAGGCGAACGACCTCATAAGCGGTTTCTTCTTCAGGATGAATGGCAATATCAACATGAAATTTGTTAAGGCTGAGACGGGGAGAATCGACGTAAAAGTGAGAATTGCGAACGCGGGCTATTTTGTGGGGAACGTTGTAAATTTGCGCCATTTCGCAGGCAACGAGATTTACCTCGTCGGAATTGGAGACCGCC
The DNA here is from genome assembly GCA_964543425.1 of uncultured Deferribacteres bacterium. Lineage (GTDB taxonomy): Bacteria > Zhuqueibacterota > JdFR-76 > JdFR-76 > BMS3Abin05 > BMS3Abin05. The sequence goes on from CAZIYL010000004.1 coordinate 23,926, forward strand.
AAAAGCATGTCCGCCTGATCGATTTTGGCTTGCTTGAGCAAATGAATGTCCGTGCCGAACCCCTGCATTACCTGAACATCCATGTGCTCCCGAATCCGGTTGCAGGTTTCCTGATTGGGATCAATGACGACCACATCATGATTCTCCGATGAGAGCATTTTGGCCAGGTGTGAACCAACCTGCCCTGCGCCAATAATTATGGTATGCAATCGCTCAAACTCTCCTTTTTTTCGAATCGCTCAAAGCGATTTTAAATATACGAAATTCTTTCTGAAATGCAAGAAAAATCTGCTGTGCGAAACAAGGTTGATTTTTAGCCGCAAAAATCTGTATGTCATCAATACTCAAAAGCACAATGCAATAATAATTAAATGGTTAGGTGAGTTGTGTGTAAATCAAGGAATTCGCATAACTCACATATGTTAAAATGACTCCAAATTTTAATAATACTCTTCGCGCTTTGGTACCTTTGCAGCAAAAGTTTATGCGTAATGCCGGTTAAATAATCCCGCGTTTTTAAAGGATTTTTTGAAAACTATCAATTGTGCGGGCAATATCATCGTCCGATATATGAAGATGCGTAACCATGCGCACTTTATTTCCGCCAAAGGAAATCATCAAAATACCGGCTTCTTCACAGCGGGTTACAAAATCCTGAGCGTTTATCGAATGGGAAACAATTTCAAAAATAACGATATTGGTTTGGACGGCATCCAGATCAATTTTTATGCCATTAAGAGAGGATAGGGCTGTTGCCAATGTTTTTGCACGACGGTGGTCCTCTGTCAAACGTTTGAAATTGTGTTCAACCGCGTAGAGAGCTCCGGCAGCCAGAATTCCTGCCTGGCGCATGCCGCCCCCGTACAATTTTCTGTAACGATGTGCCCGGGTGATAAATTCTTTTGAACCGAGAATCATCGATCCCACGGGAGCCCCCAAGCCTTTTGAAAAGCAAACATTAATAGAATCGGCATATTTGCCGTATTCGGACAGGGGAATTCCGGTTGCAGCGGAGGCATTCCAGATTCTGGCGCCGTCCAGGTGAACGCGTAGGTCGTGGCTGTGAGCCATTCGGTAGATTTTTTCCATCTCGTCGATCGGAAAGATGGTTCCCCCCGCCCGATTGTGCGTGTTTTCAATAGCAATCAATTGTGTGTGCGGAAAATGATGATCCGCCGGACGGATAACAGCTTCAATTTGAGAGGCGGTAATCACACCGTGATTCCCGTGAATGGGATGAAGCTGAACACCCGAAAGCAGGGCGGGCGCTCCCCCTTCGTAATTGAAAATGTGGGCATTGTATTCGCAGATTACTTCGTCACCGGGCTGGGTGTGGGCATTAATGGAAACCTGATTTCCCATGGTCCCACTGGCCACAAATAATCCTGCTTCTTTGCCAAAGAGAGCAGCAACGGTTTCCTGCAATCGGTTAACGGTGGGATCTTCACCAAAAACATCGTCTCCCACGCGGGCATTTGTCATGGCCTCCCGCATTTGCGCCGTTGGCTGCGTAACGGTGTCGCTGCGTAAATCAATAATGGAATTCATCTTTTTGTCCTCTTTTTAGGTTCAAAATACAATACGAAATCAAAACACAAAAATCAATAAAAAACTCCTTGATTCTCTCATATTTTATGATTTAATTTTAAACATTGCAATTAAGAATTATGGTTTTAGAACAATCGGTTCCATCGGTAATTTAGAATGCCAGCGTATGAAAACCCATCGCTTCACGTGATTGAATTTGGAATTCGGGAACTGACATGGAAAAAGAACAGCGGCGTGGGTCGCAATTGGCCGTCCTGCTCTCAAATATTTTTATCCCCCCTACATGGTCTATTCTGGTATTTTGGAGTTTGTCCATAAAATTCGGGCACTCCTTCGGGCAGGTTATTTTGTGGGGAACAACGGGTACTCTTTTTACCGCGGTCATTCCGGTTTTGTACGTGAAATGGCTCCAAAAACGGGGAGCGATTACTCACAAACATATTCCGCTTCGGTCCCAAAGGCATGGCCCCTACGTACTGAGCCTTGCGTTTTTGCTTCTTACGCTTGATTTACTGATTGTTTTCAAGTCACCGCCTCTCTTGCTGGCAGCGGTTTTAGCTTCTGTTGGGAATACAATCGTTATTTTTATCGTCAATTTATTCTGGAAAATAAGCGCCCACATGATGGGTACTGCCGGGCCGCTTGTGGTTCTCACATTCGCTTTTGGTTGGTGGATAGCGCCTTTTTATTTTTTTCTCATTTTAATTGGCTGGTCTCGAATTTTCCTGAAAGCCCATACACCCGCTCAGGTAATCTGGGGAGGTCTTGCAGGTTTATTTCTGACATACGGACAAATGATTGTTTATTTAAAATTAATGCATGTTTAAAAAAGGGAGCAACTGATGGAATTACAATTTATGGGTGCGGTTCGTACGGTTACCGGTTCACAGCACCTGCTTCATGCAAACGGAGAAACATTGTTAGTGGATTGCGGCTTGTACCAGGGACATCGGAAAGAAGCCGAAAAAATCAATCGAAATCTGCCTTTTCCGGCGGATTCCATTCAAAATATGATTTTGACCCATGCTCACATTGATCACAGCGGGAACATTCCCAATCTTGTAAAATCGGGATTTGAAAATAATATTTTTACCACATTTGCCACGCGTGACCTGTGCGCCGTTATGCTGCGCGATTCGGCTCACATCCAGGAAAACGATGCGGAGTATATGAGCAAAAAAAATAAAAAGAAGGGCTTGCCGCCGGTGGAGCCTATTTACACAATGGACGATGCCCGAAAATCTTTGGAGAATTTTGTGGCCTGGGGGTATAATCGACCTTTTTTCATTAATTCGGCCATTCAGGCGCGATTTGTGGACGCAGGGCATATTCTGGGGTCGGCGCAGGCCATTGTGGATGTTGAGGAAAATGGGAAAAAACGGCGCATTCTCTTTTCCGGTGATCTTGGCCGAAAGCATTTGCCGATTCTTCGGGATCCGGTACAGGTAGAAGAAGCGGATTATCTGGTCATCGAAAGCACTTACGGCGGTCGCTATCACGATCCCATTCAGGATGTCAAAGATAAATTGGCCAGAGTCATAATGGAAACGATTCAGCGCGGAGGGAAAATTATTGTGCCTGCTTTTTCGGTGGGCCGTACCCAGGAATTGGTGTACAATTTACACTTGTTAATTGACGAACACCGAATTCCGAATATTCCTATTTACGTGGATAGTCCCCTATCCGTGAATGCAACGGAGGTTTTCCGATTACACCCGGAATGCTATGATCAGGAAATGAAGGAAGAATTTCTTGAAAAGCATGAAGATCCCTTTGGTTTCAGCCGTCTGCGCTACATTCGGGACGTGGAAGAATCCAAAAAGCTTAATGAATGCAAGGGCTCGTGCATGATTATTTCTGCCTCGGGAATGTGCGAAGCCGGCAGGATTTTGCATCATCTTAAAAATAATATCGAAGACCCTCGGAATATGGTTTTGGTTGTTGGTTACATGGCCGCGAATACCCTGGGCAGAAGAATTGTTGAGCGGGAAAAGGTGGTTAAAATATTCGGGGAGGAATACCAGCTTCGCAGTCAGGTAGAGGTAATGAATAGCTTTAGCGCGCATGCCGACCGACGCGATTTGCTGAATTACGTGAAGCGCATGGACAAAAATCGCTTGAAGCACATTTTTATTGTCCACGGAGACCCGGATCAATCGGAAGCACTTAAAGATGGATTGAGACAAATGGGTTTTCCGAATGCCACCATTCCGGTGCTTGGCGAGAAATATCAGCTTGATTAATGATGGTGTTCTTTTTGTACATGTTTTATGTAGCAAAATAACCGGAGGCATGGAAAGATGGCCTTGATTGAATTAAAGAATGTCAGCAAGATTTACCACACGACGGCGGTTCCTGTTCAGGCAGTTAAAAGCGTCAATCTAAAAGTGGAAAAACGGGAGTTTACTTCAATTGTGGGACCGTCCGGATCTGGAAAAACGACCCTTCTTAATTTGGTTGGTGGTTTGGATAAACCTACGGAAGGCTCTGTTCTAATTGAAGGGCAGGATATTTCAACGCTTAAATCGAACAAACTGATTGAATATCGATTGCACCATATCGGATTTGTTTTTCAGGCGTACAATCTTATTCCCGTTTTTACGGCCCGGGAAAATGTGGAATTTATTATGCTCCTTCAGGGAATCTCCAAAGCTGAGCGCGAAAAACGAGCCATCGAACTTCTTAGTGCTGTGGGATTGGCTGATCGAACAAACAGCCGTCCGTCCCAGCTCTCGGGAGGGCAGCAACAGCGCGTGGCAGTTGCGCGGGCACTGGCATCGAAGCCAAATTTTGTTCTTGCAGACGAACCGACAGCCAATCTGGATTCCCAGACAGCCGAAGCCCTGCTCGATTTGATGGAAAAACTTAATGAGGATTTTAATATAACCTTTGTTTTTTCAACACACGATCCTCGTGTCATTAAGCGTGCCCGGCGCATTGTAACGCTGGAAGACGGAGCCGTTAAATCGGATGAAATTGTGGGGTAGCGGGGTCTCAGCCAATGGGTAGTTGCAGGAAATCCAATTGAAACGCGTTTTAACTTCAGCGCCGCAGCCCCGGAGGGAAAAACTTTGAAAATTGGGATACGAAAACCGCGTTGGAATTTCTTTCGGAGAAGCCGAAACACTCCGCTGGCAGTGGTAATTCTTCTGCTTTTAGGCGCTTCTGCTGCATCCTTTTCGCAGGTTTCGTGGCTGGCTGCAGATGGCTACGTGAAATATCTTGCCAGCACCACCAGCTTTCCTCTCCTTGCGAAAGAGCGTTTGAATGATCAACTCATTCACACCCGGCTCAACACACACTGGTACCCATCCGGTGCACTTCGTGGGGAACTCGATTTTCGGTTTCGCGCCTATTATGGAAGCTCGGTTGAAAAGATTCCTGATTTTCTGAATCAAATTAAAAGTCACCATGAATTTAAGCAGTTGGATCGCGTTCTCTGGCACGCGGAAAAATCGCTCGGTTACGCTCAGATCGATCGTCTTTGGTTGGATTACAGCCGGGGAAATCTTGAAGCGACGCTGGGTCGACAGCGCATTGCCTGGGGTGCGGCATTGGTTTGGAATGTGATAGACCTGTTTAATCCGCAGTCTATTCTGGATTTCGATTATGAAGAAAAGCCGGGTGCGGATGCCTTGCGGGTTCAATATTACACCGGCCCCGTGTCCAAGGTTGAAATCTCCGTCAAACCGGGAAAAGATAAAAGGCGTTCGGTTGCCGCAGGGCTGGTTTGGGTAAATGCATTTTCATACGATTTTTTTGCTCTAACGGGAGTGAGAAATAATCGCTGGGTTCTGGGTGGTGCCTGGGCGGGTTCTGTGTTGAAAGCTGGTTTTCGCGGGGAGTTTTTGATTTCCGCTCCGCCGGATAAAAGTTCGCCGATGCCCGGTCCAAATTTATCGTACTTTGGTAAATCTATTCTTGATTACAATAGACCCGCTTTCAGCAGTGTTTTGTCGGGTGATTACACCTTCCGAAATTCTTTTTATATTCATACAGAAATCCTTTATAACAGCAATGGTAAGCTCAAGAACGCGGGTGTTTTTTACTGGCAGGCGATGCACGCCGCGATGCTTTCGCCGTCGCGTTGGTCGGTTTTTCAGGAGTTTTCTTACGATATTACACCCCTTCTTCGCGGGAGCATTTTCGGGATTTTGAATCCAAACGATCACTCCTCCGTAACCGTTCCTCAGCTTACCTGGTCAGTCATTACCAACCTGGATGCTACAGTCATTGCCTTTTTTGCACGAGGAAAGCATTTTACCGAATGGGGCGATTACGGTACCTCGGCCTTTTTCCGGCTAAAATATTCTTTCTGATTTTAATCTTGCCATTCTTCCTTAAGCTACAGTATTTATTGAGTCTTTACATCTTTACCTCTTTGCGCCGTATGAATTATTAGGGTCAAAGCGGGCGGCAATTCAAAATATTTTTTAAGTTGACACCAATGGCCAGATGCGGATTTATGCCAAATAAAAATCTGCCAAATAATTTTTACCCAAAAGACAAGAATTTGACTTGATTTTTTGTCGATTTCTTAATACAATTGAATAGTTGTTCAAATAATAATAAGGGAAATTCAAAGTGAAGAAATCCACCGTTCATTCGGTTGAAATTGACAAGCAGGTAAATGCGAATCGGATCAATGCGGCTCTTCCCGAACGACGGGAAACCGTGGACATGGCGGCGCTGTTCAAGGCACTGGCTGATCCCACGAGACTACGCATTGTTCAGGCCCTACTGTTAGAAGAATTGTGCGTTTACGCTATTTCCAACGTGGTGGATGTGTCCGTATCGGCCATTTCGCATCAGTTACGGCTTTTGCGCCAGATGCGCATCGTCAAATTCCGCAAACAGGGCAAACAGGTTTACTATTCGCTTGATGATAAGCACATTGGGCTGTTGGTGAAAATTGCGCTGGAACATGTGAGGGAGTGAGGGAATAAAAATTCAATATCCAATAAGAAATGTCCAAATTCCAGGCTTTCCGAAAATAAGTGATTTTTTGACAAGGAGATAAAATGTCCCATCAACACGATCATTCTATCGATAACAGTACTTCCGGGCGGCGATTATTTGCCACAATGATGCTGAATTTTTTAATTACAGCCACAGAAATCGTTGGCGGAATCTGGTCGGGAAGCTTATCACTTATTTCAGATGCCTTACACAATTTCAGCGATGCCATTGCCATTATCATCAGCTACATCGCTTTGCGGCTGAACAGGCTGCCCAGAAGCGCCCATTACACGTTTGGCTTAAAGCGCGCTGAAATTATTGCAGCGATTATTAACTCGTCCACGCTCATCATAATTTGCTTTTATTTGTTTCGCGAAGCCTACGAGCGCTTTGTCCATCCGCATCCAATTAGCGGCGGATTGATGATTATTGTGGCTTTCGTCGGACTGGCTGCCAACATTGCCGGCACATTGCTGCTGCGAAAAGGTTCCCAGAACAGCTTGAATTTGCGAGCCGTGTACCTTCATCTGTTTAGCGATGCCGTTTCGAGCATGGCCGTGATTTTGGGAGGTGTGGCAATCTATTTCTACAATGTCTACTGGCTTGATCCCCTGCTGACCGTGTTTATTTCTCTGTACATCTTGCGGCAGAGCTATCGAATCGCCAAAGAAGCCGTACAGGTGATCATGATGGCCAGTCCCGAGGGAATTTCTCCCGAAGAAATTGAGCGAACGATTGAAGCCATTCCGAGCGTCCAAAATGTACACCACATTCACCTGTGGCGGCTTGACGAACACGAAATTCATTTTGAGGCGCATGTAGAAATCGAGGATATGCAGGTTAGTCAAACCGGTGCCATTTTGAACACGATTCGGCAGGAATTAAAAGAAAATTTCGGCATATCGCATGTTACAATTCAGTTTGAACAGAACCAGTGCAAAGAAAAGGAATTGGTAGGACAGTAAGTTACGGATTTTGAATTCATCATTGTTTTAACCATAATATTCTTAGTGATTTGGTGTCTTTGTGGCATAGGTTCATAAAGAATACAAGATAAAATGAAATCGGCGCCAATTTTGATGCCACAATTATTGCCTTTTTTGCACGTGGAAAACATTTTACCGAATGGAGTGATTACGGCACTTCGGCTTTTTTCCGACTAAAATATTCCTTCTGATTCTATTCCTGCCACTCTTCTT
>CAZIYL010000005.1:0-30737 GCA_964543425.1 uncultured Deferribacteres bacterium
TACCGAAGACTGTACATTTGATTCAATCCGCAAGGCTCGTATTTGGAAGGCATCAAAAACATATCGCTTCCGGCCTCAATTAAATGTGCCAAGTGGTTATCAAATTTTAACTGCGCCCTCATTTTTTGTGGATATTTTTTCTGAAGAGCTTTAAATATTTCGTGATATTTTGGGTCACCCGTACCGAGTAAAATATATTCCAAATCCATTTTCATCAGATTATCCATTGCCTCTGCAAGAATATCAAAACCCTTTTGATCAGCCAAGCGCGAAACCGTGCCAATCACCGGAATGTTTTCATTAAATGGCAATCCCGATTCTTCCGACAGAGCTTTTTTATTTTCAGCTTTTTTATTGAGGGTTTTTATATCATAATTTACAGGAATAAGCGTATCCACCGAGGGATCCCAGTTGGAATAATCAACACCGTTTAGAATGCCGTGGACATCTTTTGAACGATCCCGAAGGAGTCCTTCCAATCCAAACCCATATTCAGAAGATTGTTGAAATTCCTGAGCATAGGTTGGGCTGACCGTATTAATTTTATCCGCATAATAAATGCCGGATTTTAAAAAGCTAAAATTCCCATAAAACTCAGCAGGTCCCGCAGGATAGAACAGATTCTCTGGCAGACCGGTTTTCGCAAAAGATTCCCGGGAAAAGTTTCCCTGATAGCCGATATTATGAACCGTTAAAAGGGTGTGCATTTTCTTGAAAAATGGATCGTTGGCGTAAACGGTTTTGAGGTAGGCCGGAATGAGAGCCGATTGCCAATCATTGCAGTGAATGACATCTGCCTGCCAGTGCAGAATTTTCAATATTTCAATGGCTGCCTTATTGAAAAGAATAAAGCGTTCATCATTATCGGGGTAATCCTTTCCGGTTTCAGGATCGACGTACAATCCATCGCGATCGAAATAGGGTTTGTAATCCAAAAAATAGACCTGGATTTTTGTTTTTGGCAAAAACGCAGATTTTATGTCGAATGTGATTTCTTTTCCCCCAACCGTTAATTTTATGTCCTGCAGGCGAATGACCTCCCTCAATATAAACTTTCGGTCGGTGATTTGGCGATATCGGGGCATAAAAATCCGAACATCATGCCTCAAATTTTTTAGTGCTTTGGGAAGGGAATTGGCTACATCGGCAAGTCCTCCGGTTTTTGCAAAAGGAGCAACCTCAGATGCTACAAACAAGACATTGAATTTCGAAGACATTTTATTTATTCCTTTCTTCCAACATCATCACATGTCAGAAATATTTATCTCCCGCAGGAATTTAGCCGCATCTTCCGGAGGGGTGGGATTAATGTAAAAACCTGATCCCCATTCGAAGCCAGCTACTTTTGTTAGTTTCGGAATGATCTCCATATGCCAATGGAGTTCCCCATGTTCTTCATCTTGAATCGGGGAATTATGGATGATAAAATTATAAGGGGGGGTTGACAGGGCTTTGTTTAATCGCTGGAGAGTTTCTTTTAATATTTGAGCAAAGTACTGATAATCATTTTTTTTCGGTTCTTCAAAATGGATTGCGTGCCTTTTTGGTAAAATCCAGGTTTCAAAAGGAAAACGCGGCGCAAAAGGCTCCCAGGAAATAAAGGCTTCATTTTCAGTTACAAGCCGCTTTTCGGCTTCTTTTTCCTGACGAATAATGTCGCAATAGATACAACGCTCCTTGTACTCATAATAGCGCCGGGCACCTTCAATTTCTTCAGCCACACGCTTGGGAATAATTGGAGTGGCAATTAATTGTGAATGAGTGTGTTCCAAAGATGCCCCTGCTGCGGAGCCGTGATTTTTAAAAATAAGAATGTATTTCAACCGGGCATCATTTTTTAAATCAATTATTCGATCGTGAAAGGCCCATAGCACATCTTCGATGCGTTCCACACTCAGATCAACCAGATCCTTATCGTGTTCCGGCGTTTCAATCACAACTTCATGGGCACCAACTCCATTCATCATATCAAAAATGCCCTCGCCGCGGCGATATAATTCCCCCTCAACCTTTAAAGCCGGGTATTTGTTTGAAACCACCCGTACCCACCAACCGGGTTTATTTGGCTTCGTCCCCGGTTTTCGGTAGGCAAGAACCTCCGGAGGAGTTTTATCCTCGTTCCCCTCGCAAAACGGACAAAACCCACCTTTTTTCTTCTCCCGCTCAATAACAAAATCGGATGGACGCTTTCCCCTTTCAGTAGAAATAATAACCCACCGCCCGATAATTGGATCCTTGCGCAGTTCCGGCATAACTGATTTTTCCCTTTGCTACTGAAGTTTATTTAAAAAGCGCTTGGCAAGCGAAATATATTCGCTGTTCGGATATTTTTCAATCAGTGTTTTAAGAGCATCTTTCGCTCGTTGCTTGTTCCCGAGCTTCATGTAACTCATGCCTATTTTTAGCTGGGCGTCATCTTCTTTGTTTGAATTTGGAAATGTAAAAACCTTCTCAAATTCCATAATTGCCTGATCATATTTTCCAAGGGAATAGTAGCATTCACCAATCCAGTATTGGCAATTATCCGATAAGGATGTGTTTGGATTTTCCTGAAGCAAATTCTCAAATATTTGGATCGCTTCTTTGTAGTGGCGTCGATTGTAGGTTTGGAATGCATTCTCATATTTTGCTTTGAATGACGCAAGATTAGTGCGGGGTGCGCGAGAATATTTGGGAGATGACGGGGCAGCACTTTGATTCGACTTGAGCGTTGTAAGCATCTCTTCCAGCTCTTTGAGCTTTTTTTCTCTTGCCTTAACAGCAGACTGCAACTGATTGACTTCAGAATCTTTTTGGTTCAATTCCTGTTCCAGTTGGGTAATTTTTTCTTTCAATTGCTTTTCCTGTTCAGACACAGTTGAAGATTCAGGTGTTTTGGCCTTTTTTTTCTCTTCCGGTGTAATTCCGAGAAGCTTCAATACTTCATCTTCCTCCGGTGCCGGTTTGGCTTCTGTTTTTTTGCTCTTTGACTGCACACCCATCACTTCATTTACGCCGCCTTTTTCTGTTTTCTCGGAGGGTTTCGGCTTTGTTCCGGCACAGCTCACAAAATACACTCCAAGTAAAACAGCCAAGCCTACAAATAAAAATTTCTTCATAATATCCTCCCTCAATCCGGTTTTTTGATCATTACTTATAATGCAAATGTTTTGGCAGGGTTAAAAGACAGGCATTCAATTTGAACCATTTCAAATCAAAAGCAATATTTTATGCCGCGGCTTACTGCCGCAACTCAATAAGCTATATTTAAAACGGGTATTTAGGCTCGATTTTTTTAAACCAAATCTTATATATTGAATTTATAAAACTTAGCCCAAAAAGTCAAGCCTTTTTTACTTCCCGCCGGGTATGTTTTTTAAAATAGAACAAAAGAAACACGGAAACCACTATCAGCAGCAAGCTGATGCCCTGATTCATTGAAATAGCAACCCCATGAATTCGCGCAAGAACCATGCTGTTTTCGTAATATCTGAAAAAATCAACTGTAAACCGGGCTGCACCATAAAGAGCCCACAATAGAAAGAATGTAAATCCGTCGAATGTTTTGTATTTCCTTTCCGCCCAAAGGAGAATCAGAAAAATCAAAAGACCGTAAAACGACGAAAACAATTCTGTCGGATAAATACGTTGATGCGGAAACACAAACCCTGCCGGACTGTTTTCCGGGAAAACCATTCCAATTGGAGAATTTGTGGGCTTGCCGAAACAGCATCCGTTTAAAAAACATCCAATGCGCCCGATGAAAATTCCAAGAGCCACGGCCGGGGAGAAAGCATCTGCGATTTTCCAAACCGGCAATTTTTTCCACCACAAGTACAATAATGTCACAGTTATGGCCAACAAGACACCGCCCAAAATTGTCAAGCCGGCAATGCCAATCTGGCCATTGCTCTGAACAGGATTAATGGTATCCAGCCAGTGCCCCCGGAATTCATCCATATGGGGTAAAACATAGGCGATTCTGGAGCCAATGATTCCCGCCAGAATAATTAGAACAGACAGGTCCATGATTTTGTTTGGGTCCAGCCCCATCTTCTTTGCCCGTATAACCGAAACCCAAATACCAAGCACAAAAGCCAATGCAAGCATTACGCCGTAGCTATGCACTTCAAACCAACCAATTTTTACCAATATCGGATGCATTTCTTCTTCCCAATTTTATATGATCTGTTAATCCTTGAATTTAAAATAAGCTAAATCCCCCCAAGGCGGATTTAGTGCTGTCAGAATTGTGCTCTCATCTTCCACATTTTTTCATAGATGATGGAAAGCAAGAAACTAATACTCATATTTCCGAATGGAAATACTTTCCAGTACCCCCATTGAAGCCATGCTCATCAATAAAAAAGACCCGCCATAGCTGACAAATGGAAGCGGGAGCCCCGTTACAGGCATAATTCCTGTTGCCATTCCGATATTTACCACGGCATGGTACAGAAACATGGTTGTAATCCCAATTCCTACCAGCCCGGTAAAATTATTCTTGGAAACTGCCGAAATTTTGAAACCACGATACAAAAGAAGCGCGAATAGAAACAAAACAAGCATGGCACCCATAAATCCAAATTCCTCTCCGATTACCGAAAAAATAAAATCCGTGTGCTGAGCGGGCAAGAACCGAAGCTGTGTTTGCGTTCCGTGAAGGAATCCCTTCCCCCACAATCCGCCGGAGCCAATGGCCACTTTGGATTGAATGATTTGGTAGCTCAGGCCTCTCGGATCGGAGATAAGTCCCAAAAATGTGAGAATTCGTTTCTGCTGGTAGGCATGAAGTGAGTTCCACATAAATGGAGTCATTATTCCAACAAAAAGATTCAACAATACATTGGCTACGCTGAATATTAAGGGACGTTTCACAAAATAGAGAACGCCCACAAGCAATACCATATCTGCAAAGAAGGTGTAAAAATTGAATGATGCCAGCATAGTCAAAAAGGGCGCCGCAATTAGAAACAAGGCCAGGGGCGAAACATCTGCCCAGAACAAAATAGAGGGAATAATCGCGGCAAAAACCAAGGATGTACCGAGATCGGGTTCTTCAAAAATCAAAACCATCGGCAAAAGACCAATGGCAAAAGCTGTGATGAGAACCCTTGGGCTCCTGATCCGGTTGGTATTATCCGATAAATACCTGGCAAGTGCAAATATTGTAAACAACTTTGCCCATTCCGACGGTTGAAATCTTAGCCCGCCGATTGAAATCCAGCGAACAGCGCCGCCTCCCATCCTCCCCATCGCCAAAACAAAGAGCAAAAGCACAATAGAAAAACCATACAAAACATACGCAAAGGCTTGATAATACTTAAAATGAAGAAGCGCCATCGTTACGAAAAGAACCGCCCCGATCGCGGCCCAGATAAGCTGCCGTTCGTAATTCTGTTTAAGGTAAGATGAGCCGGAATTATACGTGGCACTATAAATTGCCAGTACCCCAACGACCAGCAAACACAGCATTGTCAGGAACAAAATCCAGTCAAATTGCTTAACGGTTTTTGTTGAAATATTTTCCATTATGGCGTTTGAACCGCTTGTTTATCTTTCATAGCCACCTTTCCGGAGATGCTTGGCTGTATCGGATGTTTTTGAAAATAGAGTTGAAACAAATCGTGAGCAATCGGTGCGGCAACACTTCCTCCGTAACCACCGTTCTCAATCATCACTGCAATCGCCACTTCGGGATGATCGAAAGGGGCAAAACCAATAAACCAGGCGTGGTCTTTGCCATGGGGATTTTGTGTTGTCCCTGTCTTGCCGGCAACCACAACATTCGGCAACCTTGCCCGGTGCCCCGTGCCGGTGGGTCCATTGACCACCAAACGCATCCCTTCTTTAACGATTTGTATGTTTTTGGGATCCACATTTACCCTAAAAGAATCGATTTTTACCGGATTTGTGACGAGTGTGATCGGGTCTTGAATTCCGATCACCAGATGCGGCCGGTACCCCAGCCCATCATTTCCCAAAATCATTGCCAGTTGTGCCATTTGGAGCGGCGTAACCAGCAAATCACCCTGCCCGATTGCCATATTGAGCATAAGCCCTTTCGACCATTTGTCTTTTCCGAATTTTTTGTCCAGGTACCGGCGATCGGGAACCAATCCCGAGTTTTCCGAGGGCAGATCAATTCCGGTTTTCCGGCCAAAATGAAGCCTGCGGGAATAATCCGCCCAGACGTCCACTCCAATTTTCGCACCAAGCGTGTAAAAATAGACATTGCAGGAATTTTCAATTCCGTGAATGAGGTCAAGAGTTCCGTGCCCCTTTTTGTACCAACAGTAATAATTTCGGCGGCCATATCGAAGGTACCCCCTGCAGGTGACAGCAAAGTGTTTCGTAATAATCTTGGAATCCAGTCCGCCAACGGCTGCAATTGGTTTGTATGCGGAACCGGGAGGATAAGAGCTCTGCACAGCGCGGTTGTACATTGGATTTTCAGGGTTCAGAAAATACTTGCCCCAGATTTTATTTGTAATGACACCGGAAAATTCCTTGAGATTATAATCCGGCATACTGGCCAATACCAAAACAGAACCATCTCTCGCATCCAGCAAAACCACACTTCCGCGTTTTCCTTTTAATCGATTTTCTGCAAGCGATTGTAAATCGGCGTCCAGTCCTAAAATTAGGTTTTTGCCGGGCACCGGTAGGATGGATTTCTCCGATTTCAGTTTTCGCACCTGCCTTCCCTGAGCATCTACTTCCACATATTCCAGCCCCTCCTTGCCCCGCAAATCCTGATCGTATTCTGCTTCCAGGCCACGCTTGCCAATAATGTCCCCTTTCTTGTACCCTTTTTCTGCCAGCTTTCCGAGCTCGCCGGTAGAAATTTCACCAATGTAGCCAAGCACATGCGTGGCACGTGCCGAAGACGGGTAACAGCGTTTGGGCTCGACCCACACACCCACGCCCGGAAGCAATAATTTATTTTCTTCCAGCAAAGAAACCTCTTTGAAACTTACCTGTCGCTTGAGGCGAACCGGTTGAAAGCGGCCATTCTGTTTTTTCTTTACATTCTTCCTGATTTGTGAGAGAGAAAGTTCCAGAATTCTACTCAATCGATCCACTAATTGGGGCGTATAAGACAACTCATAGGGGGTCACATAAACTGAGTAAGCCGGATTATTTTCCACCAGAACCCTTCCTTCCCGATCGTAAATCAAACCACGCAGGGGTTCAATCGTAATTTCCCGAATGTGATTTTTTTGAGATTGGAGGTAATATTTCTGGGTGGCGTAAATCTGGAGGTAAAAAAGCCGCCAGATCAAAAGCAAAAATAAGCCGGCTGTTAATCCATAATAAATATATTTTTTAGGAATGGAAAACAGTCTATGTTCATTTTGATTGGTAATCATGTTGTCTAAAAAATCTTTTTGGAAGAAGTTCGTACATAATAACTGCCAGCAGAGTTGTATACAAAGCTCCCGGAATTACGGAACGAACCACTACAATTATCAATGATGTCCCGGTTCCCCACACCGAAATCCAGTCAACCAATAATTCGTGAAACACACTAATCGAAAAAACCAAAATCCCAAAATAAGCACCCCCCTTTTCAAACGACCCCTCGGAAATTGTCCGAACCAAAAAGGCGGAAAATGTTTTTGCCAAGGCAAAAACACCTAAAAAACCCGTAGAAAATAAATCCTGAATGAGACCCACAAAAACACCGCTTAGCGTACCCCAGAAACGCTCCCGCTGCAGACTCAAAATAATCACAAAGATCAATAATAAATCCGGTTTTATTCCTTTTATCTCAAGAAAAGGAATAAAGCTAATCTGTAAAAGAAATGATATAATAAAAAAGATTAAAAAGCCAGAATTTGTCATTTATTGTGCTTTTTTTAAGATCACAAAAACATCTTCCACATTCCCTGTCTGCACTGTTGGAATGACTTCCACCGTTTTTAAAAGAGCTCCCTTTCCGGACGCCACCCGACTCACAACGCCAATTCTAATACCTTTTGGAAAAATGTCACTGTAGCCCGATGTAATAATAATATCGCCTTTTTTTATGTCCGCCTGACTGGGGACATCGTTCAAAAGGTACTTTCCCATCGTTCCGGGAGAAAAAATCCCTACTACACGGCTTCTTTGCGCCATTGCACTGACCCTGAAATTCACATCGTTCAAAGGTTGAACAACGGCATAATTTTCCCCCAGAAGAGCAATTTTTCCTACCAACCCTTCAGCCGTTACCACGGGAAGTTTTTCCTGAAGGCCTTCTTTTTTGCCGCCGCTAATGATGAGTGCGTGAGAAAATCCCTCGTAACTCTGGCCTGTAACAACCGCAGTAACCAATTTGTAAGAAATGGTTTTTTTGTATTTTAGAAGCTTTTTCAGGCGAATATTGGAGAGGTAAGCCTCTTTCATCATGCTGTTTTCGAACACCAGGTCGGCCACTTTGGTGCGGAGCCTTTCGTTCTCTTTTTCAAGGTGGCGAATTCTGCCCCAAACACGCAAATTGTGCTGAAGGCTGCCAATGATATTGATTGAAAACCCGTGAAGCCAGCGCATTTGTGAATTGGAATTAGAATTCATTATGATCAGAGAAATGCCCAAAAGAAAGAATAAAAGAACATAATCTCTTAATTGATGTAAATGAGTTTCCCAGCGAAGCATGAAATTTCCAGAAAAACTTAATAAATTTTAGATCGATTGAGAACTTTTTGATAATCGTTAATATTTTCCACAATTGCACCGGTGCCCCTTACCACACAGGTTAAAGGATCTTCGGCCACATTTACCGGCAAATTTGTTACTTCTCTTAACTGAGCATCGAGTCCCTTAAGCAGAGCACCGCCGCCGGTTAGCATAATTCCACGATCCAGAATATCCGCCGACAATTCCGGTGGGGTGCGTTCCAGGGTAAGGCGAACCGCCTCCACAATTGAACTGACGGGCTCTTCAAGAGCTTCCTGTATTTCAACGGAATTAATCTCAATGGTTCGCGGAATTCCCTTAACCAGATCCCTGCCCTTCACTTTCATGGCTGCTTTTTCTTTGTAGGGCGAAACGGAGCCAATTTCCATTTTGATTGTTTCAGCCGTTTTTTCACCGATCAGCAAATTGTATTTTCGTTTCAAATACTGAACAATAGTATCATTCATCTCGTCACCGGCGATGCGAATTGAAATACTGGTCACAATTCCGGAAAGTGAAATAACGGCGATTTCCGTAGTCCCCCCGCCAATATCCACGACCATGCTCCCCACGGGCTCATGTATCGGCAATCCCACCCCAATGGCGGCGGCCATGGGCTCTTCTACCAAAAAGACCTCTCTGGCACCGGCATGCTCAGCGGAATCCCGAACGGCGCGTTTTTCCACCTCCGTAATTCCAGATGGAATTCCAATGACAACCGAAGGACGCAAAAATCGATTGGCCTGTACCCGACGGATAAAATATCGGATCATTTCTTCCGCCAGTTCAAAATCGGCAATCACGCCGTCGCGCAGCGGACGGATGGTTGTGATCTCTCCCGGTGTTCGGCCCAACATTTCTCTGGCTTCCGATCCAAATGCAACAATTTTCTGATCCAAACGACGTACCGCCACCAGTGACGGCTCGTTTACCTGAATTCCTTTGCCGCGAACAAATACCAATGTGTTGGCCGTTCCCAGATCAATGGCAATGTCGTTCGAAACAAAACTCAAGAGAGAGAATTTCATTGGCAATCCTTTCAAATTTCAATTGAATTTATTTAGATTTCAAAATCTAACGGTTAATGTCGGAAATGACGAATCCCCGTAAAAACCATTGCCACATTTTGCTCGTTTGCAGCTTGAATGACCTCTTTATCCCGTATGGATCCACCCGGTTGAATGACAGCCGTAGCTCCGGCAGCAACTGCCGCATCCAGTCCGTCTCGAAATGGAAAGAAAGCATCAGAGGAAAGAACGGAGCCCTTCAAATCCAATTTTGCCTGTTTGGCCTTTTTCGCAGCCAATTCAACCGAATCCACACGCGACATCTGCCCGGCTCCCACGGCGAGCGTCATGAACTCATTTGTAAAAACAATGGCATTGGATTTCACGTGCTTCGCCACCTTCCAGGCAAATCGAAGTGCTTTCCATTCTTCCTCAGTAGGCTCACGTTTGGTGACAACTTTTAAAGCAGATTCATCCAGGTCAACCGAATCGACTTCCTGCATAAGCACCCCATTTAAAGCCGATTTGAGAGTTGTGGAAATACCTTCTAATAATTTCGGCTGAAATTTCAGAATTCTCAACTTCTTTTTTTGCTGAAGAAGTTCCAGAGCATCCGCATCAAAATCAGGCGCCAGCAGAACTTCCACAAAATGCTTGCGCAATCTTTCGGCCAGAGGCATATCCAGTTTTCGATTGACACAAATAATACTTCCGAAAGAAGAAATCGGGTCCGTTGCCTTTGCCCGCTCGTATGCCTCCAAAAGCGTATCTCCGATGCCAAGCCCGCAGGGATTGGTGTGTTTAATGATTGCAACGGTCGGTTTTTCGGTAAATTCCTGAATTAAATGAATGGCAGCATCCACATCCACGATATTATTGTACGAAAGGGCAATGCCGTGCAATTGCTCTAAACCGGCAATTTCCGAAGCCAAATCATCCTGAAAATAGCCTGCCTTTTGATGGGGATTCTCGCCGTACCTCAGTTGGTATGTTCGGGAAAAGGCCAACGCCAGATTTTCAGGAATGGTTTCCGCAGGGATTTGGAATTTTTTGCCAAAATATTGAGCAATCATTCCGTCATAATGGGCTGTTTTCCGAAACGCTTCCACGGCCAATTTTCTGGACACATCAATGCTCACTTCTCCATTATTCTTGTGTAATTCCTTTAAAATTAATGCGTATTGTGAAGGATCGGTTACCGCAACGACGTGGGGGTAATTCTTCGCCGCGGATCGAATCATGGTTGGCCCGCCAATATCAATATTTTCAAGCAATTCCTTCTCGCCAATATTTTTCTTCTGAATAACCTTCAGAAACGGGTAAAGATTTACAACAACCATATCAATGGGCTCTATCTCGAGAGATTCCAGTTCATCCATCTGGTTTGTGAGGTCGCGCAAAGCAAGAATGCCTGCGTGAATTTTGGGGTGCAGCGTTTTGACGCGCCCATTTAAAATTTCAGGGAAACCGGTGTAATCGGACACTTGAATCACTGGCAGATCATTTTCACGCAGGAGATGGGCCGTTCCGCCCGTGGAGAGAATTTCGATATCCAAAGCAACCAATTCCTGAACAAACGGCACCAATCCCTCTTTGTCAAAAACACTTACTAACACACGACGAATCTTTGGCATTTCTATTCCTTCTGATTTTTTTTGAGCAGTTCTTTTATCGAAATATTTTCAACAGGATAGTCCTTCCAATTGGGTGCATCAAAATGCCACCATTCGGTAGAGAGGGGAATGAAGCCCTCAGAGGTCATCGCATCTTCTAAAATTTTTCTGTTGTGAATAGCCAGCGTATCATCTCCTGCCCAATTACGATGGGCTTTCGGTGTAAAATCATCGAATCCCGTGGGCATATGCAGCTCACGGCCTGAGGAATCCACAAGGGTGACATCCACAGCCGCTCCGCGATTGTGGCGGGATCCGTGTTTGGGATTCGCCACGTAACGCGAATCGGGAACCAGCGCCCACATCTTCTTCTGAACGGAAAGCGGCCGGTAGCCGTCCCAGATTTTCAGCCCGAGTCCCTGTTGTTTTTGCAGTTTTTTTTGCACGCGCGACAAGCGCTCTGCAACTGATTTCCGCAGGAAACACCGCGGCGTGCCGTACAAAACCCGGCCTGTAAAATTGTTGGGGGTTGCGTAGCGTAAATCGATGACAATAGATGAATCCACAGAAGCCACTTCGACAAAGGGTTCGGCTTTCTGGCTGGAACACCCGGTGTAAAAAAATGCAAATGCACCAATAAATAACCAAAAGCTAAGAATAAAAGCTATTCCGGATTTGTTTTTATTGCGATTGAACATAAACCCGTCTTCCTTTAATTAATATTTTTTCTTCGGCAAATAACTGAAGCGCTTCCGAAAATATTTGGTGTTCCTGTTTCAACACGCGCGCCGCCAGCGTGTCGGGTGTGTCGTTATTTTCAACCGGGATACAGCGCTGCAGCACAATCGGACCGGAATCGTAGCTTTCATCCACCAGATGAACCGTTACGCCGGAAACCTTACAGCCATAATTTAGAACCGCTTGATGCACATGGTGCCCAAACATTCCCTTTCCGCCAAAAGAGGGCAAAAGCGCGGGATGAATGTTGAGAATGCGGTTTTTGTAGGGGTGAATCAGCGCAGGCGTGAGCAGCCGCAAATAGCCCGCGAGCACTACAAAATCCACTTTATTCTTCCGGAAAAAATCCAGAATCTTTCGATCAAATTCTTCGTCTGAAGAAAAATCCTTTCGTGAAAGCGCAAGTGAGGGAATGTTGCGGCGTTCTGCGATTTCAAGCGCTCCAGCGGATTTCCGATTGCTGACCAGTGCCCGCACATCGGCTGACAAACTGCCCGTCTCAATATGTTCTAAAATTGCCTCAAAATTTGAGCCTCTTCCCGAGGCCAAAAGACCTAATTGAAGTCGTTTCATTTTCACTAAACACCGCTTACGTGCTGTAGTAAACGAATCCGCAATGAATCTGCATCCAGTTCAACAGGCGCCCCAATGGGGATGGTAAACTTGCGATCCACGTGCCCGTACAAGAAATTTTTCACAATGGGAATGTTCAGGTCGTGTGTGTAATCTTCGATTACTTCGTCAATCGTTAAACTCGGACTATCGCCGGCATCGCAATCCACAAATTGAGAAAAGATAATTCCGGCCACCTGATGAAAAATCCCGGCCGAACGAAACTGACTCAGGTAGCGATCTATACGATAAGGCTCTTCACCAACATCCTCCAAAATCAAAATCGACCCTCTAAAATCCGGCTGGTAGGGCGTTCCCAGAATCGGGTTAATCATGGAGAGGCAACCGCCAATCAAAGCACCGGCTGCCTTACCGGGATGCAACCGCGTTAAGGGAGAATCCAGAACCGGGGGGTATTCCGAATAGGATTGTCCCGACAGAAGATGCGGCCAGAAATGTTCTTCGGTAAACGGATCAATCCCCTTCCCCATTTCCACTGCCACCATCGGCCCCGAATAGGTGACCAACCCCGTTTGGGAAAAAATGGCCAGTTGCAGGGAAGTCAAATCGCTGTACCCAACCAGAATTTTCGGATTTTCGCGAATCAATTCATAATCCAAAAATGGCAGCAACCGGGGCGTCCCGTATCCGCCTCTGCTGCTAATAATCGCTTTGACCTCTGGGTTTCGAAACATGGCGTGCAAATCTCTGACACGCTCTTCGTCGGTTCCGGCAAGATACCCGTGCTGATCGTAGACGTGTTTGCCAAGAAGTACCGAATAACCCTTTCCCCTTAAATACGCAATCCCTTTCTCCAATCGTTCCCGAATCATAGGACTGGCCGGAGAAATAATTCCGATGGTGTCGCCTTTCCGAAGCGCCGGTGGATAAACGGTTTCAATCATAACAACCCTTTGCATTTTCATTTATCTTAATTCGGTAGAGATCGTTAGCCTCAGCTCAAAAATATTTCGACGGGATTCGCGGGATTATGCAAGATAGTATTTGCGTGACAAATAAAATATCCTGTAAATCCTGCCAAATAAGCAATCAAAGTTTAATAGGGCTCGTAAATAGCCATCGGATTTTCCAGCCGATAATCCCCGAAACCGTGGTGATCGGCAAAAATGAACCGCCGATTAATGTCGTAATAATACCAAACCTGGTAGGCGTAAATTTCGGTTTCGTAATAGGGATTGGCAGCCACATTAAACGGCTGGCGTTCTACATCATTCGGAGGCCCGAATAAAATGTACACCATTCCCATGTCCGTGCGCCAGCCCTCACGAAATCCTGAAAAATGCTGGTTTGCAAAATCAACCCGCCGGTAGTATTCATCCATTAATTCATTTGTAGCGGTTCCCGGTGTGGGGTCTTTTGCTTTCCAGAAAGCCTCAAAATATTGCTGTTTTTGATCTTTTGCTGCATGTCGAAGTTTATTCAATTCCTTTCTGCTGGCAATATATTGAAGCTGTTCAATCGCATCATCAAGATTTGTAATGGCCATCGGCACACGGAAGTTCCGCACCTGAAAGATTCGCTCGATTTTCTGTCTCTTTTTTCCGCCCTTCACGTTTAGCATGAGACGGTAACGCGCCATAGATAAACCGTGAATATCAATAGGAAGAAAAACCTTGGTACGCCAGCCGGTTTTGGGAATATTATGGGTGTTGTCTAAAAGATGCTTTTTTCTAAAATTTAAAATGGAATAGGATAACCGGTACGCGTCAAATGTTTTGGGAGAATACAATTCAAAATAGGCAAACATCCGTTTTGTGGTGTCGCTGATGCTTTCTTTTACCTGAGGCGACAAATCCGGCAGGCTCAATGCGTCCAGATTTTTTCTTTCCACAAACAACACGTCGCTAACGGCAAGATCCTTTTTCTTGAAATCCCGTAATTCTACCTTTTCCTTTCGCTGGCCTGTTTTTTTGGTGTCCCGATCTGTCAGTGCAAGAATGACCTGATATTTTCCGGGCTTTAGGTCAAACTGCAAATGCTGGTACTGGTAAATCTGGTTGGAATTCGTTTTCTCATATTTTTGAACCAATGCCTTTCGGCGAAAACTCTTTCCTTCCACCTGATCGCCGTCTTTGTCCAAAATAACAACAGAAAATTCGTACTCCGCTTCGAAACCGTTGTCTATTTTCAAAAACTGAAGAACATCGTTTGAAACCTGCATCGAAATGTACATCCGCGACAAGCCGGACGAATCCGCTGCAAAATTTGAAATATCATAATAGAACACCGGCACACCGGCGTCTTGTCGGTAGAAGATTTCCGGCTGAGAAAATGCGGCCGTTAAATTCAACCCCAACATTAACAAAGCCAGCAAAATGCTTCTTAAAAAATACGCCCTCATTGAAACCTCCTCCTGATCCTGAAAACGGATCAGAAAATTATTTTTCGATCGTTTCCGGCGCTTTACCAAATAGCTCTGCTTCCGTCGCCGACACGATCGTGACTGGGATAATCCCCCCAATCGCGTAATCCCCCCGCAAAGCAACCTGGGAGTCAATTTCCGGTGCATCCCACTTTGTGCGTCCCAAATAAACCTTTCGTTCCGAATCAAATTCCTCGATCAGAACATCCACTGTTTTCCCCAGAAAATTTTGATTTTTCTGCAGAGCAATATCCTGTTGAATCGATTGCAGCAGTTCGAATCGCTCCCGCTTAACGGAAGCAGGCACCTGATCCGGCAAATCGAATGAAATGGTATTTTCCTCACGGGAAAACTGGAAAATACCCAAATGATCGAATTGAACGTCCGCGATAAAATCCAAAAGCTCCTGGAAATCCTGGTCCGTTTCGCCCGGAAATCCTACCATCACACTGGTTCGAATCGCAATTTCCAGAATCTTTGTGCGAAGTCGATCAATTAGCCGTTCGATTTTCTCCCGCCGGGATCCGCGGCGCATCCCTGACAAAATTCTGTTGGAAATATGCTGAATGGGCACATCGATGTACGGGCAAATAGTTTCCCGCTCCGCCATTAAATCGATCAAATCGTCAGAAATCCGATCCGGATATGTGTAAAGCAGCCGCAGCCATCGAACATTCGGAATCTCGGACAATTTCCCGAGCAGACGAACCAGAGAGGATCCATCGAATAAATCCTTACCGTAATACGTGGTGTCCTGAGAGATGAGCACCAATTCCGGAAAACCCATTTCAGTTAGACGCCCTGCTTCCTTCAGGATTTCCGATTCCGGTCGACTAATATGCCGGCCTCGAATGAGCGGAATTGCGCAGAAACTGCACGTATTGTCGCATCCTTCTGCAATTTTCAAATAGGCGTAACTTGGCCCGGTACTCACCAGGCGCTCTTCACAACTACTTTTCGGGGGTTCCAGTCCCAATTGCTGTGAAAGTTCATCGGCAATTTGCGGAATGTTTCGAGCTCCAAAAAAACCATCCACTTCCGGGATTTCTTTCTGAAGATCGGATTTGTATCGCTGCGACAGACACCCTGTTACAAAAACCTGCTTATTCCCTGCTTTTCTTAACTGAACAGCCTCTAAAATCGTTTCAATGGATTCCCGCTTGGCGTCTTCAATAAATCCGCACGTGTTTACAACAATGTGCGATGCCGCCTGAACGTCCGTCACAATGGCAGCCCCCCTTGCCTGAAGGCGGCCCATCAGTATCTCGGAATCAACCAAGTTCTTGGGACATCCCAAATTGACGAAGAAAACCTTTGGCCGGGTCACGCTTCATTGTTCTCCGAAAAAATGGCGTCGATAAAGCTGTCAAGGTCAAACGCTGCCAGATCGTCAATCTGTTCCCCGAGGCCAATAAATTTGACCGGGATGCCCAATTCTTTCATAATGGTCAAAACCACGCCGCCTTTGGCCGTACCGTCCAGTTTTGTCAACACAATTCCTGTTACGTTCACCGCCTGGCGAAATTGCTCTGCCTGACGAATGGCATTTTGCCCCGTCGTGGCATCCAGTACCAGAAGCGTTTCGTGAGGAGCTTCCGGAATTAGCTTGGTCATCACCCGCCTGATTTTCTTCAACTCTTCCATCAGATTTACCTTTGTGTGCAGGCGGCCGGCGGTGTCTACGATCAGGACATCCCTTTTGCGGGCAAGTGTTGCATTGAGCCCATCGAATACGACTGCACCCGGATCCGCCCCGGACTGGTGGCGAATCAGCTCCGCGCCCGAACGCTCTGCCCAGATGTTCAATTGTTCGGAGGCGGCTGCCCGAAACGTATCCGCTGCTGCAATGACAACCTCTTTTCCCGCCTGCCGAAAACGGGTTGCCAGTTTCCCGATCGTAGTGGTTTTTCCCGTTCCGTTCACCCCCACTACCAGAATCACAAAGGGCTTTTCAGTTGGATGAAAGAACGCCTCTTCATCAATTGCGGTCTGTGCAATTTGGTCAAATAAAATGGATTTGAGCTCCTGGCGAATGATTTCCTGAACCTCTGCCGGTTCATAATCCCGCTTTACCCGGGCACGCTTTCGAAGACGTTCCACAAGCTCCATAACCGTTCCAACACCAATATCGCTGGAAATCAGAATTTCCTCTATTTCGTCGAGGGTTTCATCGTCGAGCGATTTCTTCCCGGTAACGGCTTCCTTGATGCGTCCCAAAACGCCGGAACGCGTTCGTGTAAGTCCTGATCGAAGTTTTCCAAACAATGCCATGCGGATAAAATCTCCCGTTTACTATTCGAACAAAAACACTTGAAAGAGGAAAACATTCAAATTCCCCTAAACAAAAATTCCTGTATAACACACACGAGTTTCACTTTTAAGCAACTCAAATACTCGCGGATTATTTCCACCCCAAACCCTTTCTGGCGTTTAGAAACCGCCTCGCATAGTCAATCATCGAAATAATAATCAGCACAATACTAATATACAAAAATATAGTCTCGAGCAACCGTATTTTCAACAAATAAAATAAAAAGGTCAGGGCGAGTGATGTGGTTGTCAATTTGCCCGGAAGTCTGGCTTCAGGCACCACTCCTTTGCGCAAAAGCGTGTAACCGTAAATAGCGTAAAATGAATCCCGAATGACCAAAATCACCAACAGCCAAATGGGGAGGTTTCGATAAATCACCAATAAAATCCCAATCGAAAACAATCCCAATTTATCGGCAATGGGATCCAGAATTTTGCCCAGGTTGGTCCTCTGGTTGAGTTTTCGGGCCAAAAAGCCATCGCTTAGATCCGTTAGTGCGGCAATAATCATCAAAATCAATGCGATGCGCTGGGACCTTCGTGTGTTCAACACAAAAAAATAAATAATCCAGGGAAGCAACAAAATACGAATGGTCGTTAAAATATTGGAAATCGTCCAAATTTCGCTTTTATTCTCCGGCTTAAGCAGGGTTTTAACCTGGGAATCTTTTTTGACACGAGGAACTTTTTTTCTCAAAACAATTCTCCTTTTGGGGGAATTCAACTTAACGGAACAAAGACTTCGCTAATACCGATTTTAAAGACCTTCAATGCATCCAAAATGAGTGTTGGCCTGTTGTACAAAGCTTTTTTAAAAACGTTGACAATCGTACGCTTTTGTTCCGGCAATGAAAGAATAGAATCGGCAGTTTTGTTCAGATCATTGTCCGTGAGCTTGTAAACCGCTTCTTTTAATCGATAGGTCATTTTGTGAGTATTGCCTTCAGACTTGTACCATTGTTTCTCATATTTTTTCAGGAATGATTCCGAGACGTCACCCGCTTGAATAGCTTCTGCAGCCACCTGTCCTGCCAGCTTTCCAGCCACCATTGCAGGTACAATTCCCCCGCCCGAAATCGGATTCGCCTGGTGGGCGGCATCACCAATCAACATAAAACCGTTTTTTACGATTTGTTTATTGGTGAGCGCAATAGGAACACCTCCAATAGTGGTTGTTAAAGCGGAAGCTTTAGGAAAATGTTCCTGAACAAATTTCTCTAAATAGCGCATGGGCGATTTGTACTGCGCATATTCGCCTGAGATACCAATGCCGACATTTGCAATCCCTTCCCCTTTGGGAAACACCCAAATGTAGCCTCCCGGTGCAATTTCGTGTGAAAAATAAAAATCACAGTCACCCGGCGTTACATCCACATTGGCCAACGTGTACTGCACACACGTTTCAATATCTCTGAGTTTCAATTGTGTTCGGATGCCTGCCCAGCGCCCCACACGCGATTCCACCCCATCGGCGCCAATGACAATTTTTGCCCGCAATGACTGGCGTTTCCCGAGATGGGAAAAAACAACTCCATTGACGTCTCCATTTTCATCAAAAAGAAGCTCCTCCACGTAGGCTTTAGTCAGGACTTCTGTTCCCGCTTTTGAGGCTTTTTCCGCTAAGAAGTAATCAAATACTTTGCGGTCCAAAACATACCCCAAATCCTGACTTGCCAGACGAATTTTCTTTCCATGTGGAGAAATAAGATTAATCCCCTCAATTTTATTGGCGATCCATCGGGAATCGGGCTCAACCAGCTTCTGAAGACCGGGGGCTCCCACGCCTTCCGCGCAGCGTACCGGCAAACCAATGTCCCGGTCTTTTTCCAGTAATAATACCTTTGACCCGCCCAATGAGGCATACCAGGCAGCAAGCGACCCGGCTGGTCCTGCGCCAACAATAATTACATCGTAACGGTCACTCATCGACAAACTCCAGGGTTTCAATTGGACAAACATACACGCACAATTTGCAATTGGTACAGGTTTTTTCATCTATTTTTATAACTGCTTCCCGCAGTTCAATACAATCGACCGGACAAACGGAAACGCATGTTCCACAAAAATCGCAGCGGTCTTCTTTTATCCTAATCATAAGGCCTCCTTAATCACTATGAGACGGATTCAGCGAAGGGTAATCCAAACCAAAACGAACATGGTAATACCATTTTGAAAAGAAAAAAATCCCGAAAATGCCGATAAAATAAATTGGAAAATAAAATGCCACCATCAGTGTTAAAAGCAGAATGGGCAATCGGGTCATTCGATTCAGCCAAAGATCATCGCTTTTGAAAATCAAAAATACAAATAAAAAATATGAAACAAGCGCCGGAATAAAAATAATCCAATCGCGGGCCAGAAACCCCAGAATTACGGCGATTGAATCGAATAAAATCGCCATTCGAATGGTTGCCTGTTTTCCATATCGAACGGCAAATGTGATTTTATGCGAATGTAAATCGCCATCGGCATCCAAAATAGTCGTCAGGAAATAGACGGAACCCACAGCAAAACTGTAGGGCAATGAACGAAAAACCATGGCTCCCGAAGGATTTCCTATGCTCAGCCAGCCGGCAAAAAATGTTAGCAAACCGCCGAACAAATTGGCCATTAACCCTTCAATCGGGCGATCCTTCCACAAAAACGGCGGCAAACTGTAGGCGACCCCTAATATTAAAAGCGAAAAAAACCATACCGATACAAACCATACCGAGGTTTTCACTGAAATCAGAAGAGACAACACCAAAATAATGAAACCCTCCCAAACGGCTGTTTTTGTGGAAATGTGCCCATCGGCAATAAGAAACAGCTTTGAATTTTGCTTATCTGAACCTATATCCGTTAATTGATTCAGAATAAACACGGTTCCCATCAGTAGAGAATAGCTAACCAGCGCCCACCAAAAATTTCCCCAATCCCCATCGGGGGCTCTGAGCTTGAATTGCGGCCATCCATAGCCTTGGGATGCCCCTTGAACGGAGAGTACGCCCGCCAGAAAAACCGTCCAAACCGGATAAAATAAAACCGGCCTCAGGAGAAAAATATAATCAAGCGCTTTTGCCAGAGATTTCATTCAACGCCCCCTAATCAAGGGATAATTCGATTATTTACTAAGCGAAACAAAACAAAATTTATAATGATTCTGCCACCAAGACTCGAAGTTCGCACCTAACGGCGCTTTTATTTGATCGGTATTAATATCTTTAAAAATTATTGGCTACAACTCAGCCCCAGCGGGGCGAAATGTTTGTAGTACAATCATGTCAAAATGAATCTAAGTCCCGTAGGGACGATTTGTTTTATATTTTAAAGAAAATTCTACCACATTCCAAATCTAAGTTGACGCCAATTGCCCAGTGACGGATCGGGGTGTGTCACTTAATTAACTTGTAACTTTAATAATAACACACCCCTAAATCCCCTCTTGATAGAGGGGACTTTCCCGATTCTTATCTTGAGTCATTCTCAACAAAAATGTGCAAAAATTGCTTATATGATTACAATGGTTCTTACTATTTGATCTTGCAAAACTCGCAACGATAGAGGCCTTTAGTCTAAATCTCAACGGTCTTAAGCGATTCGTCTACCGACAGCTTGTTTCTGTCTTCCTCCAACGGAATGGGGTAGTTCCCGCTGAAGCAGGCGGTACAGTATCCCTTATCGCTATTTGGAACCGATGCCAGCAATCCTTCCAGCGAAAGATATTCCAAACTATCAACCTCCAAATAGTCCCGAATTTCCTCGAGAGAATTTTTGGAGGCAATCACCTCTTCCTGACTGGGAAAGTCCATTCCGTAAAAACAGGGATATTTAATAGGCGGCGAGGACACGCGAATATGAATTTCTCTGGCACCGGCCCTGCGAATCATTTTGACCAGATTTTTCAGCGTGGTTCCGCGAACAATTGAATCCTCTACAATCACAACCCGTCTGTCTTTAAGAACTCCGCCCACGGGATTGAATTTTATTCGCACATTAATATTGCGCGTAGCCTGACTGGGCTGGATAAATGTTCGCCCGATGTAGTGATTTCGAATGAGGCCGATTTCAAATTTAATGCCCGTCCGCCTCGAATATCCGATGGCTGCCGTATTGGAGGAATCCGGCACACTGATTACAATGTCCGCATCCACCGGATGTTCCATGGCCAAATTTTTCCCCATTTTCCGGCGAGCTTTGTCCACGTATTCCCCAAAAATACGGCTGTCCGGCCTGGAAAAATAAACAAATTCAAAAATGCAATGTGCAGGCTTAATTTTGGGTGCAATCCGGTAGGACCGTACGCCGTTTTCATCGATAATGAGTAATTCACCCGGGGCGACATCCCGGATGTACTCGGCGCCGATCAAATCCATTACGCAGGATTCCGAGGCTGCAATGTAAACATGCCCCATTTTCCCAAGAGCTAAAGGCCGAATTCCGTGGGGATCGCGTGCCACAATCAGCTTTTCCCGCGTTAAAAAAACAAGGGAGAAAGCTCCCCGCACGCGTTGAAGTGCTTCAATCAGGCGCTCTGTCAGTGTTTCCTTTTGTGAACGAGCGGTAAGATGCAAAATAACTTCGCTATCCATGGTAGTCTGAAAAATAGACCCTTGAGCCTCTAATTCTTTGCGAAGAGTTTTGTAATTAATCAGATTTCCGTTGTGAGCAATTGCCAGGGGGCCGTCCTTACAATTGACCAACAAGGGTTGGCTATTTAATAATTGACTGGACCCCGTGGTGGAATAGCGGTTGTGGCCAATGGCAATGTGGCCCTTTAATTTTTTAAGAACCGACCGATCCGGGAACACATCTGCCACCAACCCCATTGCTACGTGCCGAAATACATTCTCTCCGTTCGAGGAAACAATTCCGGCACTCTCCTGCCCACGATGCTGGAGTGCGTACAATCCCATGTAAGCCAATTCCGAGGCAGCCGGTGCTCCGTACACACCCACAATGCCGCAGTGCTCTTTCGGTTCGTCTGAATTAATTTTACAACGCTGCATAAACATTCAGCCTAAAAATAAATAATGTGTCCGCAAAAATCTGCCGTTAAAATTTCGGAAGCCATTCAAGCGTTAACGTCATTTTTTAACGTCGGGCGATCTTTGCATTTGTTTCCGATTTTTTAATTGTGTTAAAATTAAAAAAACGCACGCCCAATTTTTATGACCCGCGTGTTACCTATTTCTCCGAATGGCCGATACCTGCTGTCATCGAATGGTTTCCGTGTAGAAAATCAGGCCAAAGGTCATTCCCAAAATGTCTGCCGTCAGGTCCTTCCAACTGGCACAACCCGCGTGAAAATATTTGTCGTGCAATTCTTTGCCAATTCCCAGCGAAAAAGAGAAGCCTCCTCCAAATAAAATCGCCTCATTCCTGGGCTGATCCAGATAATAGTGCAGGGCACAATATCCGAATGCCGCTGCAAACGCACTGCCCACAAAATGACGGTATTTGTCATCGGCAATCCACTTGTCACCGGAACACCCCGGGAGGAAATCCCGAGGGAATGCTTTTAAAAATTTAGTATTTGTTGCCGTTGATTCCCGAAATTGTGCCGGGCTTTTAGAAGGCACCAATCCCAAAATAAAAATAAACAAGAAAAGAATTTTTCGTGCGGACATCTTCAAACTGCCATTTTTTCGTAGTGATTTACCGGAGATGAACCGCTTCACCGCTTTTTTAAAGTGATTCTTGTGCACTGTTTCGAGAAACCCGGCATTTCCAATAAATTATTTTAAAATATAATGAATTTCTTAGCATTTTACAAATCAAAAATCGGTTGGAAAAAACTAAACGGCGAAGCGGTGTACTTAAAAAGGACGTAAAACCGATGAAGCACCTGATTGGGGAATATTTTTTGAACAGTTTGAGCGATGGTTACTTCAGATGCGCCTTCAATGAAATGCCAATCGGAAAAGCGAGCGAACCGGAAAAAGAGAGGTTCGGGCTCACATCAAAATCGGAAAGCTGAGCATCAACGTAGGCGTCCGACACGCCCATGAAAATCGTAAAAAGAAGCCACCAATTTGAAAGATTCCGATTATTTTCGTAAAACGCCCGATCGTATTTGTTGGTTGCCGACTGCACTTTTTGATTCCAATAAATGCCATTGGCAATTAATCCGGCTTCGGCCGTAAAAACCAGAACAGCTTTTACCTTTTTCCCATTGTACCATTGCCCCCAGCCGGGAAAAAGAAGCGCCCGCCAAAATGCTCCTTTGGGGGAGCGTACCCGGGATTTCTTTTTTGCGGAATCCTGCACAACGTGAGAACTGGAACCGACTAAAAAGCTGCGATCAAACTGATCCTGAGCTCGGGCAAGCGGACTGAATGCCAAAAACACAATCCCAACCAGAATACATCCGACGAGGTTTTTAGACACCGGATATCCCTCCGATTATGGTGAGAGCCTTCGGAAAGATTTTCACCCGAAATTCCCGATCATTCATCTCAACAAGTTCACCATCCACGTGCCCGCCTACCGGCTCCGAAGATTTCACAACAAGTTCCTTCGCTTGAAGCATTTCAACCTGCTTAATTTTCACGTGTCCTCCCCAGAAAACCTTCGGCAGGTGCCAGAAAATTTGAGGTTTGCTCAAATGATGAATCACGCAAATATCAAAAATCCCGTCATTATTTCGGGCATTCGGCGTCAGTAAGAATCCGCCCCCCAGTGAGACCCCATTTCCCACGGTGAGCATAAAAATCCGACTCTCGATCTTGCGATCGGCATCCAGCAAAATGCTCAGGTTGGGACTGGAGTAGAAAAAAATGCTTTTTAAAACGGCATACAGGTAAATCAAAAGCCCGCGCAGGCGCGTGACCTTTGCGCTTTCCTGCACTACGAGAGCGTCAAATCCCACACCAAATCCGTTCGGAAAATAGCGGCCGTTGACCCAACCCACGTCAATTCTTTTCTCCTGATTTTGAAACAGCACATCAATCGCCTTTTGCCACTGAAATGGAATACCCATTGCCCGCGCAAAATCATTCCCGGAACCGGTGGGAATTAATCCCATTGGGCGTGGATTTTTCATAAGGCCATTGGCAACCTCATTGGCCGTACCATCGCCTCCGGCAACTACAACGACGTCAAATTCAGGGGGAGCCTCCTGCGCCAATTTCTCCGCATGGCCCTGCCCCTGTGTTTCCACAAGATTAAAATCGATGTTTTTTTGGTTTAAAGCCTCTTCAATTTTGGGCCGAAGCTTTCCGGCTTTGCCTCGTCCCGAGTGGGGATTCAGAATAATGTAATAGCGTTTTTTTTTTTGCATTTTATTCATTTTTTACACAACTGCCACACATTCAATTTCAATTTTCACGTCTTTGGGCAATCGGGCAACCTGAACGGCTGATCGGGCCGGTGGATTTTGAGGGAAATATTCCGCATAAATTGCATTCATCGCGGTGAAATTATTCATATCCGACAAGAAAACGGTTGTTTTCACCACATTTCCCAATCCGGCACCCGAGGCGGTTAGCACGGCTTTTAGATTATCGAGAACCTGCCGGGTCTGCGTTTGGACATCGCCCTGAACCAATTCTCCTGTTGCCGGATTAATTGGAATTTGACCGGCTGTGAAGATGAGGCGACCTTCCGCCACAACACCCTGGCTGTAGGGGCCAATGGCCGCCGGGGCCTGATCCGTTGAAATAATCTTCCTGTTCACGAACATTTCCTCCTATTTTTCCGCGGGTGCGTAAAAACAACGTTTGGGAGAAATAATCTCGCCCTCTTTTTTCAATAATTTAATCGCTTTTGCAACCTCATCTTTCCCCAAACCCGTTATTTCCGCAATCTCACCGGATTTTACGGGTTTCCCGGATTTTTTCATCGCCTCAAGAATAATTTGCTCTCTCTGATCCATTGGAACGTCCTCCTGTTGAGGTGGATTACTTTGTCGATAATAAAATCTCTCAAAAATGCGAACAAAATCGGGCGGTGCGGCAATGTTTTCCTCCAGAGCGGTTGCCAGATCCTTTAGCGAATTTTGGTGAAGCGTTTCCGATTCCGCAGGAGACATCTCGCCTAAATGGCTGTCTTCCATTATTTCAATCAATTTGTACAGAGAAATTTTCTTAAAACTTTCTACGAGAGCGGCATCGTATTTTGTTCCACTGCCTGATTCTATGTGATCCAAAACGTTGGCAAAATCCATTCGATCCCGGTAATGACGAAAAGACGTCAGAGCATCGAAAACATCGGCAATTGCCAAAATGCGTCCGCCGATGGGAATCTGATCTCCCTTTAAACCTTCGGGATAACCGGAGCCGTCCAATTTTTCGTGGTGCGTGGAAGCAATTTCCGGGATTGCTTGATTTTCCCGCGTAAAGTGAATTTTGCTCAAAATATTTCGCGTAATAACCACGTGCTGTTTGATATGTTCGTATTCCTCCTGCGTCAACCGCGAGGTCTTGGTGAGAACACTCTCCCGAACGCCGATTTTCCCCACGTCGTGAAGAAGCGCCGAGGTGCGGAGAATTTTCCGCTCGTCCGGGGAAAAACCCGCCAGTCGGGCAATTTCATCTGCATAGAGCATAATTCGCCGGGAATGACCGGCCGTAAGCGGATCCCTGGCATCAACGGTGGAGGCCAGGGTTTCCACAAAACTATCGAAGGTTTTCTCCTGCTCCTCGTACAATTGGGCATTTTCAATTTGAGATGAGGCGATAATCGAAATGGCATCCAGCATTTCCTCATCTTCTCCCGTGAAAACGCCCTTCAATTTATTCAGCACCTGAAAAACCCCGATGATTTCCCCTTTTTTATTCCGCATCGGGAAGGTTAACATACAGCGCGTGCGGTAACCCGTTTGCCGGTCGATCTCCGGATTAAATCGCGAATCCTTGTAGCAATCGGGAATATTCAACACATCTCCGGTTGTGGCCACGTAACCCGCAATCCCCTTTTCCAGAGGGAAGCGAATTTCTCCCGGCTCAATTCCGTGTGCCACCTTGGACCACAATTCCTGCCGCTTTTCGTCAATCAGAAAAACCGTACAGCGATCGGCACGAAGGGCATCACGAACCTCGTCCATGACCAATTTAAGAAGACGATCCAATTTCAACTCATTGGCAATCGTTCTCGTGATTTTTAGCAGCGTCTGAAACCGCTCGTGCTCATTCCGGTAGCGGGCAATCAGTTCTTTCCGGGATGTCTTGTTCTCGTCAAATATTTCCTGAGATTCTTTAGAGATTCGGATCATTGCCGCCCTCTCAGACACCTTCCGCTGCCTTTCGACCCTGAAGCCGAAACTGCAAATTGTACAGATGCCGGTAAGGGCCTTCTTCTCCCAATAACTGACGGTGCGTTCCCTGCTGAACAATTTCGCCCTTTTGTAAGACAATAATGGTTGAGGCATTTTGAATGGTTGACAATCGATGGGCGATTACAAAAACCGTCCGATTGGTCATAAGCCGCTCGATGGCCTCCTGCACCAAAAATTCCGATTCCGTATCCAGAGCCGAGGTGGCTTCATCCAGAATAAGAATGGGAGGATTTTTCAGAAGGGCACGGGCAATGGCAAGGCGCTGGCGCTGGCCTCCGGACAATTTTACCCCACGCTCACCGATGAGCGTGTCGTAACCCTTGGGAAGCTTTTCAATAAAATTATGTGCATTGGCCGCTTTTGCCGCCTCAATCACTTCCTCTAACGGAACGTAGGCCATTCCGTAGGCAATGTTGTTCCGCACAGTCTCGTGAAATAAAATCGTTTCCTGCGTCACAATGCCCATCAACTGACGCAGCGGTTTCAAATCCAGTTCGCGCAAATCGCGGCCATCCAATTTAACGCTGCCCTGAGCAGGATCATAAAATCGGGGAACCAGGTCTACCAGCGTGGATTTGCCCACGCCGCTCGGCCCCACAATCGCCAGAATATCTCCCTTTTGTACCGTCAGAGAAACATTTTTTAGGACGAATTCTTCTCTCTCATTGTACTTGAAAAACACGCAGTCAAAAACGACGGCCTCTTTGAAATCCGAAACGACAATGGAATTGGAAGCATTCACAATTTCCCCCTGCATATCCAAAATGCTGAAAATGCGGATTCCGGCGGAGATAGCCTCCTGAATGCGATTGTTGACCGTTCCCAGTTCCTTCACAGGCTGCATCAGCGAAAAAATTACAAACAGGAATCCCAGAAAATTTTCCGGTGGAAGCATGCTTCCGGTCAGCACTTTCTGGCCGCCAAACCACAAAATGAACACCGCAACACCCGCGCCCAGAAATTCTGTCAGAGGAGAAGCCAGCCGCCGGGTTCGCGTGATCTTCAACAGGGTTCGGAAATATTCCAGGGTTTTCCGTTTGAATTTGCCGATTTCAAATTCTTCCATGGCAAAGGCTTTTACCGCACGCGCACCGGCAATTGTTTCCTGAAGAATCGAGGTAACGTCGGCCATTTTCTCCTGCGATTCCGTGCTATGTTTCCGCAGGCGCAAGCCAATGTTGGCAATAATCAGCAAACTGAACGGCAGCACGGTTAGGGCAATCAGGGTTAGCTGCCAGCTCAGATAAATTGCCAAAATCAAATAAATAATAATCAGGAGGGGATTTTTGATGAGGGTGACAAAACTGGCGGATACTCCGCCATTTACAAGATTCACATCATTTGTGACCCGGGAAATGAGGGTTCCCGTTTTTGTACGCGCAAAAAAGCCAATGGGCATCGTAATTATTTTGCGATAGAGAGCGTTGCGGATATCCTTCATCACACCCTGTTCTACGTGCGCCATCAGGTAGGCCTGAATATAATCAAAAAGGTTTTTTAAAAACGTGATAATCAGAATAAGAAGAGAAATGCGCCCAAGGGCTTTGTGGCGATCCTTGCCAATAAAAAAATCGTTGAGTTTTTTCTCGAGCTTCTTTTTGGTTGAAGTGATTTTTGACTCTACTCTTCCAACCCTTCCGGGAACGGCAACGGCGGTTTGCTGAGCCGGAGGCGCTGCCGTTACCTGTGTGGTACGTTCAACCTGAAATATCGTGCGCAAAAAGGGAATGACTGACACGAGGGTGGCGCTGCTAAAAATCGTGAAAAACATTATTGCAATCAGGGAGCCTATCAGGTAAGTCCAGTATGGCTTAATATATTTTAAAATTCTCAGATAGACATTCATAAATGACTTGGCTGCCAATCGTTTTAGTTTTCGAGTAATGAGATTTAAAACTCTATCGTTGCAACTTTTGCATCCTTGTTAAATCCTCCTTCGGGGGAGTTGAGCCTGCTCAATGGCGCCCTATTTTCTGCGCTTTTTCGCAGATATTGGAAAAGAAAATACAAACAAAATCCTCACATAAACAAGCAGGGATTGAAAAAAACACACCCCCAAATCCCCTCTTGATAGAGGGGACTTCCCCGGATTCTATCTTGAATGATTCTTAATAAACACTTCCAAATAAGGCTTACGTGTTAAACACACGTTTTCTCGTTTATTCGTGTAAAACTCACAACGGTAGAGGTTAAAAGTTGATTTTATTCTATATTCCCGTGGTTTTCCGATTTGCTATTTAGTGTCTGAACGAAAACGTAGCACAAGCCTCTGGCTTGTGAAATTTGATTTAGCGAATTCTTTATTTCTTATGTCAAACCGATGCAAGCAAGATGCTTGCCTTACATTTTTCGGGTGTTTTCGTTCAGGCACTATTTATCTTTCTTCTTTTTATCGCCTTTGATTTCCTTGAATTCAGCGTCTTCAATTTCAGATTCATCGATATCAAGGGGTTTCGATTTCGGTTTTCCCTTTACTTTTGTGTCTTTGTCGGAGGGGTTGGTTATATTTTTAAATAGCTTATAGCCGAAATACAAAACAATCCCCCAAAATAACAATTCAATAAATCTCATTTTCTTGCTCCTTGCTCTATCATTGGATTGTAATATTTTGTTCCGCCGAGGGGAAGCATAATTTGTTGAATCAGCGTGTCGAGCTGTTCCTCGTTGTGAACAAAATCAAGTCCGTCCATATTTACGACCAAAAGGGGTGTGTCGGTGTAGTGAAAAAAGAAATGGTTGTACGCTTCCACCAATGCCCGGATGTATTCCTCCGAAATACTTTTTTCATAGGGGCGCCGCCGCCGCTTAATATTGACCATCAGGCATTTGGTATTTGCCTGCAAATAGATCACCAGATCGGGCGCTATTATTTCCCGCTCCAAAAGATTGGCTACCTTTTCATAAAGTATAAATTCCCGATCTTCCAGTGTGAGACTGGCAAAAATACGATCCTTTTGAAAGATGTAATCCGAAATAATCACACGCTGGAACAAATCCTGCTGCTGCAAATCCAATTGCTGGCGATATCGGCTCAGCAGAAAAAACATCTGCGTTTGAAAGGCAAATCTGGCAGGATCTTTGTAAAAATCGCCCAAAAACGGATTTTCATCATGTTTTTCCAGTATCAAGCGTCCGTTTAAACGCTTGGACAAAATTTTTGCCAGGCTCGTTTTGCCGGCGCCAATCACACCTTCAATGGCAATATAGCTGAGCGTCTTCATGCCGTTTCCTCTGTGATCCTTTTTTCAATGGACAGGTGTTTGTAAAATCGAACGCGTCCCGTATCCAAACATAGAGTTAACAATTCTCGAACCGATTTGTTCCTGTCCGGCGGAATAAAAGCGGAGGCTATTTCTGCAAATGGAACCAGGACAAACCGTCTCTTTGAAAGTTCCTTGTGAGGAACGCGGAGAAAATCTTCGCACACCACTGAATTTTCATAGGCCAAAATATCCACGTCAATTTCACGGGGACCCCAGTGCCGGCGGGATTTGCGCCCCATTTGCTCTTCAATGGATTTTGCTGCAATGAGCAGCCTCTCCGGCGAAAGTGATGTTTTTGCCTCCAGCACAAGATTCAAAAAATCCGGCTGATCTTTAAAGCCGTAGGCTTCCGTTTCATACACGGCGGAAATTTTCAGAATTTCAATATTTGAATTCAGAGAAAGATTGTGAATCGCTTTTTCAAGGGTTTCTTCCCGCTGCCCCAAATTGGTTCCCAAACCCAGGTAAACTTTTTCCATATCAGCCTCTTACGATCTCCACCTCCACTCCGTCTGTAATTCCCGGCAAGGGGACATGCGGCTTGCGAACCCGTACAAGAGTTTTCTCCACGGGAAGCCGTTTCAAAATCAAACGGGCAATATCCTCTGCCATCGATTCAATCAGATTGTATTCTCCCTCAATTACAATTTCTTCGGCAATTTCATAAACGGCGGCATAATTGACCGTATCGACAATATCGTCCGTATTTCCCGCCCGGCGCGTATCCAGAAAAATCTCGACATCAACTTCAAAGCGTTGACCGAGCTTTTTTTCCGCTGCTTCCACACCGTGATAGGCATAAAAAACCATATTGTTGACGCGGATGACATCCAATTCGGGTTCTTCGGATTTCATGAAAGCAATATATCAAAATAAACGGTAAGAATCAAGTAAAAGAAAGAGGTTAAGAAGGTT
>CAZIYL010000006.1:0-29764 GCA_964543425.1 uncultured Deferribacteres bacterium
CAGTGTTGGAACTATTTGTGTTGCTATTGGCACCTACAAATGTTTAACCCACTTCTCGTGGGTTCATTAGGGAGTAGAGTCTGGTTTTAATGTATATTCCTAATATTTTCCGAATCTGGCTTGAAGTTATGATGTCTGAATTTTGAAAATTCCCAAAAAATGGGACTAAATCAACAGAG
Source organism: uncultured Deferribacteres bacterium (assembly GCA_964543425.1). Lineage (GTDB taxonomy): Bacteria > Zhuqueibacterota > JdFR-76 > JdFR-76 > BMS3Abin05 > BMS3Abin05. The sequence goes on from CAZIYL010000006.1 coordinate 180, forward strand.
TCATGAATGACGTGGAATCTATGATTCCATGCTTTCGGCGTTCAATTTTCAACTTCAGTGAGAAAAGAAGTTCGGTAAAGCACATCAATGATTTCTTGGAGAGAGGACGAATAAACCACTGGTAAGAGTTGGAATTTGAAGGCGCGGTTTTTATGTATAAAATCCTCCTTATCTAATAAATTTGTTTCAATTTTATTTTCAGTTAGTTATAAAAGCGTTTCTTATTTTTCCAGCTTTAAAAATTTCGCATTAATGGCCACAATTACGGTACTCAGAGACATCAGTACGGCGCCCACGGCAGGGCTCAGAATAACGCCGTAACTGTATAAAACACCCGCAGCCACTGGAATAGCGAAGGCATTGTAGCCGGTGGCCCAGGCCAGATTTTGCACCATTTTACGGTACGTGGCCTTGGCCAACCCGATAACGGCCACCACATCCAAGGGATTGCTGCGAACCAGCACGATGTCGGCTGTTTCCACGGCAACATCCGTTCCTGCGCCAATGGCAATGCCTACGTTGGCCTGTGCCAAAGCCGGCGCATCGTTCACGCCATCACCTGTCATGGCTACGGTTAGACCACGCTCTTGGATTTCTTTCACTTTGTCTGCCTTTTCAAGTGGCAGCGCTTCAGCAAAGTATTCATCCAAACCTAATTCGTCAGCAACCCATTGAGCCACCTTTTTGTTGTCGCCCGTTAGCATCATAGTGCGAATGCCCATGTTTTTTAAATGCTGAATGGCCTCTTTGGATTCCGGGCGGATGATGTCGGCCATGGCAATGGCTCCTCTGACAAATCCGTTTACCAGTACAAAAATGACGGTTTTTCCCTGTGCACTAAGTTTATCGATGCGCGGATCTTCCATTGGAATGTGATTTTCGCGCAAATAGCCCGGGCTTACCACCAAAATCTCCTCGCCCCTAACCCTGCCTTTGGCCCCTTTGCCGGGAATCGCTTTGAATTCGCTGACCTCAGGAAAGTCGGGAGCCGATTTCACAATAGCACGAGCGATGGGATGTTCAGAATGTGCTTCAACAGCTGCGGCTTTACTCAGTAGTTCTTCCACACCTAAATTGTTGTCGAAAATAATAGTGTCCGTTACACCAAAGCGTCCAACTGTTAAGGTACCGGTTTTGTCAAATATGACCGCTTGCAGGTTGCGTGCTTGTTCCAACGCTGCACGATCGCGGATCAGCAGACCGTTCTTGGCAGAAATGGCTGTGGACGCTGCAACGACCAGTGGAACGGCCAGTCCCAGCGCGTGTGGGCAGGTGATAACCATCACCGTTACCATGCGTTCAAGGGCAAAAGCCAGGCTCTGGTGCATGATAGCCAGCCAAACGAAAAGTGTGAGGCCGCCTGCGCCAATGGCAATTATGGTGAGCCAAAAAGCAGCCTGGTTGGCCATATCCTGGGTTTTCGATTTACTTTCTTGTGCCTGCCGCACAAGCTCAATGACCTGCGATAAAAAGGAATTTTTGCCGGTTTTTTCCACCACGACGGTCAATGAACCCTCACCATTGATGGCCCCTCCAATAACCTTATCGCCGGCTTTTTTTGTGACTGGTGTGGATTCACCCGTTAGCATGGCTTCGTTAACAGAAGAAATACCTTCTTTTACCAAACCATCGGTGGGGATTTTTTCACCCGGTTTTACCAGAACACGGTCACCGGAATTTAAATCACTCAGCGCTACATCGCGGAGCGTACCATCTTCTGAAATCACATGCGCATCGGATGGCATCAATTCAGCCATTGTTTCCAGTGCCCGCGAGGCACCCATGATCGATTTCATCTCAATCCAATGCCCGGCCAGCATGATATCAATTAACGTAGCCAGTTCCCAGAAGAAGATTTTCCCTCCCAATCCCAGAACAACAGCAGTGCTGTACACATAGGCGACGGTAATGGCAAGGGCAATAAGCGTCATCATGCCCGGCGATTTTTTCTTGAGTTCTTCCACCATTCCTTTCAAAAAGGGCCAGCCCCCGTAAAAGAAGATCAGACTGGAAAAGAGGAAGGAGAGGATCAAATCGCCCCCAAATCGCAGGCTTTCACCCAGATCCAGCACCTGCTGGATCATGGGCGAGAGCAGCAAAATGGGTACGGTCAGCGCCAGGGATATCCAGAAACGCTTACGGAAATCTCGTACCATCATGGCGTGGTGATCGTGATGGCTATGCCCGCCGTGTCCATTGTGGTTGTGTCGGCCATGTGCATCATCGTAATTCTGTGCGTGCTCATTATGATCGTGTGAATCTGCCTGTGCGTGCCGGGTGTGGTCGTGAACCGCGCTGTGTTGGTGCTGCATAGGCTCATGTTGGTCGCGGTCTGCGTAATCAATCCGATCATTTTTAATTTTAGAATGATCGTCCGTACTATTAGGTTTTGTTCTCTTATCCGCCCTGTGATTTTCATGTTTATTCATTTTTCGTTTCCTCTTCGCGGTTCGATTTGGAATCCGGGATTGGGAATCTTCCCGATTCCAGCCGAAAGTTTCCAATTTCGACTTCCAGTTCAGAGAAGTTTCTCGTGAACTTGTTCAAATTCTTCTTTAGAGATTTCTCCTCTGGCCAAACGCTTTTTTAAAATATTCAGGGAGGTCTCGCCGCTAATGGGCGGCTCTTCCGAGCCGTTTTTTTTTGAGCTGTTTGTGAACGAAATAACCGCCCATATAATGACTCCCAAAAACAGAAGCCAGAAAATGGAACCCATCCACATTCCGCCTCCCCATCCAAATCCATGCATCATGTTGTCCTTCCTTTCATTTGTAAAGTTTTATATCAAGAGACGAGGTTTTTCTTCCCCGCCTCACTGATTTTACGTTTCAATCCATTACATCATTCCGCCTTTGCATTTTTGCATGGGTGGCTGGACGGAAAGTCCTTTAAATTTTTGCAATTGATCAGGGGTCAGGACCTGCCGGCCACTCTGAATCGTATTCAAGAAAGCGGTGCGAAGCTTTCCCTGCAGCAATGTAATCTGGTTCAGCTTGGCCTGGGCCTTTTTGAAATTCGGATTTTTCGCATTCAGAATTTCCTTCAGGTCAATTGTTGCCACCTGGAGATTGGCCTGATTCTGAATGGCAAGCTTCTTGAATTCCATTTTCAAGACTTGCAGTTTCTTAATCTGATCCGAAGAAAGGCTTAACTGTCCGGAAAATTTTAGGACAAAACCGGGGCAACCATACCCGTGCAATTCTTTAAACAGGGGATCGCCCATGTGCATCATGCTACTGACACCCATCGCTCCCATCATGCCGCCTTTCATCATCCCGGGTTTTGCATGGGGATATTGCTGATTACCCATTATCCCCTTGCACATCTGCATTTTTTGCATCATTGGAACCGGTGCATTCCCTTGCCCATTTTGCGCAATTGCCAAGTCTCCAAACAAGAAAAGACTCAACACAACTACAAACGCTGTCTTCATTTTTTGTTTCATTCTACTTCTCGCTTTTATTTAGGTTAATTTTTTAACTTCACAATTCTAATATCCAATTACCGTGCCAAAAAATAAATTGTATATAAATTACTGATAAATAATAACAAACAAAATAATCGTTGGAGTAAAGTACTTTTAATATGAAGGATATTCTACAAAATATTGCAGGATATTCTACAGTATTCGTCAGCATTGACGGAATAAATTAAATGGCCTGGGTGGTAATCGCATGTATTTTTGTCGATTATAAAGCAGGTATTTTTAATTTCCAGAGATACGATTCCAAATTCGGAAATTTTTTTCTGTGGATGTTTTTGATGTGGATTTGTTTTTTTGCTTTCAAAATTTCTCCGATTTGGAACAGGAACAGCGGGGCGGGCAAAAGCTTTTCTTTCCCTATAATAAGAGTTCATTCTAAAAAGATAGTCCCCACTAATTTACACTAATTTTCACGAATTGATTTTTCAGAAGTTAACCGGATTGCATTTGGCATAATTTGTGTCATTAGTGGTTTTTAGAGCATAATCATATAACGAAAGAAAAAATTTGAAGAAGATGATCTTAAAATTGTCTATGAGATTTCAGAGCTTTTGCGGTTAATTAATTTTTTGGACGCAAGAGACGCTTTTGGAAAAGCACGGGCAGCCATCCGGAATGAATCTATGCCCGGAAGAATCCCGTTTCGCCGACTTCTCAACCGCACAGCACGCTGCCGCCGTTCACATTGATAATTTCACCCGTCACGTAGCTGGCGTATTCCGACACCAAAAACAGCACCGCACCGGCAATTTCCTCTGGCTTCCCCGGACGCTTTAGAGGAATCGTCCGCAAGATGTCTTCTGCCTGTTCCTTGAGAGCTTGCTCGGACATCTCCGTTTCCACCCAGCCGGGAGCCACGCAATTGACCAAAATACCGTCGTTGGCCAATTCTGACGCCAGGGATTTTGTGAACGCAATAATTGCCCCTTTGGAGGCCGCGTAGTGGGAATGAAATGCCTCTCCCCGCTGTCCAGCCGTGGAAGAAATCGTGACAATTCGCCCTTCTTTCCTCGCCTTCATGTGCGACACCACCAGACGGATGAAGTGAAATACTCCGTCTAAATTCACGGCAAGCGTTTCGTGCCATTGTTCGGGCGTCATTTCTTCAATAGGCGCCTCTTTCCAAATGCCGGCATTTGTGATTAAAAAGTCGATTCTGCCCAAATCGGCAATGGCCTTCGTTACAACGCTGCCCACCTGCTCAAAATCCGACACGTCGCAGGCGTAGGCAAAAGCCTTCCGCTGCATGAATTGAATATTCTTGACCACTGCTTCCGCCCGGGTTTTGTGTTCCCGGTACGTAAAGGCCACGTTCGCGCCAGCTTCCGCCAGCATGAGGGCCGTGGCTCGCCCAATCCCGCGTGAGCCACCTGTAATCAGTGCTGTTTTTCCGTGGAGTACAATCATTTCTATTCCTTACCCTATTTTTGCCACCAAGACACGAATACACAGAGAAATAATTCTTTGTGCCTTGGTGTCTTTGTGGCATTTTTGTTTAAAAACTCGAAGCCCATTTTTTGAAAAGAGCCCCAACGAACCTTTCGTCCAAAAGATTTGTCTCCAAATCCACTGCCTGGTTCAGCACTTTGACCAGCCGAGCCAGCGCTTCCAAATTTTTCTGGTGCCGTTCCCCTATTCGGTAGCCAAAGACGCTGTTATTTGTCCAGAGCAAATCCGTGGTCTCGTCAATAAGACCGGCCTGACGCGCGCGTTCCCATTCCACCGTGCCGGGAATGGGCGAAAAGTTGGCCAAGCGGATTTTCACGCCCAGCCGGTGCACCAGCAAAATACTCCGCATCATTTCATCGTAACTTTGCCCAGGAAGTCCAAGCAAAACGTAAACCTCCACCCGTTTGCGCGGAAATCCCGCCGCCTCCAGGGCATCAACTGCGTTGGTGAGGTCGTCGGGCGTCACTTTGCTGCTCATGTCCCGCAGGCGTTCGGGATTGGCGGTTTCAAAGCTCAGGCGGATGGTTTGAAATCCTGTTTGCACGAGGAGTTCTGCCAGCTCCCGGTCAATTTCTTTCGCATGAAGCCCGTTGGGTGTGTGAAAGCGCAGGGGCAGTCCCAGGGACAAAAGCCCCTCCAAAATGGGAAGGATGTGCCGCTTTTTGTCCACCAGCAGGGCGTCATCGTAAAAGGCAAAGTCCCGGACGTGGGTGCGGTGATAGTACCCAACAATCTCCGCCACAACAGATTCCGGGCTTCGCTTGCGAAATTTTCCCGCCACCAGAAACGACGCACAAAAGGTACACCGAAACGGGCAACCTCGCGAGGTCAAAATCGGCAACGACCGAAGACGCGGGTACAAATCGTAGGCCGGCGGCGGGTACGTGTCCAGATTATTTGGGTTCGGTGTTACATCCGGCAGGTCATCGAAATATTGCGCCAGGACATCCCGAATCTGGGGCTCGCCCTCGCCGCGAATAAGAACATCCGGTTGAACGGTTCCCTGCGCGTGCTCAGGCACCAGTGTGGCGTACACGCCGCCCAGAAGAATTGGGACATCCGGAAAATAGTCGCGCAGTATTTGTACAGTCTCCCGGACGCTCGGGTACCAGTAGGTCATGTACGAGGTCACTAAAATCACGTCCGGCCGGGAAAGCCGATTGAGCTTTTTCAGGAACAACTCGCGCGGCAGACCGTACCGGGCAAAACGGCGGGGAATGTGTGAAAAAATAGCCGGCTTCTCAATGATTTCCCGAAAGTACTTGCCCGATCCAAAACGCTTTGATTTTGGAAGCCGCTTTCCCGCCCACGCCTCCAATTCGGGATCGGCGCGGTCCAGGCAATCCACTAAATCCAGATCAAATCCTAACTGCCGGAGCACCGCCCCCACCGAAAGCAGACCCATGGGTTTCATCCAGAAGTCGTAGGCGGCAAAATCCGTAATCCAAGGATTGACCAAAAGAGCGCGTCGTTTCAACTCAACTATCCAAAATGGTTTTCAAACTGCAACGCACACAAAGAATACGGAGTTTTTCGGGTTGCTTGTGTTTATTGAGTTCATTGAGTTTCCGTTCTTCGCGAACTTTGTCGTTAACTTTTTTTCTCCCTGATTTACATTGCCTTACTGGCACTTAGTACCCAGCGCAATTTCAGGTTCTTTTCGCCGACGGCGGGGTGGCTTAGCCAGACCGGAAAATCGACCTGAACCGTCCAGGCCCCGAATCCGGCATTCAGGCCCAGACCGGCATCTTTCAACACTGTGTGTCCCAAATTCCATTCGCGATCGGAAGATGCCCACCCTGCCGCTCCGGCGTCAAAAAAGAGGTAGCGTTTGAAGTGAAACTGCCTTCGCCCCGGTAACTGCGGCATCTTTCCCAGAAATCGGGACAGAAGCCACGGAAAGGGCAATTCCACATTTGCTGCCAAAAGCCGATTTCCAGAAAGGGGAACCCCATTTACGGAAGGAAAATCTACATCTTCCAAGAGCTGCGATTGATACCCGCGCAAATTACCACCGCCGGCTGGCCGTACATTTCCAGCCCGTTCCCATTGAACCGGAAGGGTCCCACGCCCGCGGTAAAATGGATTCCGAATCCAGTTAACCGGACTGGCCGCCGTCAGGTAGAATTTGGATTGGGCAGGCAGCGCCCCGCCAAAACCGTACCCGGCCGTTCCGCGCAGCCGGAGGCCAAAGCCGTGCCCCAGATCCAGCAAATAGTTGAGCGTTAAATCAATTTTGCTGAATTCATGAGCTTTAATTGAATGAGAAAGCTCCCCAAAAGGAATGGGAGATTTCGGCTCCGGTTCCGGGTATGTTCCCACATAGCCGGAGGTAAAATTCAGAGACCAGCGATTTTGACCGTGTGGAAACCGGCGAATCCGCTCAAAGTCAATGCGCAACTGCCCCAATTTCCGACCCTGCCAAAAATCCGAATTCCACAGGTAGTGCCGATCGTACAGATTGTAGGATTCCAGCTTCAAGTTCAAGCCACTGCTTTTGAAAAGCCCTTCATAATGGTTCCAGCGCTGGGAAAAAGTCAGGGCGTTGTACGCCATTCCGCTCACAGCCTCGCTTTCCAATTGCCAATAAATATCTTTACCCAATTTTCTAAGAGGTTCCTTCAAAGAAAACTGGTAACTGAATGGGTGTTCTGGAGCCCGCGTGGCGTACCAGACAGCGAAATCCACCGTGTGGTCTCCGAGAGGCTGCTGGCTTTCCAGATAGGAGCCGTGCAATCGCACACCCGGGCGAATGCCGTCCACATCATTGTACCAGGCCGTGGGATTCCAGCGAATGAGGTAAGCATCAAGGGGCGGCTGTTCGTATTTGAAAGGCCGGGCCACCTTCAGCTTTGGCAGCAGGCCGCTTCGGTTGTCCAATTGGTACCAATCGGCCAGGCGACCACTGGGGTCAATCCGGGCCGATTTTACTTTCTTTGGTGTGGAAATTTTAGCCACGTAGGTGCGATTGAGTTCACCGATCCCTGTCCATTTGGGCAGCACGGCGCCTTCCCTGCACGATTTTGCCCACGCGTCCACCGGAATCTGAAATACTTTCGTAGAGCCATCGTCGAAGGTCACCTGCAAATCGATCGGCATGATCATCTGCCCTTTTCGTTTGAGGGCAATCTGCACCTCGTAACCGGACTCCTTTTTCTTGTTCTTTATAGATTTAACCGCATAATCCAGCGTCCAGGTGTAATCCATCCATTCGTCAAAGAACCAGTTTAAATCCCTGTGAGACACCTGCGTGACCACATCCCGAAAATCCTGCTCGTAGGGGTGACAGAATTTCCACGTCGCGAAATACTTCTGGAGCGACTTTAGAAACACATCGTATCCCAGCACGTATTGGAGATTATACAACATGGTGAACGTTTTGTAGTACACTAACCGGTAGGAATTGTAGCCTACCGAGTTTTCGAACCAATCGGAGTGTGTGGTAATCGGAGCATCGTAGCCCATTCGGGCCGTTTGCAAATAGGCCCGGTAATTCCGGTAACGATCCCAACTCGTACCTTTGTACGGAAATTTTTTGGTCTTGCGATCCTGCTTCCGTCCTACCAGACGCTCCATGCTCCAAGATTGGAGAAATTGGGTAAATCCCTCGTCTAAAAGGGCGCGATAGGTTTCGTTGTTGCCAATCATTCCGTAGAACCAGTTGTGGCCTTCCTCATGGGCAAACAGGCCGTAGTACCGCGGACTCACACCGCCGTCCATCGTAATCATCGGGTACTCCATGCCGTCATCGGCATCCGCCACAATCATTTTATGGTACCCAAACGGCCCAATGTCTCGCGAGTAGGTACGCACCACATCGGCAGCAAATTGGGCGGCATCCTGCCATTTAGACGCTTTCCACTCTCGCGCCAGGGCGTACACCTTTACACCATTTTTCAACGTCACTACTCCGATTCGGTAGCTCGGATCCGCTGTCCAGGCAAAATCGTGCACATTCACGGCATGATAGTGCCAGGTTTTGGTTTTTCCTTCTACGTGTGGAATAATGACGCTTGGTTTCTTCCCGAAGGGCGTGTTTTTGAAATTTTCAATCCGCAATTTTTTCATGAGTTCTGGCGGAAGGACTTGCTTCCGATTGAGCAAATAACCCGTCGCTCCCACGATAAATTCCTGGGGCAGGGTGATTTTCACGTCAAAGGTGCCAAAATCGCCGTAGAACTCGTGGCCGAGATGCTGATCGGTCGTCCACCCAAACCGCCGGTCGTACACACAGATTTTGGGGTACCACTGGGTAGCCGTGAACTGATCGAATCCGTAACCGGGATTGTATTTCATGCGGTGGCGCAGTGTGGAAAATTTGGTGGCAAAATCAATTCGGAAAATCGTGGAATCCCCCGGGGCCAGGGATTGGTTGAGGTAAACCCGCATAATTGTATTGTCAATAACGTATTTCAGCGGTTGGCCGGAGCCGTCCTTCATTTTCCGGATGTCCGTACCGCCTTCCTGGGACTTTTTCAGATGGGCAATGCTGTAGTCTCCGTGACTCCGCCGCAGCTTGTCCAGGTAACTGCCCTTTTTGTAGGCGTTTTGAAAGAGGTGAAAAAACACAAATGTGAGCGTGTCAGGTGAATTGTTGTAATAAATCAGGCGCTCTTTTCCAAAAATCACCCGTTTCTTGACGTTTAGGCGAGCCTCCATTTTGTAATCCAGGTCCTGCTGCCAGTAACCCGGATACGGCGGACGATTTTTCCAATAATAAGGATTTTCAGCGCCTCGAAAAGCAATTCCCAGCGAATGTGCCGGATCCCGGGGCATTCGCTGCGCCCACAGGGGCGCCATTCCCAAACCCAGCCACAGGAACAAAAGCATCCACTTTTTCATCGGAATGTCCTCCTCATGTTCATTTTAACCTTGCGAAGGTTTTGACCCTTCGCAAGGTTTTTCTAATATTTTTTCCACCACCTCAAAAACCTCTTCCACAGAGATGGAAGTCATACAAATGTGATCAATCGGGCAAAAATCGTGATGGCACGGGGAACACGCAACGTGTTTGTAAATAAATTGGTGGCGGTCGGACTTGTCGTAGGGAAACCAGATATTCGGCTCACCCGGGCCAAAGATGCCAACGGTCGGCGTGCCTACTGCCGGGGCCAGATGCATCGGGCCGCAGTCATTGGAAACAAAAACCGAAAAATAGCTTAAAATCGCGGCAAAACGCCTCAAGCGAAAAATCTCGCCTCGAAAAACGCTGTCCCCTGCCTTTGCCTTCACCTTCTCCAGGATTTCCTGGTCGTTGGGCCCGCCGGTGAGAAAAACCTGTACCCTCAATTCTTTTTTCAAACGGACGGCCAGTTCGGCAAACCGCTCCCAGGGCCAGAGCTTGGCGGGCCATGTGCCCCCGGGATGAAGTCCCACAATAGGCCGATTCAAATCGAAATTATGCGATTTGAGATAGTCCGCTGCCCAGGCTTTCTCACTGTCGCGCAAAAAAACTTCCGTCCGAATGCCGTCTTCGGGCAGGTCAAAAAATCTCAAAACATTCAGGTGGAAATCAATGGCTGTGCGCCAGTACCGGCGCTCGACCGGGAAAAGGTGCGTGTACAGGTGCTTCCGGTAGCGGTAATCGCCACCCATGCGAATGGGTGCTCCCGAGACCCAAATCTGGAAGGCTGTCCGGGGGAGTCCCAACAAATCCACGGCCGCCGTGCACCTTTGCCTTCGTAAATCACGAAAAAAAGCCCATTGCTCCCTGACGCTTTTTGCTATGGGCAATTGATCATACCGCTTGCGATCAAAGAAAATTACCTTATCCAGATAAGGATTATTTTGCAACAAATCGGCGTAGGGCGGCTCCGACAAATATAACAGCCTGGCGTTCGGCAATCCTTTTTTCAGCGCCCGAATGAGGGGCGTTGTCAGGATGACATCCCCCATAAAACGCAGGCGGGAAATTAAAAGACACCCAATTTGCTCCCGATTAATTTTCCTGAAATAGACCGCCACAGCTAAATCAAATCTCCCAGCGCCGAGAGAAGCGCATCCACATCCGCAAAGTTATTGTAAAAATGGGGCGACGCCCGCAGGTTTTTCAGCCGGTAAGAGACGAAAATATTCCTCTTTTCCAATTCCCGGTGCAATTCCACGTTGTCGAATAGCAAGGAAAAACTGACAATCCCAGAGCGCTCTCCGGGCCCTCTGGGCGAAAGAATCTTCGCTCCCAATTTCTCAAGCCCGGCCACCAAATAATCGGTCAAAGTTAGAATTCGCTGCTCAATGGCCTTCGAACCAACTTCAAGCAGGAGTTCAAGTGAGGCATGCATTCCCAAGAATCCCATAAAATTCTGGGATGCCATTTCAAAGCGCTGTGCTGAATTCAGAAAATCTAATTGAAAATCCAACAGTTTCCACGGATTTTTCACGCTCAGCCAGCTTGCAAATGGCGGGGCAATAATCTTCAGCATTTCGGGAGTCACGTAAAGAAATCCCGTTCCGATAGGTGCCATCATCCACTTGTGTCCACCCACACTCAGGAAATCAATTCCCCATTTCTCAACATCCATTTGGAGGGCACCTACACCCTGAATGCCATCTACCGCCAGCCAGATATCTTGCGCATGACACCATTTGGAAATTGCCTCCAAATTGGCCCGGAAGCCATTGGTAAACTGAACAAAGGAAATGGCCAAAAGCCGCGTCTCGGGCGTAACCGCTTCCTGAATTTCTCCGAGCCCAATTCGGCCGTCTCTCGGGGAAAGAAAATCGACAATCACCCCTTTCTTTTGCAGATTCAAATACGGGTACACATTAGAGGGAAATTCAACATCCGGTACCAGAATGTGGTCTCCGGCTTCCAGAGGCAGTCCCTGAGCCAGAATATTCAATCCCGTTGACGTATTCGGCGTTAGCGCAATATTTTCCGTGGCTGTGTGAAGAAGTGTGGCTATTTTTTTACGAAGCTCAATCAATATGGCAACCATGTCGTCATCGAATTTGACGCGCCCCACGTGGCGATCGGCTAAATACGAACGCACAGAATCGACCACCCTGCGGGACAAAGGTGAAACAGCCGCGTGTTCAAGATAAATCATTTTTTCTGTGTGCGGAAACTCTTTTCTAATTGACTCAAACTCATCCATTCATTTTGCTCCAGAAATAGCCGACCCGCATAAATCGGTTGAACCTGACCGCTCAAATAGATGTTTTCCACATCCCGGTCGAAATCGATTTGCAATTTCCCTCCCGGAACTTCAACTGTGACAGGCGGATCAACCTTTTTCTTTAAGAAACTTAACAAAACACTTGCGGTTGCGCCCGTGCCACAGGCAAGCGTTTCATCTTCTACACCCCGTTCGTAGGTGCGCATTTTCAGTCGGTGTTGCGACAGGATTTGAATAAAATCCACATTCGTTCCTGCGGAAAATTCCGGGTTGTACCGCAATAGCCGCCCGTGCGAAACCACCGGAACCTTCTCGGCATCTCTTACCTCCACAACAAGGTGAGGCACTCCGATTTCCACAAAGCCAACCGTCCTGTAGCCCAAAGCGTCTGCTGCGACTGTCTTCCAATCTAAATTTTGCGGCTGTGGCATTTCGACTTTCACTTTGTCTTCTTCAACCTCCGCGCGGTGGGGGCCACTGGGCGAGCGAAACGTCATGCTTCGCGGTGCGATTCCCTTCAGATAAGCAAACAGCGCAATAGCCCGAGCTCCATTGCCGCACAATTCCCCCTCGGAGCCGTCGGAGTTAAAATAACGCATGGAAAAATCCAGGCTTTCGGAGGTTTGTAGAAGCAGCAACCCATCCGCCCCGCCCCCTGTTCTCCGCACACAGATTTTTTGAATTAGATGAGGATCTGGCAAAAAATGCTCATTTCGGTTGTCAATAACAATAAAATCGTTCCCCGTAGCGGAGATTTTTGTAAATTCAATCATTACTGAATCTGTCTCATTTTGGGAGAATCGGAATAGTGTCTAAAAATAGCTGAAAGGCCATTTTTTTCGTTTAACTAAAACAATCTGAGATGCAAAAAACTGGAGCCGCAAGCCGATTTCCAAGAAAACAAACGCCTGTTGAAGCAAGAAAAGAATTCCAATGAAAAGCAGGCTTCGTCCGTCAAAAAACCGACTGCTAAACAAATAGGCGGCAATTAAAAATACTTCCGTTAAAAGCAGCAGAAAATACAGAAAGATAGTTGATCCCAAATGGCGAAACACGAATTTGCCGGCCTTTACGAAAGAAAGCATGGCCGATTTTTGATTATTTAAAACCAGAAACGTTTTTGTATAATCCAGAAGCATATCAAAAAAGAGAACCAGCAAAAGAATTGAAAAAAGAGCCCCTCCTCTCAACAAAGACGAAAGAATTTCACTCGGGATATAAGGCTTTACATAGCCTAAAATTGCCATTAGGAGAAAATAGACAAAAACGGTGAAAAGAAAAAGTAAAAATCCAATCAGAAGAATTTTGAAAAACTTCCAAAAATACAGGGAACATAATTTCCAGAAGCTCGATAAATCTGTTGGAGAATCTTCTTGAATATAAATGGAATAAATGCCACCCATTAAAAAAAATTGAAGAAAGCCGTATAACAGCCCTAAGATCAGCAAAGTAGCGGATAGTGCTGACAATCCAGACGCGTTATCCCGCAAGAAATTGACAATTGCCATAAAATCGAATTGATTTAGAAAATAATCAGCACGCAGCGAATGGCCAAAATAGCGGCTAATTAATACATGTGCAGGATAGGCAATAATAATCGCAAATAAGACGTTAAAACCATAAAATACAAGCCAGTACTTAGGATAGCTTACAACTAATTTAAGACCGTCTTGATATGAATTCATTGCTTTCATTATTGTCATTCCAATTAATCTAAAGCGCAAAGAGTTGAAAAATATTTTGAATCCAGAAAAATACCCTCAAGCCCAGGCGATCGACTGCGCGTTTTTCTTCTTTTGCCTTCCATGAATTGTTAACAATATTCTCATCCAGCCATATTTTGTGAAACGGATCGATCGACGCATATGACAATTTGTAATGCGATCTAAATTTCCACTTTTTCCAGGGAGAAATTCCATCCCAGTTTTTTATGATGGATGAATCATTTTCAAATTCGACTTTCAATTGAACAGGAACATGGAAATTCCCTTTGCGACGGATTTTAACCAGCGATTCATAAACAAGCGAATCATCCGTTGTTCTTTTGCCAAGCGAATCCTTCCCGCTATTCAAGGAATTGCTGCTTAGTGTGTCCTGTACCGAAGGAATTTGATAGCTGCGCACAGATCCGATCGCATAATCAAGATGACCGCTTTTGTACAGTAACTGGTTAAAATACCAATCCCAATTTTCACCGGTTACATCGTTTACAGTTTGCACAAAATCCTTACTTGTCGGGTGTTTATATTTCCACCGAGCGAAATAGGTTTGCATCACCTGATCCATTTTTGCAATGCCCAAATATTCCTCCAGTGTACGAAGCATCATTACCGGTTTGGAATAGGAATTTGACGCATAGCTGGCGGAACTGTAAAAATCCCACGCATTTCTTTTAATGGGATCAAGGGCAGCGCCATTCAAATATTCCAGCCACCGCAAATTCGAATCACTAATTTTGATCCCGAAGAGGTCAAACGATGATTCATTATCACCGTAGTAGTAATCCATAATTCGCGTTTCATAATAGGTGTTAATCCCTTCGTCCAGCCATGCCTCTTCAAACTCGTTATTGGCTACCATCCCGTACCAATATTGGTGCCCAAACTCGTGAATCGTTACCGTTTCAGGCAAACGGACTCCCTTCGGAAGAAACCATTGTGTCCCCAATGTGATGAGCGTGGGATATTCCATTCCCCCGGCACCAGCCGCGGCCGGCGGCGGATCAATCATTGTTAGGGTGGAGTAAGGATACACTCCGACATGTTCATAAAAATAAGTCATAGCATTTTTGACTGCTTGAAGATAGCGTTCAATCTGTCGCTTGTGCGAGGGCTGATAAAACAGATTTATTTGTACCCGCTCTTCACTTCTGCCGGAAATCTTTTTAAGAAAGCTATCTCTGGCAAGACGAAAATCCGGTGAAGCTGCCCATGCAAAATCATGTACGTCTTCGGCCAAGAAGCGATACATCCAGAGAGAATCTACTTTCGTCTTTTCCAACAAATCGCCTGTTGCCCCCACTTCGTAATTTTTGGGTACAAATATTCTCACATCATAAACGCCAAAGTCAGCGAAGAATTCTGATGTGGCATGATATTGGTGACAATTCCATTTTCCGTGCCAATAAACCCCGATTTTCGGAAACCATTGGCTTACCATGAAAAAGTTTTTATAATAGCCCGCTCTTGCAAAAACGGGGGGTAATTTTGTTTCAAATTCTGCCGTGAGCGTGATTTGTTCTCCCGGCGGAACAGATTCCGGCAACCGAATTCTGGCAACCGTTCGATC
Organism: uncultured Deferribacteres bacterium; assembly: GCA_964543425.1. Lineage (GTDB taxonomy): Bacteria > Zhuqueibacterota > JdFR-76 > JdFR-76 > BMS3Abin05 > BMS3Abin05. The sequence continues at coordinate 15,519 of CAZIYL010000006.1, forward strand.
AAAAGGATTCGCATCATCGGGAGAAACAAACGAGAGAGAGTCCAGCAAACTGACACCGTTCAACAGCTTCAAACTCTTCAGACGAATAGAGCCTTTCTTGCCCTTCTCTAGATTCCTTCCATGAAACCGGTCTCCAGATTCCATCATAAATGTAGATTTTTCACTGTAAAAGGCGTTCATGTAAAGGTGAATGTAAATATCCGACACAAAATCCACTGAAGTGTTTTTCCACGTCACAACTTCCGATCCTGAAACTAACTTCTCTGTTGGGTTCAGCGATACATTCATAACATAGTTGGCGATACGCGGGCTGTATTCATTTTGAGCCGTCAGAAAATTGCTTGAAAAAACCAAAATACTAACGGCAAGCATTATCTGGAGGAGTGTTTTCATTTCTTCAAAACTTTTCGGTTTTAATGAGCTAATGGCCAGCAGGTGGATTCCATTCATTCTGACCACGTCTATGCAGTGTTTTTTATACAAAAGTTGACTATAAAAAGATATTAACCACAATTTACACGAATTTGCATAAATTGATTTTTTTAGAAGTGAACCGGATTGCAATCCGCCCAATTTGTTTCATTAGTGCTTTTTGGAGTCTACTCATACAACGAACAAAGAGCATCTTCCACCAGTCTTCTGCAAATCGTGCATTTTGCCACACTTTTGTGTAGAAGTTGCGAACACAAAATCTAACAAACGTTTTATAATATACGTCTCGATATTGGAATTATTCATAATTGAATTTTTCAAATTTAATAAAAAATAGCTTAAGTTACAAGACTAATTTCTCATGAGTCACAACGTTTCCCAACAATTTCCCCAATTTGCAAAACTATTCTTTTATTCTTTCAGTCAGGCTTTTTTCGTAGAGCAACTCCAGATTGTCAATCATCGTGTCAAAATTGAAGTGCATTTGAACCCGCATTCTTCCAAGTCGGCCATATCGACTTCGCTTTTCGGGTGATTGAATAAGCGCCTCTACCCTTTCGACCAGTTGGGTAGCCTCCCGCGGAGGAACCAATTCACCCGTCTCTCCCTCAATGACAATATCCAGGATTCCATCACAATTGGAAGAAACAATAGGCAACCCAACCGACATGGCTTCGAGCACCACCAAGCCGTAGGCCTCGGCATATGATGGAAATACGAAAATATCCAGAGCCTGAAGCATATTTTCGATGTTTTTGCGGAATCCCGTAAAAATAAGGCGGCTCCCAAGCTGCAATTCCTTCGCCTTTTTTCGGATAAGCTGCTCTTCTTCATCCTCTCCCCGGGAAGCCCCACCAATCAGTAAAAAATAGACGCTGGCATATTTCCGTGATAATTGGGCCGCCATTTCCAAAAATTCCAGGTAACCCTTTGCCCGTTGCAATCGACCGACAATTCCAATCACCAAAGCATTCTGCGGAATACGAAACTCCCCGCGTATCCGCTGCCGATTATTTGCATCCGGTTTGAATCGACCGGTGTCAATTCCAAGATGAAATAATTCCACCTGATTTTTTTGAACCGGATGCGTTTTCAAAATATTTTCGTAGATGACTTGTGAATTTGCAAGTATTTTATCAACACGCGCGTAAATTTTGCGATGAAGAAAATCTTTTTTGGGGCGCTGGGTACCAATATGTTTTGTCAAAAACAAAGGAATGTGATCCATTTTCCGTATTGCCGGAACAAGCGTCCACAAATCCCTTGAATAATGAGAATGAACAATTTGAATGGCATTTTTTTGGATAAAGCGACGCAGCTTCCATTGCTGAATGGGATGCCAATAGGATTTTAAAGGAAGAGAATACGTTGACATTTGCAAGGCCTTCGCTTCCTTCATTAGCGGACTTTCCGGAAAACCCGCAACAATTACAGTGTGTCCCCTGATGGCCAACGCCCGGGACACTCCCGGCACATGCATTTCCATCCCCCCCCAGGATTGGGAGGAACATACCTGCAAGATATTGTAGCTGCGAGCGGACACGTTTAATGATTGGACTGGTAAAGATGGTGAAGTTCAATAAATTCACGCACCGGGTCCGTTACAAAATAGCGAATGGAGTATCGCTTACCAATTCTCTCGCGAATCAAACTGGAGGAAATCTCAATGAGAGGTGCGCTGCTAAAAAGCACACGCTTTCCCAGCGAAGATTCCACCTGGTCTAAAGAAAAACCTTTCCGCTGAACGGCAATCAGCCTGGACAATTCCAAAATTTTATCTGGCCGGTGCCAAGTTGGAAAATCAATTAAATTATCCATTCCAACCACCCAGAACAACTCGTCCTCAGGGCTGCCCTGTTCAACAATTTGTTGAAGCGTGTCTGCGGTGTAAGAAACGCCTCCTCGTCTGATTTCAAGATCAGAAACTTTGAAATTGGGGTTTTCCCGAATCGCGAGAGAAACGAGTTCATATCGAATATCGGCAGGCAACATTCCATCCCGTTTCTTGTGAGGCGGCGTTGCTGAGGGAATGAACCAAACTTCATCCAAGAGAAATTCATCTTTAAGAAATTCGGCAATTAACAGGTGCCCCGTATGGATGGGATTAAAACTTCCTCCGTACAAACCTATTCGCATTCCCCCTACTCACTCTTTTTTGATTTCTGAGCTGTTTGGTTGGCCGCAATCTTATTAAGAATTTTACGAATATTTCTCAGTCGTTTTTTGGCTTTTGAATGGTAGCTGCCATCTGGAAACTTGCGGAGATATTCGGCCAGCGTTTTTTGTGCTTCCTTGAATTTATCCTGATGATATTCCGCCTCTCCCTTCCAAAAGAGGGCTTTCTCTCCAAATGGAGTGTCGTAATAGTTTTGGATGACAGAACCATAATAAATTTCCGCTGCTTTCCACTCATTCATCTTTCGGTAAAGCTCGGCGTTTTTGTAATCCTTCTTGGCTAATTTATCCCTGCATTCCGTTAGTTTCTTTTCAACATCTTTTTTCAGTGGACTTTTGGGATATTCTTCCAAAAATTGTTGAAACTCATCGATAGCCTTGTACGTGTATTTCTGATCCAAACCATAATTGGGCGAAAGTTGATAATAGCACAGTCCAATTTTATAGCGTGCATCGTCCGCATATTGGCTTTCCGGATAATTTCGCAACAGCTTTTCATACTCCGCAGCCCCTAAAATGTATTCCTTTAGTTTATAATGCGACTCGGCCAAATAATATTGTGCCTTATCTACCACGCCGCTACCAGGATAATTTAATACGATTATTGTCAGTTCCGTTTTGGCATCCAGATAGTGCTTTTTATTAAACAGCTCAATTGCGTGTTTCAGACGTGCTTCCGGTGTCATTACAGGTTTCTGTTTTGTCGAAGAACACGATACGAGCATGATCGATAAAATTATAATAAAACTGCTGCTAATCAGCAACCTTTTCCAATTGTAAAACTGCATCCGCAAGTCCCTTCCTTCCCTGAATATTTTAGTATTTTTCAAACTTCATTATGTTGTACGAACCGAAAAAAATAAAACAATAACGGCAACTGAAATGGCTGCCAAAAAACTCAGTTTTAAATATCTGCCCCATTTCCCTTCGGTTTGTTCTATTGCCCCGCGCATAAAAGATATTTGATTTTTTCTAAATTGCAAAACTTTTGTTTGTGTCAATGTGTCCCTTTTTACCGAGGTTAAATCCCCGCTCCAAAGTATTTTCCCGTCAGCGATGTTTACAACCTGAATATTTTGAATCAACTCTTCGATTCGGCGAAACTTTTTTTGTTTGAAAAGCCCTCTTTTAATCGGAAAATATCGGATTGAAAATTTCTTAAGATAGGTCTCAATTTTGAAGCCGTTTTTAACCTCTTTATCGTTCAAAAAAATGTTTTTAAAACCATCCTTCAGCAAAACCGAATTCAGAGACGAAAAAAAATACCTTGCTCTCGGCGAAGATTCCCCGGCCTGAACCAACACAAGCGAATCGACTTTGCTGATTTTAACACTGCTTTCGAGTTGGATCCAATTATTTTTTACAAGGTCTTTCGCCAGATCTTCATTATTTTGTCCCGATGACGGCTTCCAAAGAAGAAGAGCGATTCCCAGCGTCAGAAAAGAAAATCGGAATATGCTGTGGGATTTCCCCGGGCGCACAAATAATAAAATCAAATTTGAGTAAGCTTTCGGATAGATTCTTTTAGCACTTTTTTTCACAAAAAACATCCGTTTAAAAATTCAACGAAACTAAAAATAGAACAAAAATGAAAAGAGATGCCACTGATCTTTCCATTGCAAGTCACTTCTTTCAACCACGTATGAGTAATTAAAAACATAATCGGCATTATCATATTTCGCGTTATCCGGACGAAAAATATTTGTACTAAGCAATCCTATTCCCGCAGAAAAATATTTTTTATGGGATTTATTTTCCTGAAAATATCCTCCCCGAAACCCGACAACGCTCCCGAATTTTTGTTCCATTCCGAAATGAACTTCCCGCGAGGCAGGCTTCGTCTCCTCGGAAATATTCCGAACGTCCAGAGTGGCCATCATCCCATGGAAAGGCGTGTAAGAGAGTCCGACATTTACCGTTTCGTCCACCATTCGTTCCAGCGGCAAGCGAGTATTCTGTATCAGATCGGGAACATCATAAAACATGATTCCCACATTTAAATTTTTTGCAGGCTTGATGAGCACCCCATAACTCGCTCCAAGCTCTCTTTTTACCTGTCCACTGTCTTCAAATGTGTAATAGCTCAGGCTTCCCCCCAATGAAAACCTATCTGCCAGATTGATCCGTGTAAAAGCCGTTTCATAGTGATTGCTTAAGAAACGTCTTGCTGAAAAAATATTATTTCGGGGAAGATCCTTGTATCGTTGCAGGGGCTCTTCATACAGCGTAACACCGGCCTGAAATGGAGGAATACTCAAAACAACACCCTTGAGAAGAGTTCGTGCCACACTCCACCATTGACCATCGCTCAGAGGCGTTGTCTGGTTGTCCTTGTAATACAAAAAAAGTCCCGTGGGCGCCACAGGGTTTACGATTAGTGAAAAGTGAAAGCCTCTTTTCAGGTTCCAAAATTTCACAGCCGCCGGATTATAGGCAACCGATCCAATTCCGTCCTCCACGGCCACATATGCTCCTCCCATTGAAATGGGGACAATTCGGCTTACATCCAGCGTGGCAAAATAGTTTTCCTGAGCATGAACAGGTGGCAAATAAATCAGCACAAAAAACGGTAGCAAAAACATGCTAAACAGTCGTTTGTCTTTTTGCCAATCCTGCCTTGATAAATACCCAAATGATTTCCACACACACAATCGCCACCACCACATACGTAAAAATATCCCCATGTTCTGTAAAAAATGTCTTTTTTGATTGAACAAGTATCGGGCCTTTTGCTATTTCTTGCCTAAATAATTTTGTCTTTGTCAATATGTGTCCATATGGATCAATAATCATTGAAACGCCTGTATTGGCACATCGTGCAACGCTGACGCGATTTTCAATGGCGCGAAAGACTGCAATTTGCGCATGATGGTACGGAGCTTCGGACTTTCCAAACCAGGCATCATTTGTTACAATTACCAGGAATTGTGCCCCCTTTTTTATGAATTTTCGCACTTCATCCTGAAAAATAGATTCGTAACACACCACTCCCGCAAAAGATATTCCGGACTTTATTTCAGTAATACCCCTTTTCCGAAGATATGTTCCTGGTAAATCAAACAAATTGTAATCTTTCCCCGGCGTAAAATCACCAACCCCGGTTTGAATGGCATCGAGCCACTTCTCAAGAAACGGGAGTTTTTCGCTCAATGGCACTTTTTCTCCAAAAGGAACCAGGTGTCTTTTGTAATAATATTGAATTCCCTTTGATCCGGGCAAAAGAAGAAAAATCGCGTTGTAGGCATTATAGTTACCATTTCCCACAAATTTATAATCCGGCGTACCCGTTAATATGCCTATACCGGAGGAATCAACAAGATTTGTAATTTTCTTTAGGTATTCAGGCCGGCTCCTTAAGTAACAGGCAGTTGCCGTTTCCGGCCAGATCACCAGATCAATGGAAGAATCTTTTAGCGCCTGTATTGTCATACGATCATAAATACCAAAATTCCTGGACAAAAACGCCTCATCCCATTTTGCCAAAGGGTCAATATTCCCCTGAATGAGCGCAACTTCTATTTTCCCTTTGATTTTTTCCTTGTTCGGAATGGTTAACTTTCCGTATAACCAAGGCAAAAATACCAACACGGCCAACAGGGTTCCATACAGCAGACTTTTTCGCCAATTCTTCCAGTGTTTTAGCAAAAGGTATACACAAACATTGATCCAGAGAATCCAGAATGAAACTCCAAAAACCCCGGTGACCGTGGCAAATTGAATAAAATTAATGTAATACGTTTGTGTGTAACCAATAGACGCCCAGGGAAATCCGAGTACCCCGAGAGAACGGATAAATTCGATAAAAAGCCACAGAAATGGGTACCAGATAATGGCTTTGTTCCCGAGATGTTCCCGGAAAATAGCCGCGAGATACAGGAAAAATGCAAAATAGAGTGCCAGGAAAAGAATCGCAGCAATTGCCCCCAAAATTGTAATGGTTCCGATCCAATAGAGATTTGCAATGTGAAAGAACACACCCCAAACATATCCCCATTTAAAGGCCGCCCCGGCCGAAACTCCTTCCAATAAGTAGAAAATGGGAACAAAACCAAAAAATGCCATAAAACCAAGATGATAGGGCGGAAATGCAAAAGACAAGAGTAAAGCAGACAAAATGGCCAGGGAATATCGTTGTAAACGAATTGTTGATTTTTTCATCTTGGTAATTTTCTTCGTCTCCACAATTATTTTTCTGAGCCGCGTTCGTGGGTAGATAATCGATCCAGATAACCCTGAAGAATCAGAACAGCCGCTATTTTATCGACTTTTCCCTTATTCTTACTGGGAGATTTCCCCATTTGATGAAGCGTTTCCTGAGCTGCTTTGCTTGTAAATCGTTCATCCCAGAATTCAATCGGAACCTGAAATTGTTCTTGCAATTGATTGGCAAATTCCCGAACGTTAGCAGAAATTGCACTTTCGCTGCCATTCAAATTAATCGGAGATCCGATAATTACTCTTTCAATATCATGCGATGCGAAGATTCTTGCAAATTTCTGCCAGAGTTGATCGGGCGAATGATATGAAATTGTTTCCATCCCCTGGGCAACAATTCTCATGGGATCGCTGATTGCGATTCCAATCCGCCGCTTCCCAAAATCAATACCCAAGAGTCGCTTTTCAAAAATCTGCACGATAAAACTTCATCAAATCCTTTTTAAACCCTTTACTATTCCAAAGGCGTCTTTAAAAAATCCTTTAAAAGTTTACCGGCCTTGAAATGGGTTTTTCTACGCGCGGGAACGTAAATAATTTCGCCAGTTTTAGGATTTCTTGCTTTTGGTTTTGGTTTTGTTTTTTTGACTTCAAAAACCCCAAAATCGCGGATTTCAATTCTAACTTCCGGGTCTGCCTCAAGCATAAATTCTCGCAAAGAATCAAAGAGCGCATTGATTACCTGCTCGGTATGATAAACGGTTCCGTCAATTTTTTCGGCCGCCCGTTTTGCCACATCTTTCTTCGTAATAGTTCTCATCCCTCTTTACTCCTTATTTTTAATTCAGATGCTATTATATGGCAAGCGTCTCAGATGTTTTTCCCTGATCTTCTTCGCCGCGTAGTCCTTCCAAACGCTCAACGCTTATAACACTGGGTATCTGATTTATTTTATGAATTACCTTTGTTAATTGCTGTAAGTTCTTTACCTGTACGATAATTTCGCTGTAAACCAAGCTGTCTCTCGCTTCCATTTGAAAATTTACAATATTCGTTTCAGTCTTTGAAATCGCCTCGGAAACATCGCGCAAAAAGCCTTTTCTGTCCTCTCCGATCATTTTCAATCGCACCAGAAATTTCTCATCCTGGCTGACATCCCACTCCACATCGATCTGGCGTTCGGGAGAATCCATCATTTTGAGCACATTTTTGCAATCGGCGCGGTGAATGATTATTCCCCTTCCCTTTGTAATGAATCCAACGATTCGATCCCCGGGAACCGGCTGACAGCATTTTGCAAATGAAATCATCAGATTATCCAGCCCCTGCACCTTGATGCCGGAACTTGATTTTCTTGCCTTTGTGATAAAGCGCTGAAAGAACGAATCTCCCCTTTTTACGATGACTTCCTGAGGAAGAACCTTGTGCAAAACACTTTGCACGGAGATATCACCACGCCCAATGGCGGCGTAAAATTGCTGCGCATTTGTGAAATTCATTCCCTGGGCAATGTCCAGGATTTTTTCATCTGTAACAGTTGCATTAAACTTCTTAATCTGCTTTTCAAGGAGCTCCTGCCCCAGTTTCACACTTTCGTCAAAAAGCGAATCCTTCAACCAACGCTTGATTCGAGTCCGTGCTTTTGAGGTTTTGACAAATTTAATCCAGTCAGGGTTCGGTTTTTGCTTGGCAGAGGTAATAATTTCAACAGAATCACCACTTTGCAGCTTACTGTTTAGGGGAACGATCCGGCCGTTAACTTTGGCTCCGATGCAATGCAATCCAACGTCAGTGTGCACTGAGAAAGCAAAATCGACAGGCGTAGCACCTCGAGGCAATTTCAGCAAATCGCCTTTTGGTGTGAACACAAAAATCTCTTCGTGAAAAAGGGATATTTTGAGATCTTCCATAAATTCACGTGGATCATTTTCATCACGCTGCCAATCCAGAACCTGTCGAAGCCACTGAATTTGCTTGTCAAAATCATCCTCTTTTTGACGACCTTCCTTGTATTTCCAGTGAGCCGCAATACCGGCTTCGGCAGTGCGGTGCATTTCCTCGGTACGGATCTGGATTTCGACCATTCTGCCTTCCGGTCCAATCACCGTGGTGTGAATGGATTGGTACATGTTGGTTTTAGGTGTGGCAATGTAATCCTTGAAGCGCTCGTGAATGGGTGTGTAGAGGGTGTGCACAATACCGAGAGAGAAGTAACACTCGTCCACACGTTTAACAATAATTCGGATTGCAAACAGATCGTAAATTTCTTCAAATGGCTTTTGACGAATTTTCATCTTTCGGTAAATACTGAACAAATGCTTGGGGCGCCCGGAAATCTCCGCATTAATACCGGCCTTTTTTAATTCCTTCTTAACGGGAAGCGCAAAGCGTTCAATATACGATTCCCGTTCCTCTCGTTTCTCTTGGATTTTATCAACCAAATCCTTGTATGCTTTGGGATTCAATACTTTAAACGAAAGGTCCTCCAGTTCCCATTTGACTTTTGCAATTCCCAGACGATGCGCCAATGGTGCGTAAATTTCACGGGTTTCAATTGCAATTCGCTCCTGTTTTTTGGGAGGGAGGTATTCTATGGTTCGCATGTTGTGAAGCCGGTCAGCGAATTTAATCATAATCACACGGATATCCTTAACCATGGAAAAGATCATTTTGCGAAAATTTTCAGCCTGTTTTTCTTCGCTGCTCCTGAATTGAAGTTCGCTGATCTTCGTCACGCCATCCACAAGTAGAGCCACTTCCTCGCCGAATTCTTCCTTAACCTCGTCCAGAGATACACCGGTATCTTCCACAACATCGTGCAAAATTCCGGCAACCACCGTAATATAATCCATTCCCATTTCTGTTAGGATTCGTGCCACTTCAATACAATGCACAATGTAGGGTTCACCGGACTTTCGAAGCTGATGCTTGTGAGCCTCAAAGGCAAAATCAAATGCCTTACGCACGAGGGGTTCATAATTCCTGTTGCAATACCGTTTTAAATTATGAACAACTTCGTCGAACCGGCTTTCATATTCTTTTTTTTGAGCTTCTTTCATAAAAATTCAAATCACTTTTTTTAATCACATGCTTTTTGGCTGGAATCACCCTTTCAACCGCTCCGCACCACCCCTGTTTTTCATACACCCGGAATGACATCCATATCCCCGCCAATAAAGAGATTTTCAAATCGTGCGTAATCACTTAAGAATGTTAATTTTAGGGTTCCAATAGGGCCATTCCTTTGCTTTCCGATAATGATTTCTGCAACGCCTTCCAGCGAATTTCCTTCCTTATCCATCATTTCTCCGTAGCGCTCGGGACGGTAAATAAAAATGACAACATCCGCATCCTGCTCAATGGCGCCGGATTCCCGCAAATCGGATAACATAGGCCGCTTATTCCCTCCTCTGGACTCAACTGCCCGCGAGAGCTGTGACAAAGCGACGACCGGAATGTTGAGTTCCTTTGCCAGAGCTTTTAATGAACGCGAAATACTGGAAATTTCCTGTTGGCGGCTTTCCGCATTTCTGGGTCCCTGAAGAAGTTGCAGATAATCGATAATGAGCATTCCCAATCCTTTATCGGCCCGAAGTCGCCGGGCTTTTGCACGCAATTCCAATAAACTCAGGCTGGGACTATCATCGATGTAAATGGGTGCAGACGCCAGCTTTCCCACGGCGAGACTCAATTTTGGCCAGTCTTCTTCGCCCAAGCGCCCGGTGCGCAACAGATGCGAATTGATACGTGCCTCTGAACAAAGCATTCGCAGGGCTAATTGATAGTTCGCCATTTCAAGGCTAAAAACACCAACGGGTACGCCGGCTTCCACTGCTGCATATCGCGCAATATTCAGACTAAATGCTGTTTTCCCCATCGACGGCCGGCCGGCAATAATAACCAGGTCCGATCGCTGAAAGCCGGACGTAATGTCATCCAGATCCTTGAATCCTGTAGGAACACCGGTAACGCCGGAATCCTTGTGTTGCAGTTCTTCAATTTCTTCAAATGTTTCGTGAAGAACAGAATCAAGCGTAAGAAATCCCTTGCGAAGCCTCCGTTCAGACAGGGAAAAAATTCGCTGCTCGGAACGATCAATAATGTCAAACACATCCTCACCCGCCCGATAGCTATCTTCCGTAATATCAGCGGCCACCGTAATTAATTGGCGCAGGAGTGCTTTTTCAAGAACGATTTTTGCGTAATGTTCCACATTGGCAGCCGTCGGAACACTTTCCGCCAACTCGGTTAGATAATAACTTCCCCCTACCTCATCCAGCCAGGATTTTGGAGCGCCGCCATTATTTTCAGGGTTCCCGCCCGGTGAGGCCGGGTGTTTTTTCATCTCTTCAGAAACCGTCAGGATATCAACCGGCTCATTTCGATCGTAAAGGTCGATGGCCACCTGAAATATTTTGCGATGATTTTCCATGTAGAAGGACTGCTCATCCAGAATTTCAATTACCTTTCCGATGGCCTCCCGGCTTAAAAACATGGCACCCAAAACCGACTTTTCGGCGTCAATTGCCTGCGGCGGAACCCGATCGTAATTGGACGCGCGATTGGGATCCCGCTGTTGATTTTTTTTTCTGTAATTCGTTGTTCTCATATTCATTCTATTAGCGACAAATAATTACTTTTCTTTACTCATTTCTTCATCGTACAATTTTCGTAAGAATTGCACATCTTCCCATGTCGGCTTTTTCCAATGCGGATTTCGCAACAGTGCTGCAGGATGATACGTAACCACCAATTTTATGCCATGGTAATTGTGAACCTTTCCCCGCAAAGCCGTCAGCGAAGCATTGGTTTTTAAAAGTGTTTGGCCTGCAATTCGTCCAAGCGCCAGAATGATTTTCGGCTTGATAATCTCAATTTGCTTTTTCAAATAGGGCTCGCATTTCTCCACTTCCGAAGGTAAGGGATCACGATTATTGGGCGGACGGCATTTCACAATATTGGCGATATACACATCCTCCCTTTTGAAATGAATCGCTTCCAGAATTTTATTCAAAAGTTGCCCGGCCCTTCCCACAAACGGAACGCCGCTCAAATCTTCATCCCTGCCGGGAGCTTCGCCAATAAGCATCAGTTTGGCTTTTTCATTTCCTTCACCAAAAACAAGGTGGGTACGTGTTTTTGCCAAAGGACATCGCGGACAATCTTTGATTGCTTCATAAAATTCCTGCAATGTCAGGTCTTTTTTCTGAAAAATGCCAACAAATTCATCCGCTTCTTCGTTCGATACCAAGAATTCGTCTCCGTAAATATCTTGTTGCTGTTTCAGGTACGTTATGAAATCACGCAATATTTTGGCGATCTCAGCCACACGTTTTCCTATTTTTGAAACCGTTCACTACCAATTCGACTATATTGTCGGATGATATTCTGTGCCACCTCAAATTTTGTCAATTTTGGTAAATCCTGTCGCTCCCCGGAATGCAGTAAGAAAGTTACAATATTTGTATCCGTACCAAATCCTGCACCCTCGCGCTGAGAATTGTTTACCACAATCATGTCCAGATTTTTTTCAATGAGCTTCTGTTGCCCGTATTCCACCTCATTATTGGTTTCAACGGCAAAACCAATCAGGACACGGCCATTTTTCTTTTCTCCCAATTCTTTTAAAATGTCCGGGTTTTTCTTCAGGTCGATAACAAGCCTGTCAGCCCCCTTTTTTGTTTTGACATCGGAATAAGTGGCTGGTCGGTAGTCGGACACGGCCGCAGCCATTATAACCCCATTGGCCCTTTCGTATGCCTCGAGAACAGCCTCTCGCATCTCCAAAGCCGTTCGAACGGAAACAAATCGCACACCTGAAAAGGGTCTCAGGTTTGTGGGGCCGGAAATGAGGGTTACTTTGGCGCCGGCAAGTGCCGCCACTTCTGCTACAGCAAATCCCATTTTGCCGGTGGAGGCGTTTGTAATAAAGCGCACCGGATCCAAGCGTTCTTCTGTAGGCCCGGCGGTAACCACGATGGAATGCCCCTTGAGCTCATTCGAACCGAGCAGCTCAGTTTTGAAACTGTCAATAATTCTCTCTTTACTTGCCAAACGACCAATGCCTTCCGTGTGACAGGCCAATCCCCCCGTATCCGGCGAAATGAAACGATAACCCGATTTTTCAAGATTTTTCATATTTTTCTGAAAAATTGGATTCAAATACATATCCGTATTCATGGCCGGGCAGAAAACCGTTTTCTCCGCACCGGCAACGGTTACCATTGTCGAAAGCAAGTCGTCCGCGATCCCGTTTGCCACTTTTGAAATAAAATTTGCCGTTGCCGGACAAATGAAAACCCGATCCACCGCACGGGGGATGTCAATGTGGCGCGTCCTAATCGGCTTTCCCGAAGGAAACATCTCCGTCAAGACATCTCTGTCGGCCAGGGTTTCAAATGTCAATGGCGCAACAAATTTTTGAGCAGATTGTGTCATGGCTACCTGAACATCTGCTCCCTGTTTTTTCAGTTCCCGTACCAATTCACAGGCTTTGTAAGCAGCAATTCCTCCCGTTACGCCAAAGAGAATTTTTTTATTTTCAAATAATTTCATTCAGAATCCGTATGATTTTCGGGATACCTGATGTTCAATTTGTCCTGGAAAAATTCCTCGATCGCCTGACGCGTGGGTTTGATTTTTCGCTCAAAGACATGCCCCTCCATGGGATGGAGATTTAGGACATCTTCCAAATCGTCATATTCTTCATTTGTATTGATTTCCATGTGCAGACGTGCGCGGCGTTCTTCATTAATTTGTCGGGCGCGTTTGGAAAGAGCAACTACCAACTCGTAAATATTATTTGTTCGTTTTTTGATTTCATCTAATGGCAGTGTTTCAACCATTCTTTTTTACCTCCAATTGATTTCGATTCATTTCAATCGTTTCTATTACTTCGGTTACTGTTCGGTTAAAATCATCATTAATAATAACAACGTCGTAGAAATCGGCATATGCCATTTCTTTCGGAATTCGCTCTAAACGCTTTTTGATTTGATCCTCGGTCTCCGTCGACCGATGCATCAGCCGCTCAATTAGCGCTTCAATTGACGGCGGTTTTAAAAAAATCAAAAGGGATCGATCGGGATACAGTTTTTTAATCGACATCCCGCCTTCAACATCAATATCCAGCAGTACAATTTTACCTTCTTTTAATTTCGTCTCAATACTTTCTCGCGGAGTTCCATACAAATACCCATGTACTTCCGCCCATTCGATAAAGTCGCCTTTTTCTATTTTTTCTTTGAATTCCTTTTCGTTCAGGAAAAAATAATCTTTGCCATCAATTTCATGGCCTCGTCTGGGCCGGGTTGTTGCAGAAATTGAATAGGCATATTCGGGTTTTCTTCTCAAAACTTCCTGAATCACCGATGTCTTTCCGCCTCCTGAAGGAGATGACAAAACACAGAGCAATCCTTTCTCCACGAAATCTCTCACGAATTTTTGTGATTTATATCCCGGATGCGCTGGGATAAGGTGTCCGT
>CAZIYL010000007.1:0-26380 GCA_964543425.1 uncultured Deferribacteres bacterium
TGGGCTTCAAGGATTTTCATTTCTTCATATTTTTGTAGCAGCATCATGTAAATTTGTTCGTTAACATTTTTATTGCGAATAAGTCTAGCCAGCTCCAATTCTTTCTCTGGAACAGATTTAAGGCTGTAATTGTACTTATCAATAACGCGTTGAAGGGCGGCTTCCTGTGCTTTGTATGTCTGTATCTCCACTTCAAGGTTTACTGTTTCTTCCAAAAATTTCTCAATCTGGTGAATTGGATCAATAATATTCTCGCTTTGAGCTAACTTCATTGTTTCTTTTTTAAGGTTTTTTTTAACCTGCTCAATTTTATTTTTTAGTTGAATCATTTTGGGGTGTTTTGGATTAAAATTTTGAACCTTTAGATTGGTATATTGAACCTCTAAGTCAATAAGGTTTTCTTTTAATTTTTGGATCCAAGGGCTCGAAACTTTAGTAATATTGGGAACAAGGCCCTGACGTTCAACAGTGATTTTCTTCTTAATGAATTGAAGGCGACTTTCTGCAGATTCACGATTAGATTTGGTTTCATTTAAAAGAACCTCAGCATTTGTAATTCTCTGAAAAATCTGAATGGATTCTTGATCTGGGGAAATGGTTATTTTCTTTAATTGTTTATAATTTTTGAGGGCAATTTCGGCATTGTCTAATTTCGTTCGATAGCGAGAAAGTTGTTCTCCGATCATTTTAACGGCATTATTGGTTTCTTCGCGTTTTATGATGAGGCTTCGTTTCTCAAGAACTTGAGTAACAGTGTTACCAACAATGCTGGCTAATTTTGGTGTGGGAGCTTTTGTTGTGATTTGAATCATATCGGAATTTTTAATGGATTTTGCTGAAATATTTTTAAAAATAATTCCGCTGATATAATTGAATTTATTAAAATTGGCAGGTCGCTCCTTTGGAAAAGAAAATTGTTCAATAATCGTGTCTGAGAGCTCTTTTGTAACGTCCTCTGCAAGCGATTTACTTCTTATTTCGCCGATCTGATTGGCAATAAATGATGTTCCCTGCCGAAAAGGGAATGGGCTTCCGATTGAAAGTTGCTCTGCTTGTTGATCGAATATAATTGTTGTAGAAGATTGGAAAACTGGTTTGCTTATTCGATTAAAGTAAATAACCGGTAACAAAGCTGATAGAACACAAATGATTAAAATCCATTTTCCATGCAGAAGAATTTTTGCATATTTTAGAATATCAATGTTGGACTGAGTCATTGGTATTGCCTTTTTATATGCAGGTTTTGAAATATAAGTGGTATATTTGTGAAATCCGTGTAGACCACATTTTATTGTTTATTATAGCCATTATTTTGCGTTTCATTTTTTTTAAAAAGTTTTTAATTCAAATTATTATAATGAAAATTTCATTTAATCTCTCTCAGTTTAGATTATTACCATTTAGAACAATTAAATCTCTTAAGAATTTGTACTCATATAAATCAATGGGCTTTAGAAGACGTAATAGAACCCCTTTTTCCATAATACGCTTGCTTTTTTCAATATCTTCTTTTTCAATAATGTAAATAATTGGTAAATGTGGTCGGCTTTTTCTGATAATTTGAATGAGCTCTTCGCCTGATAAACCTTCCAAAAATTGATCGATAACAAGAAAATCATAATCGACGTCTAAAATTTCCAAAATGACTTTCTGACCATGCCGGACCGTTTTGATTTTTACGCTCTCTTGTTCGAAATATTTAACAATGTCAATTTCAAGTTGTCTATCACAGGTCGCAAGCAAAATTGATATAATCATTTTTTTGCTTTCATATAAATTTAGAATTAACCTCCATAAATTACTTCTCAAATTATATGCCAAAAAAATATAATTAGTTAATTCTTAAAAATACAATAAGATAGATTGTTGTGCAGTAATTCATTATGGGGTGTATGTGTAATATTATTTTTACAATATTAGTATTATGGGTGCTTTTTTAAGGATTAAATGTAACAATGTCGTAACAAATGTAACATTTGGTTAACAAATAGGAATGTTTAATAAGATAGATGTAAAACCTGAAGGATAGGAATATGGCGTTAAAGCAAAAAAGGATAAATATTTGAATCAAAATTTGGTCTTATATAAAATCGATTACTGTTGAATTTTATTTACATCCTTTTGTAGGTCAATATTGTGGAGTTCCAACATTCGGTAAATTGTCACACGACTTAATCCCGCCTCAAAAGCGACTTTTGTGACATTACCTCGGTGTCTTTCCAAGAGCGCAATTAGGAATTCTTTTTCGAATTGCTTAATGTATTCTTTCCTTAATTTTTTAAAATTAGAATACTTGGTTTCCTTGTTCTTGAAAAAAAGCCTGGGTTTATACCCAAGAATATATTCTGGTAAATCTTCAATACTAATAATATTTTTGTCACTCATGGTTATAGCTCTGTAAATAACATTTTCCAGCTGTCGAATATTTCCCGGCCATTGATAATCCTGCAAAAAGTTCAGTGCCGCCTCGGTAATACCATCGCATTTTTTTTCTGATCGTTTACTATATTTTTTTATAAAAGAATGAACCAACAATGGAATATCTTCTTTCCTTTGCCTAAGAGGTGGAAGTTCTATTTCGACTACACCAAGCCGGTAATAAAAGTCCTCCCTAAAAGTTCCTTTGCTAATCTGGTCATGTGGGTTTTTGTTTGTTGCTGAAATTACACGAACTTCAACTTCTTTTTCCCTTCGGCCGCCAAGACTTCTGAATTTACGTTCTTGTAAAAATCGAAGGAGTTTTGCCTGAACAGCAACATCCATTTCGATTACTTCGTCTAAAAATATTGTTCCCTTATGAGAAAGTTCCAATAATCCGATTTTTGAAGTATTTGCTCCTGTAAAAGCACCCTTTTCATAGCCAAAAAGTTCACTTTCCAAAAGACTCAATGGTAAAGCATGACAGTCAATGGCAATAAAGCTTTCTTTATTTCTATTGCTTATCTGATGAATTGCTCTGGCCAGGAGTTCTTTGCCCGTTCCGCTTTCGCCAATAATCATTACCGGAACTTCTGATTTTGCAATCTTGGTGATCTTTTTAAAAATCTCCTTCATGATTAAAGACTGCCCAATAATATTGGAGAAATTAGACTTCGAGTTAGAAAGATTATGTAATTCCAGCCCTAATCCGCTGAGACTTGAACCAAAAATAATCGCTGTTTGACTTTGATTTGGTTTAATTCCAGGGAATGGCACGAATCGGATGAATACATTGGTTGGATTATTATTACTATCGATCAGTTTTCTAAAGGAAATTTCTGTCTTTTTTAAATGGCTCACAGAATTCAGATTTACGAATGAAAAATTTTCGGAGTGGGGATGTGTAAAATCTGAAAATCGGATAAAATTATGGTACATTTGTCCAAGGGTTTCTTCTTTTTTGTATCCTAAGATAGTTTGAGCTGCCTTATTCCAGAAAATAATTTTTCCGGTTTCATCGAATATACAAACACCTTCCGGTAAATTGTTGAGAAGAATTTCAAATATGGCATTTTGCATAGCGTTGCCTCTTTCAGGAAAATATTATTAAGAAAAAAATTGACTCTTTAATATTTTTCCAAATCCTTTTGGGAATATTCTGTGGGTATTATACGGAATAGTAAAAGTAGAATTAAATATTTAATTATAAGAAGATGTAACTTTAGCAGACTAAACTATATGTTTATACAATCAATTTAGCCTTATGCGGGGAATAAAATCAATATTTTATGATTATTTTAACTAATATGAAAGTAACAAATTGATAAATAAGGAATTAAGGATGTATTCTTTTTGATACAAAAATTCTTCAAGAATGTTTGTTAGGCATACGGAAGACAAAGGGATTTGGAATGATTCTCTGTTGAGGCTCACTGATCTTCATTTTTTCATGTTCACGCAGATTCTGCACATCTATTTCGAGTGCAAAATAAAATATTTTTGGTGTTAATCAAAAGGATTTTCGCTTCTTAGAATTTTTCCCACTTCTTTTAATGATCTGACCAAAATTTGGTTATCGCTGACTTTAAATCAAGAATCGACTGAAATAACCGAAAAATACGATTGACTTTTTAATAAAAATTTCTATATTACAAACGTGTGCCTAAATTTTTTTGAAAAAGGGAAAATATAATGCAATTTCAAAAGAGAATTCTTAATCTTTTGATTTTATCGGTTCTTTTAGTGTTCCTTGCTTGCCGGCAAACCGGCCATGTACGCGTATTGAAACTGGCGCACAGCCTGGATGTGCAAAGCCCTGTTCACCGAAGTATGGTGTATATGGCTAAGCGGTTAAATGAAATTTCCGGCGGAAAAATGCGAATTGACATCTACCCGGACGGTCAGTTGGGATCGGAGCGTGAGCTCATCGAGTTGCTGCAAATTGGAAGCCTTGCAATGACCAAAGTATCCACCAGTCCGCTGGAGGGATTTGTGCCGGAAATGAAGGTTTACAGTCTCCCGTATTTATTTAAGGATGATGACAGCTTGTGGAAGGTTTTAAAGAGTCGTGTGGGCAAACAGCTACTTCTATCCGGCCGGAAATACTATTTGCGAGGATTGTGCTATTACGATGCCGGCAGCCGCAGTTTTTACACAAAAAACAAGCCAATTTTAAAACCATCTGATTTGAAAGGTCTCAAGATTCGCGTCCAAAAAAGCGCAACATCCTTTGAAATGATCCGCCTGATGGGAGGATCCCCTACCCCCATTTCCTGGGGGGAATTGTACACGGCTCTGCAACAAGGTGTGGTGGACGGAGCTGAAAATAATCCACCCAGTTTATATTTTTCCAAACACTACGAGGTTTGCAAGTACTATTCGCTGGATGAGCACACATTTGTTCCGGATATTATTCTAATCAGCACACATACTTGGAATAAACTTACGCTACAGGAACAGCGATGGCTTCAACAGGCGGCCGATGAATCGGTAATTTATCAGCGTCACCTGTGGAAAAAGGTCAGTCAGGAATGTCTGGCAGCGGTACAAAAAGCCGGTGTAAGGGTGTACCATCCGGCCAAAGAGCCTTTTCAACAGGCAGTGCAGAGTATTTATCAACAATATTCAAATACGTCTATCGGAAAATTGGTGGATGAAATCCGGAAAATAGAGGAGAGTCCATGATCTTAAAAAAACTTGTGCAATGGATTGACCGCATAATGGCAATCGTTTTGGAGGGGCTCATGGCCTTTATGGTGCTGGATGTTACCTGGCAGGTGCTTTCCCGATTTGCGATAAGGCATCCCAGTCCTTACACTGAAGAAATCGCCCGATTTTTGCTTATTTGGATTGGCTTACTGGGCGCCAGCTATGCTTACCGGCAAATGATGCATCTCGGTGTGGATGTCCTTGTGCAAAAATTGTCCGGCAATAATCGGTTGTGGGCAGATGCCGTTGTTCACAGCTTTGTCCTTTTATTTGCAGCGTTCGTAATGGTTTGGGGAGGTTTCCGTCTGGTTTTGCTCACGCTGGAATTGGATCAAATCTCCGCCGCTCTCCAAATAAAAATGGGCTACGTTTATCTGGTTATTCCTCTAAGCGGACTGCTCATCAGTTTTTACGCCATTTTATTTTTACGGGATATTTTTATCCGATTTCAGGGATCTGGTGAACCAATCATGGAAACAGAAGAAAAAATTATTGCCGTTGAATAGGGAACACAATCGATGGAATTGTCAATATCTGTTTTAGTGCTGAGCTTTGTCATTTTGCTGGCGATTAATGTGCCGATTGCTTTTAGCATCGGGATTTCGACGATTTTAACAATGCTGATTACCATTTCACCTGCTGCAGCGGTCACAACGGTTGCGGAACGAATGGCATCGGGATTGGATAGTTTTGCGCTGTTGGCAATTCCGTTTTTCATCCTTTCCGGGCAAATAATGGGACGAGGAGGCATTGCCCGAAGATTGATTGATCTGGCAAAAGTGATTGTGGGACGGCTTCCGGGTGGCCTGGCCTACGTGAATATTGTGGCCGCCATGTTCTTTGGAGCGATCTCCGGCTCGGCTGTGGCGGCTACCTCAGCCATTGGCGGGTTTATGATTCCACGAATGGAAAAAGAGGGATTCGATAAGAGTTTTGCCGCCGCCGTGAACGTTACCTCCTCAACTGTGGGTTTGCTCATTCCTCCCAGTAATATTCTCATTGTGTATTCTCTGGCGAGTGGAGGGGTTTCGATTGCGGCGCTTTTTATTGCAGGCTACATTCCGGGGATTTTGGTGGGACTTATGCTCATGGTTGTGGCTTGGATGATTTCCGTGAAACGCGGTTACCCGGTAGGGCAGAAAAGCGGATTGCTGGAAGCCCTGATTATTTTTCTGCGCACCATTCCCGGCCTTCTGCTGATTATTATTGTGATTGGCGGAATCATTGCGGGCATTTTCACGGCAACAGAAGCGTCTGCCATTGCCGTGATTTATTCTCTCTTTCTGGCAATGATTTACAAGGAATTAAAATGGCAGGATTTGCCAGGCGTTCTTTTGGACGCCGTCAACACAACCGCCATTGTCATGCTCTTGATTGCTACATCAATGGCCATGTCCTGGATTTTGTCCTACGAAAATATTCCGCAAACAATCAGTTTGATTTTGGTTTCGCTCACACACAGCAAAATCATTATTTTTCTCATTATTAATTTAATTCTTCTCGCGGTGGGCACGTTTATGGACATGACGCCGGCTGTGCTGATTTTTACCCCCATCTTTCTGCCGGTGGCGATGAAACTCGGCATGCATCCCATTCAATTTGGGATTATGATGGTGTTGAACCTGTCGATTGGCTTATGCACACCGCCCGTTGGCTCGGTTCTTTTTGTAGGCTGTGCCATCGCCAAAATCAGAATTGCAGATATTGTCAAGCCACTCCTTCCACTTTTTGTAGCAATGGTTATTGCTCTGCTTCTCGTTACCTACATTCCGGCTCTCTCACTCTGGCTGCCAAGGGTGTTTGGGTATTGATTTTTTTCACTGAAAGGGGGGTGATTAGTTAGAGATTGCTTCGCTATCGCTCGCAATGACAATTTATTGTAATATTAATTAAGAATCGCTGCAGTAGTTAAAAACCGTCTCTCCGTAACAAAAAAAAGCAGACAAACCTCAAATCTTAAAAAAGCACTTGTAAAAATCCTTTAAATTTACTAAAATTATTTAATGGATTTGTTAGAGCATTTCAATCAAAGCAATTGGATTTTTTAAACGAACAGATTAAAAAAAGGAGCTTTTAAATGGAGAAAAAAATAAAAAATAGTTTTGAGACAAAAGCAACCCTAAGGGTGGGGAGCCAGTCCTATACGTATTTTAGTCTGAAAAAACTGGAAAAGGAGGGGCTGGTTAATCTTTCCCGGATGCCCTTCTCCATTCGCATTTTGCTGGAAAATATGTTGCGAAACGAAGACGGGCATTTGGTAACGTTCGAGGACGTGAAAAAAATTGCCTCTTACGATGCAAAAAATGTGACTCCGAAGGAAATCCCCTACATGCCCGCGCGTGTGGTTTTGCAGGATTTTACCGGCGTGCCCGCCGTTGTTGATCTGGCAGCTATGCGGGATGCGATAAATCATTTTAAGGGCGATCCGGCGAAAATTAATCCTATTGTTCGATCCGATCTGGTCATCGATCACTCTGTTCAGGTGGACGTGTACGGTATTCCGGAGGCGTTTGCTATCAATGCGGAAAAGGAATTTGAGCGCAATCGCGAGCGCTACACACTACTGCGTTGGGCACAGAAGGGCTTTAAAAATTTTAGTGTGGTTCCGCCGGATACGGGAATTATTCACCAGATCAATCTGGAATATTTTGCGAAAGTGGTCATGCGCGGCACCCTGAACGGCGAAACCGTGGCCTACCCGGACACGCTGGTGGGCACCGATTCCCACACCACCATGATCAACGGTCTGAGCGTTCTGGGCTGGGGCGTGGGCGGTATTGAGGCCGAAGCCGTGATGCTGGGGCAGCCCTACTACATGCTTATTCCGGAGGTAATCGGTGTTAAACTGTACGGTGAATTGCAGGACGGTGCCACGGCAACAGACCTTGTGTTAACCGTTACCGAAATGCTCCGAAAGCGGGGTGTTGTTGGCAAATTTGTCGAATATTTTGGTTCGGGTTTGAAGAAATTGAGTCTTGCCGACCGCGCCACTTTGAGCAATATGGCTCCCGAATACGGTGCCACGATGGGTTTCTTCCCGGTGGACGAGGCAACTCTGCAATATCTGCGTCTCACTGCTCGGAGCGAGGAAGTCGTCCGATTGGTGGAGGCCTACACAAAGGAGCAGGGGCTTTTCCGAACAAAGGACGCCCCCGATCCGGAATTCACCGATGTTCTGGAATTGGATATGGGAACGGTTGAACCCAGCATTGCCGGGCCGAAGCGGCCTCAGGATCGCATTCGCCTGAAAGAAATTCAGCCGAAATTCCACGAGACCCTGGCAGCGCCGATCAATGAGAGGGGTTTTGCCCTTTCGGAAAAAGAACAGAAAAAATCGGTGCCTATCACAATGAATGGTGAAACATTTGATCTAAAAAATGGATCGGTAGTGATTGCGGCCATTACAAGCTGTACGAATACCTCCAATCCTTCGGTCATCATGGCAGCCGGACTTGTGGCGAAAAAGGCTGTGGAAAAGGGTCTGATGTCCAAACCGTGGGTCAAAACGAGCTTGGCGCCCGGTTCCCGCGTGGTAACGGATTACCTGAAAGAGGCCGGATTATTGCCCTATCTGGAAAAGCTGAAATTCAATCTGGTCGGTTACGGCTGTACCACGTGCATCGGAAACAGCGGCCCGCTTCCCGAAGCCGTGGAAGCGGGCATCAAAAAGGGCGATCTGGTGGCCTGCTCGGTTTTAAGTGGAAACCGTAATTTTGAGGGGCGCGTGCACGCAGCCGTCAAGGCAAATTATCTGGCGTCTCCACCGTTGGTGGTTGTTTACGCCCTTGTGGGCAAAATTGACATGGATTTTGAAAACGAACCGGTTGGAACGGGCAAAAATGGAAATCCGGTTTATTTGAAAGACATCTGGCCGACCCAAAAAGAAATCTTCGAGGTGATGGAAGTGGGAATCAAACCGGAAATGTTTGAAAAGGAATATGCCGCCGTGTACGAAGGAAATGAGCACTGGAAATCTCTGCCACTGTTGGAAAGCGAAATGTATCGGTGGGATGAAAAATCGACTTATATTAAGAATCCGCCCTTCTTTGATGATATGCCTCTTGACGTTCCCTCTTTACAGAATGTTAAGGGCGCACGCGTGCTGGCACTTTTGGGCGATTCCGTAACGACCGATCACATTTCGCCTGCAGGATCGATACCCGTGGATGGCCCTGCCGGGAAATATTTGATCGCTCACGGGGTTCAACCAAAGGATTTCAATTCATTCGGTTCCCGGCGCGGAAACCACGAAGTAATGATGCGCGGTACGTTTGCGAACATCCGAATTAAAAACCAATTGGTTCCCGGCACCGAAGGCGGCTGGACGATTTACCTTCCCACCGGTGAAAAAATGTTTATTTACGACGCAGCCATGAAATATGAAGCAGACGGCACCCCGCTGCTCGTGATTGGCGGCAAAGAGTACGGAACGGGCAGTTCCCGGGATTGGGCGGCCAAAGGAACGGCGCTTCTGGGCGTGAAAGCCGTGCTGGCTGAAAGCTTTGAACGGATTCACCGGAGCAATCTGATCGGAATGGGAGTGCTTCCCCTTCAATTCAAAAAAGGTGAAAACAAGGAATCGCTGGGTCTCAGCGGCAAAGAAGTGTACGATATCACCGATATTGCCGACGGCCTCAAACCCGGCCAGGATGTAACCGTGACGGCTGCGTCTGACGACGGCCCGGTAAAATCCTTCAAAGCGCTGGTGCGCCTCGACACACCGGTGGAAGTGGATTACTACCGAAACGGCGGAATCCTGCAAACGGTTCTGCGGAACATGATTACACATCAGAAATAGCCTTTCTCAAATACTCCGGTTGCGGGAATGAAAAGAGGGCAGCCCTTTGGGCTGCCCTTTTTGCGTAGATTCTTGGACATAAAAATTCAGGCGTATCCACAAAAAGTTGCCGATTTACGCCCCTAAAGCGCATAGTACCCAAAATATGATATATAATAAGATTAGAGTCTTGGTGGTTGAGGAACCGATATGAGTGAATCCAATAAAAAAATTGTCGTTGCGGGTTTTGTAGGTGGAAAATGCAAAGGGCCGCTGCCGATGGAAATTCTGCCGCAATAAGGAACAAAGTTGGGATTTTTGAATAAAATATACTAAATTGTAAAAGTTTGTTACAACGGGCGGTTTTTGAGATTCACCCGGACAAAGATTGAAAATGCGGGACGGTGGCTCTAAAGATTAACGTTGGAAAGCGCTGCGTACCCGTTTCAGCGATCGGATTTTTACCTGGGAGGTTTTTGGTTTTTATGAAAAGAATTTTGGGAATAGGCATTTTGTTTCTTCTTTTGACGGTGATATTTTTTTCTAACTGTGCGAAGAAACAATCCTCAAATACCCCTGTTACGAACAAAACCATTCTTGCCACGGTAGATAATCGCAACATTAGCGTACACGATTTTAAACTTTCGTACGAGCTTTTTCCCTACATGCTTCGTCCCAGAGGAGGATTTGCTTCCAAAAAGGGGCAACTGGATCACATGATTCAAGAGGTTCTTTTTGCCCGGGAGGCGGAAAAAGAAGGGCTTGCGTCTGATCCGATGGTGCAAAAATATATTGATTATTATCGAAAACAGGCAGCTATTAAAGAGCTCTATCGCAAGGAAATTCAGAATAAAGTAACCGTGTCCGATGGCGAGGCTCGTCAGGCCTATCTGAAAAGCCTGACCAAATTTCATGTGAGACACCTCTTTGCCCCCACATATCGCGAAGCCTCGGATATTTCGAGACGTCTTGAAAACGGAGAGGATTGGAATACCATTGCGCGGACAACCTTCAGGGACAAGAAACTGGCTCAAACCGGCGGAGATCTGGGCTGGGTTTCTTGGGGGGACATGGATGAGAATCTGGAAAATACAATCTATCATCTTAAACCGAATCAAATCTCTGCGCCTGTTCGCTCCCGTTGGGGGTATCACATTCTGGAAGTACTGGATATTCAAAAGGAAGCCATTCCCTCGGAATATGATTTTCAGACGCACGAAAAGGATATTGTTTACAAAATCAGGATGCGAAAAGAAAGGAAACTGGCCGGCAAGTATGTGAAGAAAATTATGGATCCAAAGCATGTTGTTTTAAAAGGAAAAGCCTTTCATTATTTGAACGGGCAATTTCAGCAGATTTTTGGCAAAAATCCGAAAAAGCTGCCGCCGTACATGCCAAATATTTTCGATCGGGAAATTGGCCAAATCCATTCCGCTTTGCAGGATCATTTGAATGACACATTGCTGGTTTTCAAGGGTGGACACTGGACAATCGGTGATTTTCTTCAACGATTAAAAGATATGCCGGTAATGAATCGTCCTCACTACGAAAATTCGAGAAAATTTTACAATGATATTGGCGTTATGATTCGTAATGAAACATTGGCAAAAATCGCACTGAAGCGGGGATATGACCGCCATCCGGAGGCGCGAAAAGAATTTGAAGAGAAGCGGGATGATGTTTTGTACAGCAAAATGATGATGGTTTTACTGGATACAATAAATGTTACAGATGAAGATGTGCGGGCGTATTACAATTCCCACCCGCAGGAATTCATGGATCCGGCCAAAGTGAACATTCGGGAAATCCTTGTCCGCAATAAGAGCGAGGCAGAAAAACTCCTTCGCCTTATTCGCAAGGGAGCCAACATGGAACAATTGGCTCGAAAATACTCCATCCGGACATGGGCCGCCGAAAAGGGCGGGGAATTCGGCTATTTTCGCAAAAGCGGTCATGGCAAAATTGGCGAGATCGCCTTTTCTTTAAAAATCGGCGACTTGTACGGCCCTTTGGAAATTTCTGGCGGCCCTCCCCACGGCGGCTATTCGATTTTCAGGGTGATTGGTAAAAAATCGGCCAGAAAACTTCCTTTCAGCGAAATAAAAGATAATCTGAAACAACGCCTGTTACAGAAACGCCGACTGGCGGCCATGAATAAATTTTCTAAAAATCTCCGGCGCAAGTTTTACGTTCAGGCAAATTACAATCTCCTGAAAAAAGTAGAAACTATCGACGATAAGGGAACAATGCCCCTGTACATCATGCCCATCCAGAATTTTTGATTTTGGAAACAGATTTTCCATCTGCTTAAAATCCGACCACAGTACCGGAAATATCTGCCTTATTTACCCTCAAAAATCCTGTCTGTTTTAAGTGAATTTTTCAAAGACAGATTTGTAATCCTCTAATTTCAAAATAAACAGTGCAGAAGAACTGTATTATTTCGATACATTCAACGCCAATGTAAAACACTTTTCCCGTTTTTTCACGGCATACTGTTTGCAACTATTGGGGCAAAGGCATTATTATTTATGGTGGAAAGGATATACAGGGAATGAAGCAGGTATTAATTGCGGATGACGAAGAAGATTTGACGTGGAGCATTTCCCGCAGTTTATCACGTGATCAAAAAGACATTCAGGTTATTTGCGTGAATTCAGGAGATGAAGCCCTGCGAATCATTCAACACCAGGCAATCGATCTATTGGTGACAGACCTTCGCATGCCCGGCCGCACAGGATTGGAACTGATGGATGCGATTTTAAATAATCATCGGGACGTGAAAGTGATTGTCATGACGGCCTATGGTTCCGCGGAAACAGAAGACACGGTAAGGGAAAAGGGTGGACTCTATTATATTGAAAAGCCTTTTGAAATAAATGATTTAAAACAAATGATTTACAGTGTATTGTCAGAATCGAACAATTCAACGACTTTAACAAAATCACCGATTGGAAGACGTATTTACGAAATTAGTCAGTTGCAAAAAGCCGGACAGGGATATTTTATGCTGGACGTTATCAATAATGAAAAATCGGGACAGGTTTATTTCTGGGGGAATACAATTATCCACGCAGCCTGCGGGCGACTGAAGGGCTGGAAAGCCCTGCATGAGATTTCTTCCTGGGAATCTTGCATTTTCAAGGTAAATTCCAATATCAAACCTAAAGAACAGACCCTTTTTCCCTCCAAACAAGTTCTATCAAAAAATCAGCAAATGGAGACAACCCTGGAAAAAAATCCTAATTAACAGTCGGGAAAATATTTGTTTTCCTAAAATTTTTGCTATGGTTTTTTTATGGATATGACGATAATTCTATTGAATAGTGAAAAAGCTCATAGAAAGAAACGATGAAAGGAACAGGTTAATGGGCGAAGTCATATCCATAGCCAGCCAAAAAGGGGGCGTTGGAAAAACAACAACGACCGTAAATTTAGGTGCATCATTTGCATCGATGGGTTATAAGGTTCTTCTGGTAGATGTGGACCCGCAGGGAGGAATTGCGGCAAGTTTCGGGTTGAGCCGGTATGATATTAAGGCGGGCGTTCTTGAATTGTTTTCACAAACCATCGACGTGCGGGAAACAATTCACAAAACGGAAATGGAAAATCTGGATGTTATTCCCTGCAACGTGTGGTCAGATGAAGAAGAGAAGCGGCGGTTAATTGGTTCGGCTGCCGAATCCCGCTTAAAAGCGTCTCTGAAGCCAATCAAAAATGAGTATGATTTTATTATCAACGATTGTCCGCCATCTCTTGGAAATCTCACGTACAATGCTCTTATCGCATCCGATTCTATAATTGTGCCTATCCAATGCGAATATTACGCGTTGAAGGCTTTAGGCAGATTTTTGAAGATGACACGTGCAGTAAAGGAAGAACACAATCCTTTACTGCGCTATCGGGGTTTTTTGCTTACAATGGTGGATATGCGCAGCAATTTGACGAAGCGCGTGATTGAAAAAGTAAAATATACCTTGAAAGGGATGGTTTTCGAAACGTACGTTCCGCGAAACGTGCGACTGGCAGAAGTTCCTTACTACGGACAACCTGCTCTTTTGTTCGATCCGAGGAGCAAGGGGGCAAAAGCTTATCTGGATTTGGCAAAGGAAATTCTGGCTCAGGATGCGCAATTGCAATCAAGAGAAGTGGCATAAATCTTGCAAATCTTAATCTTAAAGTAAACGACATTTCCTGAAACAAGGAAGGAGTGAATGTCAAAATGCGACCTAAAAAGTCAAGCGGAAGTTATTGGATTGTTCTGGTAATTACTGGATTGGTTTTGGGAATTTCGGCAGGCGGTTTTACATTTCGGTATTACGATTTTGACAATTCAAACAAACAAGTTAAAAATATTGAAAAAATGGTAAATGATTTACGAGCAGCAATGAATGTGGATGCTGTTCGCCAGTCAAATATTCAGAAGGTTATGAAATTAATTGCGCAGTTTAATCCCCAAATGCCTTCCAATATACGGTACGACATTGCCAATGAAATTTACGAAATGAGCATAAAATATGCAAATTTGGATGTGGATTTGATCTGCGCCACCATTACACACGAGAGCGCACGCACCTGGAATCCGAAGGTAACCTCTCCTGTGGGGGCGATGGGACTCATGCAAATTATGCCGGGAACGGGGATGTTTCTGGCTGAGTTTGAAAATATTTCATGGGTTACCCCGCAATCGGTTTTGTTTAATCCGATTTACAATATTCGTTTGGGATGCCGGTATTTATCAACATTAATTGATATTTACGGATTACAGGGCGGACTGGCGGCCTATAACGGCGGCGAAAAACGAGCCGCCATGTGGCTGGCGCACAACAAAGCGAGCGGAATTCTCTGGCCTGAAACCCAAAAATATGTGCCTGCTGTACTTAATTTGTACCAACAATTCCAGAATTAGCGAGGACATTTAATGGCTGTTGCAGGAAATGATTTTCCGGGGATGAGTGATTTTCACCGGGAGTTGATCAATCGTTTTTTTAATGCCAAAAGTTATTTTATCTTTAGTTTTATCAATGAATTAAAGACACAGGAAGCGCTCCTGGAAAATCCTGAAAATGTGGCCGCTATCGGTCTGGTGGTTGATGAAATTATTAATTCACCGGACAAAATTGAAACACTCTTTAACCTTACACGGATTCCCGGTTTTGATGTATTCTATCATACATTGATGGAAAAAGTGGAATATTTGCGTGCCTCCCATCTGACAACGGATCAAATGATGGAAATCGTGAAGGAGCTTGGTATTTCTCTGGCCATAACCTTTACATCGATGATGACCCGTCCGGATTCCAGGGATGAACTTCTTTCATATGCAGGGCTCGAAAAAGCACAGCCGGCTTCGTTTTCGGATACTCAGGAAAATTATTCGCACGCGGAAAAATCGATTGAAAAGCCGGTTCCTGACCCTTCAGGGCAAAACACACAACCCTCCAATCTGGAAGAATTACTTCAGGGGCGACAAAAGACCGCCGAAGTTCCGGATCCGTGGGATTTTTTCTATGACGATGTTTCCAAAAAACTGGATGAAATTAATAAATTACTGGCGGAATTCAAAAATCAGCAGCACAATCGCTCTCTTTTGAGAAAAGTAAAAATAGCCTTTCAGGAACTGCGCGAATGGGCCATGATTCAGGGCAACGACGGGATTGAGACAATCTCAATGCGCACGCTAACGGTTTTAAATTTGGCTTTGCGCACGTTTAGATTTCCATTGCAAAAAGTATTGCCGGATGTTGAGGAATCCGTAAAAGCTCTCCGGGAAGTCAATCGATCGGGCTGGGCGGGGGAAAACCTGGACATTGTGCCTGTGGTTCTTCACAAATTGGAGGAGCTGTATAAAGAAGTGGAGGCAATTGCTCAATCTCAAAATACGCAAGAAACTAATTTTGAGGATGTTGATTTGGCCGAGGCTCTTCCTTCTAATATTCCAGAAGCGGTTGAAGAAGAAAGTGATTTTGAATTAGATAAGGAATTTGAATCTGTCGAATTCCAGGATTCTCCCCGGGAAAATCAGATTGAAGAAGAAAGCCATGAACAGATTGTTTCTGCTTCGATGGAAATGGCAGAACCTGAAAATGATTTAAAGGAAGAGGAGTCTTTTCCGGAAGAAGAAACTTCCCTCAATATGGAAGGCGATTCTCTGGCGGAGGAAGTTTCTGAGAACGCCGCCAGGCGTGAAGATTCTATTCAGGGCGTTCCGGAAGAAAAAACTGCCGGAAAGCAAGAAACAGAAATTCCAATAATAGATGAGAGCAATTTTTCCGTTTCCGAAATGGAAAGGTTGTACGATGAGATGTTTCCACAGGAGGAGGCTGCTTCGGAGAATGCTCTTGTTTCCGAAAAAGAGCTTTCCAAACCGGTGGAAGATTCTCCAATTCCTCCGGAACAGGAAATTGAAAGCACGGAAGCCGAGGCAGCTCCTGATAACTCTCCGGGAGAAATTTTGGACGATGTATTTTTGCTTTCGGAAGTTGACGAGGATCAGCCTCCGGAAACAACCGCTATCAGCAAAGACGACGATATTTCTTTGCCGGGGGAAGATGATGAAGACCTCTTGCAGGTTATTGATGAATTATCAGAAGAACTTCCAATCGATTCTAAACCGGCGCAAGAAGGCTCTGCGTCCGAACCGCCTCATAAATATTACACCAATTTGATGAAATCCGAAGACGAACGGACTTTTGAAGAACCGGGCGCTTCCAAGGATGATTCGATTCCGCAGAAAAAGGATTTTCCCGAATCCGGGAAGGCTCCGCTTTTTCCACGGGGCGGAAAAGACTTTGTGGAGGAGGCTGAAATGTATTTTCAATTTGTGAGGCGGGCATTTTCTCTTCTTCAGGAAGACATTGACAATCACCGTGCCTACGAAGATGTGGAACTGGGCTGCTATTCTCTGAAAATTTTGGCCCGAAAACTCGGCTATGAATACGTCACCCGAATTGTGGATCAAACAGAAGCTGTTTTTAAAAAAGTCTTGTCGCGGGAGCTACTTCTTAAAAAAGAAAATATTTCTTATATTTCAGATGTTATTTTGAAGATAGAGGAACTTGGGAAACAGAACCGATTGTCTGACAAAGATGTTTTTTCCTGGGCGTCGGAAGTTCTGGCAAGGCTAAATTCATTCGAAGAAGATTTCCTGAAAAGAAAGCCGGAAAAAAAGGAGAATCATCGAGGTCTGGAACCCGACGAATCAAAAGATCCGCTAGAATTTCTCATGTACGATGATGCCGGAAAATATTTTAAGCAGCTTTTAAATGAATAAGAGCTGACGGAGGAGATTCATGCAATCAATTATTAAATCTGCAATGGACAATGAAAACAAGCGGGATCGGAAACGGCCTGAACTCACAAGCGAATTCGATAAAGAATTGGAAAAAATACTTCAATCGCACCGAACAATTATTAAGGTAGTGGGTGCCGGAGGTGCCGGAAATAACACCATCAATCGCCTCATGGAAATTGGTGTGAAAAATGTTGAAACCATTGCTATTAATACGGATGCTCAGGATTTGTTGTATGCCGTTGCACATAAAAAAATTCTTATTGGAAAAACCATTACTAACGGATTGGGATCGGGAAGTGATCCTGAAATTGGCGAGGAATCAGCGAAGGAAAATTTGGAGGATGTCAAATCCGCTCTGGCGGGCAGTGATATGGCTTTTGTAACCTGTGGTTTGGGCGGGGGAACAGGTTCCGGCTCGGCGCCGGTTATTGCCGAAATTGCCAAAAGTATTGGTGCATTGACGATTGCTATTGTTACAATTCCCTTCAGCGAAGAGGGCGTGTTGCGCTGGAAAAACGCTCAATACGGAATGGAGCGTCTCAAAAAGGCGGCAGACACCGTCATTGTGATTCAGAATGACAAACTCTGGGAAATCGCCCCAGAGGTTCCTCTAAATGAAGCCTTTAAGCTTTCGGATGAAATTTTGGTAAATGGTGTTCTCGGAATTACCGATCTGGTTACCGAAAAGGGGTTGGTCAATCTGGATTTTGCGGATGTGCGAACGATTATGAAAAATGGCGGAACAGCACTGATCGGTTTGGGTGAAAGCGATTCAGCCAATCGCGCCGTGGAGGCGGTCGAAATGGCCCTCCAAAATCCACTGGTCGATTTGGACATTGTTGGCGCCAAGAGCGCGCTGATGAATATTATGGGGGGGGCGGACATGTCCGTCAAGGATGCAAAGACGGCCATGCAAACCCTGGCGAAAAAATTAGACCCCAACGCACGGGTGATTTGGGGCGCCCGTGTGAATCCGGAACTAAACAATTCCATTCGGGTAATGGTGATTGCTACAGGGCTTCGGGAACGCGAGCACGGCAAGGATTTTGGCACGCCCGCGAAATCCGATCCCACCGCGCACACGCTTTACGATGATCATTTTCAAATCAAAGAACAGGGGGAACATCCCCCGGAATCGAAACCGGAGCAGGAACGCGAGGAGACGGAATCCAAACAATCCGGGAAAACGAAGAAAATATTCAGGGAAATTTTGGAAGAAGAATCCGATGCGGATCTTCAGGTATTTCAGAGTGCCTTGGTCTCCCTTTCCGAAAATATTCTGGACTGGAGTGCCTGGGGGGAGATGAAAACAGCCAGTTCTTCGCTTGCAGGTACAGCTCAGATGTTTGATTTTTATGAAATTAGCAGATTAATGAATGATGTTGAAGATTTTATTACTGTGGTAAAGGAGAATGAGCAGGCGCTTCCCGATTCATTTGTGAAGGTCTTACAAGAGGTGCCGGAGCTTTTCCTTGGTATGATTCACGGAGGGGAAGGTATCCATGAGTTTTTTAAAGAATTTCAAACAAAACTGGAATCATTCCGGGAATATCTTGAAGTTGGTGACGATCTTTCAGCGGAATCCGTAGAACAGAAAGCAACGGAAATGCTTTCCGCGCTTGCAGGGAAAAAGGCATCCCGCTCCGGAGGAAATCCGAGTGATTTTAAAAAAAAAGACCTAACGGATAATTCCGAAAAAGATGAGAATATTCGGTCGGTAAACGACGCCGTTAAATACGTCGATAATCTGTTAAAGGGTCTGTCGTAAAAGAAAATTTCCCTCAAAATCAGCGCTTGAAAAAATGTGAGTAAGGCGGGTGATGGGCGGCAGAATTAATTTGCAGGCTGTTTTGAGTGAGAAAAGCAAAAAATAAAATGGTGATTTTATGCAGGAAAATGAGAGAAAAATAAGCGCAGGAACCGTTCAGGGGTCTGCCAAAGAATTTGTGGCCTATTACCAATCTGAGATTCAGCGTCAGGTCGACAAGATGCGCGATTTGATTCATCAGGTTAGGAAAGAACCTCAGAGTCGCCTCCTTCTGGATGAAATACGGCAGTCAAGCCAGTCAATTTCGGATCTTGCCATGGTGTACGGTTTTGAGGGTGTGGAGGTAATTGCCGATCGGATTGAGCGAGCTGTCGAGAAGCTGGCAAAGGAAGATGTGTCAGAAGAATTTCTTGTGCGATTGGAAGAGGCAACAGGCGCCATTGAAAAGGCCATGATTTTAATTGACGAACGCCGCGAGCGCCAGATTATTCGTGAATTATCCCAACAGGCATTCGATTCAGAATCTTTTTCTTACGTTGAGTCGGTAAGTGAAGAACCAACGGAGGCACCTGAAACCCAGGAAGATAACTTTAGTTTTGATATTAAAGAAGACGAGAAGCTTATTTCAATTCTAAGTGATGTAGATGATGAGCCCTATGAAATCGAGAACAAACACGCCGCACAGGGTGATGAGAAGAAACCGAAATCCATTCCGGATTTTAAGCCCGTGGATTCTTCAGAATTAAATTTTGATTTCGACGTGGCAAGAGAGGGAGGATTTTCTGCCGAAGAAGCGACAGGAGAGGAAGACGTTCTGGAGATCGATTTTCGTAAAGTGGGTCGGGATACAGAGAAAAAAAGGGGCGGACTATTTCATAAAATTGGCAGACTTTTTGGGGGAAAATCAGAAAAACAAGAAGTGCTGGAGCATTCGTGAATTAAGCAGTAAAGACCTAAATGATCCTCCTCCCAGGCCAGGGCGTTGCCCTGGCTTTTTTTCATCGGTTTTTTGTCCGGCAACAGGTCAATGAAAATGCGGAGAAGACACTGAATTAAAAGGGGGGGTTCTTTTTGGAGACAGTCAGCAACCGGAAATTTTTTGCTCTGTCTGAACAGTTTGGGTGTGCTCGAATCCCTATTTTCAAGGAACCAAATCGGAGTGGCAATGGGAAAAGCGTTTCAAAAATTTATTGATCGGCATGTGAGTGTTATTGAACCCCTTTCGAGGGAAATGAATTTGAGTTTCTGGAAAGCCTCAATTTCCGGCAAGAAAAATGATTATGAGCGAACGGCAGCCCTTGAACTGAAACTGAGACAGGTTTATGCCAATCGTGAAGAGTTTGAACAAATCAAAGTTTTTAAAAATTCAGGCAAAATCCACGATCCGCTATTGCAGCGCCAGCTAACCATTCTTTTTAATGCTTACCTTGAAAATCAGATTGGCGATGCGATCATAAAGAAGATTGTCTCGCTCAGCAGTGAAATTGAGAATATTTTCAATACCTTTCGAGCCGAACTGGACGGAAAACCGATCACCAATAATCAAATTGTTGACATTCTGCGTCACAGCACCGATTTGTCTGAGAGGCAAAAGGCCTGGGAAGGAAGCAAGCAGGTTGGCCCCGTGGTGGCTGAGAAACTTCTCGATCTCGTCAAATTGAGGAATCAGGCTGCGCAGCACTTGGGGTTTGAAAATTATTACGTCATGTCAATGACGCTTTCTGAGCAGGACCCGGCGGCCATTGGATTGCTATTTCAGGATTTGGCCGATCGAACAGACGCCCCCTTTCGGGAATTAAAACAGAAAATTGATCAAACATTGGCAGGCCGGTATGGAATCTCGGCTAACGATATGCAGGCATGGCATTACGAAGACCCGTTCTTTCAGGAAGCCCCCCATATCTCCAAGGTTGATTTTAATCAATTTTTCAAAGATCAAAACATTGTGGATTTGGCGCGGGAGTTTTATTCCGGAATTCACTTGCCAGCCGATTCCATTCTGCAAAACAGCGATCTTTACGAAAAGCTCGGAAAAGATCAACATGCCTTTTGCATCGACATCGATCGGAAAGGAGACATTCGGGTCCTTGCCAATGTGAAAAATGACGAATATTGGATGTCGACCATGCTGCACGAGCTGGGGCACGGCGTGTATGATTATTATATTGACCCGAGTCTTCCGTTTCTTCTGCGAACACATGCGCACATTTTTGCTACGGAAGCGGTGGCCATGTTTTTTGGCAGGCTTTCGCGAAATGCTGACTGGCTCGAAAAAATGGTGGGTGTCCCTGAAAATCTGAGGCAGTCCCTTCAGGTGGAAACAAAGGAAGCACTTCGGCTTCAGCAGCTCGTGTTTAGTCGGTGGGCGCAAGTAATGGTAAATTTTGAGCGCGAGCTTTATGGCAATCCCGCACAGGATTTAGATAGTTTGTGGTGGCAACTGGTGGAAAAATATCAATTTGTGCAAAAGCCTGAGGGTAGAAGTGCCCCCGATTGGGCTACCAAAGTTCATATTTGTTCGGCTCCGGTTTATTACCACAATTACCAATTGGGAGAATTAATGGCATCTCAGGTGCACCATTTCGTTCTATCGCAGGTTTTGAATCTGCGCTCGGATGAGTGGGTTGGATTTGTGCACATGCCGGAGGTCGGAGATTATTTCCGTGAAAAAATCTTCTCGGTCGGAGCTCGCTTTCATTGGGATGATTTGCTGAAACACGCCACCGGAGAAAGCCTGACCCCGAAATATTTTGTTCGGCAATTCGTGTAACCTAATAACATATTCCCTTCATATTTGCTCTCCTCTTGCCGATAATATTATGAAAGTGTTTTTTTGCCCGAAATGCGTCAAGAGGATTGCATGTCACCCCGAAAACAACAGAAATCAGGAACTACGGCTCACATTTTGCTGGTGGAAGATCAGCCCGAGCACGCCCGTTTTACAAAAGTTTACTTGCAGCGGAAGGGTTACCAGGTTGTAACGACGCCTTCGGCTCCCCGGGCCGTAAAACTGGCCAAACAAAATGATTTTGATCTGATCCTAATGGATGTCATGTTGCCGGATGGAAGCGGAATTGAGGTGTGCGACAAAATTCGCCAGGACACCCGCTTAAAGAATGTGCCAATAATGATGGTCACATCCCGGGGAGACCTGACGGATAAAATCAAGAGTTTCGATGTTGGGGCGGATGATTACATTGTTAAACCCTTTCAGTTGGAAGAGCTGCTCGCCCGGGTCGAACTCATGATTCGAACAAAAGAGCTGAGAGAATCGGAAGAAAGGTACCGGGATCTGGTTGAGAATCTGCAGGACCTGGTTTTTATGATTAAAAAAGACGGCACGATTCTCGGAATAAATCTGAGAACCGAAAAAACACTTGCCGGAAAACGGGAGGAAATCCTTGGAACACCGCTTTCGGCCTACATTCATCCGGATTTTCTGGACACATTCAAAGCCCTTTTACAGGATGTGGAAACGGTCAATTCAGCGGAAAATGCCTATTTAAAACTTGTAACGCCGGATCACCAAATTGTTCCGGTACAGACGAGTGCATCGGCCATGCGGGTTGGCACAAAAGTCATTCAAATTCGTCTCATCATGCGGGATGTAACGGAACAGGAACGTCTGGAGGCCGAAATTCGGCACTACACGCAACTGCTTGAGGAAAAGGTTGCCGACAAAACCCGTCAGCTCAATGCGACGCAGCAAAAGCTTATTCTTGCAGAAAAAACGGCCTCGTTGGGACAATTGGCGGCAGGTGTGGCCCACGAAATTCGCAACCCACTGAATATTATCAGCACGTCCATTTATTATTTGTCAAAAGTCATTCGCGAAAACAATGGAAATGTGCGGGAACATTTAAATATTATTCAATCGGAAATCGAGCGAACGCAAAGAATCGTTACAAATCTTTTGGATTTTTCCAGAAAAACGCCAGATGACCGCCAATCGGCCGACGTGAATCAAATCCTGAAAAATTTGGTGACGCTTATTGAAAAAGATTTACGCAATTCGGACATTGAACTTCAGATCAATCTGAAACCGGTTCCCTACTGTAAGACAAATATGGATGATTTGAAGCAAATATTTCTGAACCTCATCATCAATGCGAAAGAGGCCATGGTGAATGGGGGAACCTTGTCCATTAGTACCGATTATTCCCCGGAAGGCTGGGTACTGATTGAGATCTCGGACACGGGCTCCGGCATTCCAAAAGATATTCAGGATAAAATTTTCGATCCCTTTTTTACAACCAAGGCAGACGTGAATGGCACCGGACTGGGACTGAGCATTGTTCAATCGGGAGTAAAACGCAATAGAGGCGAAATTGATCTGGAATCGGAGCCGGGCGAAGGAACGACGATTACGATTTGCTTCCGGGCGAAGTGACTGTTTTGCTGACCTTACAGAATGTACAAAAACGGATGGATGAGTACGACTAAAGCCAAAATCCTTATTGTCGATGATGAAAAGAATCTTCTGAAAACATTAAAAGATTCTCTTTCACTGGAAGGTTATCATGTGATGACGGCGTCCAACGGGCGAAATGCACTGCAAATTCTTACCATGCAGCCCGTTAATGTTGTTCTTACCGACGTGAAAATGCCCGGGATGTCGGGCTTTCAGCTTCTCCGTGAAGTCAAGGAAAACTGGCCTGAGACGCAGGTCATCGTCATGACGGGCTACGCTTCCATTCAATCGGCTGTTGAAAGCATCCAGCAGGGTGCCGCGAATTACATTTTAAAGCCCATCCATGTTGAAGACCTTCTGAGGAATCTTTCGGAATTAATTCAGGGTCCTTCTGCCCGCAAAATGCTTAAAATTGACGATCAGGCAGCATTTGTTGTGGGGGATGTCGTAATAGTTGGCAGCTCTCCGCCGATGAGGCGCGTTTTTGGCATACTTCAAAAAGTGGCCTCAACCGATTTGCCCGTGCTTATTCTAGGAGAAAGCGGTACTGGCAAGGAACTTGTGGCGAGCGCTTTGCACAATTTGAGCAACCGCTCGGGAAACGCCTTTGTGAAACTCAATTGTGCGGCTTTACCTGAAAATTTGTTGGAGAGCGAGCTTTTCGGTTACGAGGCGGGGGCGTTTACCGATGCCCGAAAGCCAAAAACAGGAAAACTGGAATTGGTTGAGGGCGGTACTCTTTTTCTGGATGAAATCGGTGACATGTCCTATCCGATACAGGCAAAATTGCTCCGCGTACTGGAATATCATGAATTTGAACGGCTTGGCGGTACGAAAACCCTGAAATCCGATTTTCGAATCGTTGCTGCCACCAACCAAGATCTTTTTAAAAAAATTGAAATCAATGAATTCCGTGAGGATCTTTTTTACAGGCTGAATGCCATCACCGTTGAACTTCCGACCCTCTGGGAAATTAAAGAAGATATTCCAAATTTTTTAAAATTCTTTTTGCGAGATTACTGCGAGCGTTACAATCTTCCGATCCCGGGTGTTTCCGAAGAGGCAGTGGGGATTTTGATGAATTACCGGTGGCCGGGAAATGTTCGGGAATTCAGAAATGTGATTCAGCGGGCCGTTGTTCTCAGCAACGGAAAGGAAATTCGTCCGTCGGACTTGCCCCGTTACATGTGGAAAGAAAAATCCTTTTCCACCAAAGGGATGGAGCTTACGGACAAAATTCCTTCTCTTGAAGAACTGGAGCGGGAGCACATTCGCCGCATTCTGGAAATTACCCACGGAAATAAAAACCGGACCGCAGCCATTTTACATATCCATCGGGACACGTTGTACCGGAAATTAAGAAAATACAATCTGAAATAGTCTTCCCGGAATATCTACAGAAACCAAAGATTCCTGAAAAATTCCAAATCACAAATCGCAATTTGCCGCGGGAAATCCAAATGGCAAAGATCGAATGATTGGAGTCAATTGGTTTTTGGGCCTTGCAAATGCCAGGGCATCGCAAGGTTTGCACCCATGTCAAATCCGATTAACTTCTAAAAATTCAATTTGTGCGAATTATTGGGTAATATCTTTTTAGAGTGAACTCATCCATTATTTTTATTTCGCTCCGCAATGGCCAAATTAAATCCAGGCTTGGAAATTATTTACAAAAATAAAGTAACTTTGAAATGACCTCAAGCTTTAAAGAAGAACTGTCGTAAATTTCGACACCCAACCGCATATTACGACAGTTGCGGGAAAATACTCTATCTTACTGTAAAAACAATCTGTTGGAAAAGCACTTCCTGCAAATTTTCAAAATCCACTTTCTTTTGCCTTAAAAACCGACGTTTCTTTCCAAATTACCTTCTTAAAACAAACGCTCACAAGCCCAATAATAACAAGCAAATAAACCCTCGAAAAGTTTTGGCATTTTTCTTGTCTTTAAAGAAGCGAAAACATACTTGGGCGGAATAAGAGCGATATTAACCATGGAGAAAGAATGCGGTTGCTATTAATTGAGAATGATTTGACGCACGGAAAGCTGTTAAAGGACATTTTTTCACTTTGGGGACATGACGTAGGGCTGTGTCTCTCTGACAAAGAATTATCGCATCATTTGCAAAAAAGCGACTGGAACGGCGTTGTAACCGAATTAGCCATTCCGGGACTGGAGAAATACCAGGTCATTTCAAAGGTGAAAAAGGAAATGCCGTGGGTGCCGGTCATTGTTCTTACGGAAAGTGCTTCGGTGAAATCGGCTGTGCGGGCCATTCAAATGGGAGCGGATGAATTCTTTATCAAGCCTGCGGATATTAACCAATTACACGCTATTTTGGATCAAATCAACAGCAATATATGCAAATGGGAACAAACGGAGTATTTGCGTCATCGCTTAAAAGATACCTCCCGAACAATGCATTTTCAACTTCAGAAGATCCTTCATTTTTTGGAAACAACAAAATCTGAAGAAAGGGAAAAGTCATGAGTGTTAATTCATTGGATTCGCACTGGCACCAGATTCTAATTGAAAATTTAGATGTTTTTTATCCAAAGGGAAAAGTCCCTCTCATTATGCCTTTTAATGACGGTGAAGAGCTTAAGAAGAAGCTCTTTCGCCGGAATCTCAATCGGATGCTTTCCTACAAGACGCCTGTTTTTGTTACGGGCGCAAAAGGGACCGGCAAGGAATATTGGGCGCGTTATATCCATTCGAACAGTACCTTTCGAAACGGCCCGTTTATTATTGTCGACACCGAGGCAATTCCACCATCGTTTCTGGAATTTTATCTTTTTGGAAGAGAAAAGAAGGAACAGAGCGATTCTCCCAAGATTCAGAGAACAGGGAAAATTCAGCAGGCATTTGGCGGAACGCTTTACCTGACGGAGGTAACCACTCTTTCATATATGCTGCAAAAGCGATTGTACAAGCTTATTCAGCGAAACCGAAGGGTGAATAATAATGCAGAAAATGTTCAGCCCATTCGTCTGATTGTTGGA
>CAZIYL010000008.1:0-11644 GCA_964543425.1 uncultured Deferribacteres bacterium
AAAATGGAACAGACAAGAAAATCCCGAAAAATTATCTTTGTTTGGATTGGACTGGCGGTTTTCGCTTATGGAATCCTTTTGTTCCGTTTTTTCACCATTCAGGTCATTTCCAGCAGAAAATACAGTGAGATTCGAAAGAATAAATCCCGTGTAAGAGTCACGCTAAAGGGAGAAAGGGGGCTGATTCTTGATCGAAATATGTCCGTTTTGGCCGACAATGTCTATCGCTATTCCCTGGGTGTGGACCTTTCCAAAATCAGGGATCGCGAAAAATTAGCCACGTTCTTTGCCCGTGCAACCCATCAATCCCCGCGAACCATTTTAAACAAGCTCCGTCCAAAACGGGGTTTTGTCTATCTTGCAAGAGATATTCAAAAGGAAGAAATCGAAAATTGGAAATTACCCGGCAGGAAAGAAGAACCTGGGTTTCAAACGATCCGCGAGAACAGAAGAATTTACCCATTTAATCAGGCAGGGGCGGCGATTATCGGATTTACAAATGTGGATAATCGCGGGATGAACGGCATTGAAGGTAATTACAATGCCATTTTACAAGGGGAAGACGGTTGGAAATATTTTCGAATGGATGGAATTAGCAACCTTTCTCCGGGGCTTAACCTTCCTGAAAAACCGGCCACACGGGGAGAAACCCTGGTGCTTTCTCTAAATATGAATTACCAGATGATTGCAGAGGAAGAATTGCAGCGGGGGGTGATTGAAAATCAGGCGCGCAGCGGGACGAT
The DNA here is from genome assembly GCA_964543425.1 of uncultured Deferribacteres bacterium. Classification (GTDB taxonomy): domain Bacteria; phylum Zhuqueibacterota; class JdFR-76; order JdFR-76; family BMS3Abin05; genus BMS3Abin05. Next base: position 744 of record CAZIYL010000008.1, read on the forward strand.
TGTGATGCTGGATCCCAAGACCGGGGAGGTGCTGGCCATGGTTACCTATCCCGGATTTGATCCGAATAAATATCGGGATTACGATGTGAGCCGATACAAAAATCGGGTTATTACGGATATTTACGAGCCGGGTTCAACCTTCAAGTTGGTCACGGCTGCGGCCGCGCTCAAAAGCAATATTTTTCATTTGGACAACAAAATATTTTGTGAGAATGGGAACTACAAAATAGCCGGCGTGTCTATTCGCGATCATAAATCCTTCGGGAAGCTGACCTTCAAGGAAGTCATTGAACATTCCAGCAACATTGGCGTTGCCAAAATTGCCCGGAAAATTGGTAAGAAGCGCGTTTTTGACATGGCCAGAGCTTTCGGTTTCGGAAACCGAACAGGCATTGATTTGCCCGGTGAAGCCAGTGGTCGGTTGAGAAATGCCACGTTTTGGAGCAAATCGGATGCTACACGCATTCCTATTGGGTACAGCGTGTCGATTACAACGCTTCAACTGGCAAATGCCTATGCGGCGGTGGCAAATGGCGGTTACCTATTGCGGCCTCACATTGTGAAAATGGTGCTCAGCCCAGACGCGGAAATTACTAAGGAAATTAAACCCGACACCATTCGCAAGGTTTTGTCTGTTCGAACCACACACTGGCTTACATCCGTTTTTAAGGGAGTCGTAAAGGTGGGCACCGGGAAACGCGCGGCACTGAAGAATGTGGAAGTCGCCGGGAAAACAGGGACGGCACAAAAATACGATCGGGTACGCCACAATTATTCCCGGAAACGTTATGTAGCTTCATTTGTGGGATTCATTCCCGCAGATGATCCGCAGATTGTCTGTGCGGTGGTAATCAATGAGCCCCGGGTACACTATTACGGCGGTGAGGTAGCCGCTCCGATTTTCCGAAAAATCATTCAGCGAATTGTGGATTCCGTGGACAAAAATCTGCCAAACACGCCCCTCGCAAAAATCAGGACTCAAAATAAACCGGGATGGATTGCCGTCCCGGATGTACAATTTATGGCTTATTCGAAGGCAAAGGCTATTCTGGAAAAAGCCGGATTAGAAATTGCCGCAGCGACTCACGGGAATTTTGTTATTAAGCAAATACCGGCTCCGAACCATCTGGTAAAATCCGGCTCGAAGATAGCGGTAATGCTGGAAAATCAAAAAGCCCTTTCTGCCGGTAAGGAAGTGGTCCCGGATGTTCGAGGATTGAGTCTCAGACAGGCGGTGGCGAAGCTGGCATCCCAGGGCTACGATGTGAGAATTGAGGGAACCGGTTTTGTGATCAGGCAATCGGTGCTGCAAGCCAAAAAGAAAATTTTCAAAATCATTTGCAAGCCGCGTGTGAACTCGGGGTGAACTTCTTTAATTTTAAACTGTTTAATGATGTTAAAAGCGGGGATTTTATCTTTTGCAGGGATGGAATCCCTTGTGTGATTTTAAAAATATGCCCAATGAATAAAAAACAAACATTTTTGCGAAAAACAAAATGAATCTAACGTTGCAAGAGGTTCAGCAGTCAACCCAGGCGAAGCTTGTTCATATTTCTGAAGAAGCAAAAAAGAAGTCCATCCACGGTGTTATTATTGATTCTCGAAAAGCAAAGCCGGGGGATCTGTTTTTCGCTTTGAGGGGAGAGCACCACGATGCCCACAAGTTTTTGGATGCTGTTTTTCAGAGTCCGGAAACAACGGCAGTCGTGGATTGGAAGTGGTTTGAGCGGCAGAAGACTCTGCCTGACGGACAATTGATCGTGGTTCAGGATACGCTGCAAGCGCTTCAAAATGTGAGTGCTTTCTATCGGAAAAAATTCGGCATTCCGGTACTGGCAATTACGGGCTCAAATGGAAAGACCACAACCAAGGAAATGACAGCGGCAGTGTTGAAAGAAAAATACCGGGTTATTAAAAATCCCGGGAATTTGAATAACCACATTGGTTTGCCCCTGACGCTCTTTGACATTGATTCCCGGACGGAGTTTGCAGTGGTAGAAATGGGTGCCAACCATTTTGGTGAAATTGCCCGCCTGTGCGAAATTGGCGATCCCGATTTGGGGTTGGTTACAAACGTAGGAGGAGCCCATCTGGAATATTTTGGCAGCGTTGAAGATGTGGCTCGTGCCAAGGGGGAATTGTTTGCACACCTGCTTCAAAAACAGGGGCTGGGTTTTGTGAATCAGGACGACGCTCTCGTTCGAAAAATTGCCGGCGCCCTGCCCCGGAAAATTTCCTTTGGTCTGACAAAAGAAGCCGATGTAAGGGGAGAACTCCTGTCGATAGACGGTGGGGGTCGGGCGGTTTTTAGCGTAAAAGGTGAGACAGTTCATTTGCGTGTGGTGGGAATTCACCAGGTTCCAAATGCACTGGCTGCCGCGGCCGTTGGCTTGTACGCAGGGCTCTCGATTCAGCAGATCAAAAGCGCACTGGAGGCGTTTGCCGGCGTGGAAAAACGCATGCAGCTTCTGAATCTAAAAGATATTCTTGTTCTCAACGACACCTATAATGCCAATTTGAATTCTGTGGAAATCGGGCTAAAGACATTGGCGCACATTCGGCATCAGCGCGGGGGACGGTCGTTTGCCGTACTGGCCGATATGTTGGAATTGGGCGACAAAAGCGAGGAGCAGCATTGTTTGGTAGGGGAAATTGCTGCCGAAATGGGGATTGATTTTCTGCTGACTTTTGGCAAAGAGGCACGTGCCATTCACAAGACAGCTCTCGAAAAAGGTTTGATTCACGCCTATCATTTTGACGAAAAGGAGGATTTGGAAGAGTTTCTACTGGCGTACCTGAGGGGTGGTGATCTGGTGTTGGTTAAGGGTTCAAGGGGAATGGAAATGGAAACGATCGTTCAGTTTTTGAAGGATCACTACGCAAACCATTCACCCCAGAAATAAGGATTGGCGCATGTTTTATCACCTTTTATACCCGTTGAAATCGTTCTATTTTGGATTTAATTTATTCAAATACATTACATTTCGTTCGGCACTTGCGGCGGTTACGGCCCTTTTGATTAGCTTTCTGGTAGGTCCCTGGATCATCCGCACATTACATCGGCATCAGATCGGGGAAGAAATTCGAGCGGAAGGACCTGAATGGCATCAGAAGAAAAAGGGGACTCCTACAATGGGAGGCATTATTATCCTGATTGCTGTTCTGGTACCGACCCTGCTTTTTGCCCGTCTCGACACTATTTTTACGCAGCTTGTTGTGCTGGCAACATTGTGGATGGGGGGAATCGGATTCCTGGATGATTATCTCAAAGTAGTCAAGAAAAAGCCCAAAGGACTGATAGGACGCTACAAACTTGCGGGGCAGTTTATTCTGGGCACGGTCATTGGAATTATTGTGCTAAAATCGTCCGTTTTTGCCGGGGTAAGCACCAAAACATTTTTGCCGTTTTTTAAGAATCACATGCTTGACTTTGGCTGGTTCTACGTGCCGATGGTGATCTTCGTGATTGCGGGAACGTCGAATGCCGTGAATTTAACGGATGGGCTGGATGGGCTGGCAATTGGTTTGGTCGGAATTGCCGTCATGGCATGGGCGGTGATCAGCTACATCAGCGGTCGTGTGGATTTTTCGAGCTATCTGAACATTACCTATTTGCCGGGAGCGGGAGAACTCACGATTTTTTGTGCTTCTGCCATTGGAGCGGCACTTGGATTTCTCTGGTACAACACGAATCCGGCTGAAGTTTTTATGGGCGATACCGGGTCGCTGGCACTGGGAAGTGCCCTGGGAACGCTGGCAATTCTTACGAAAAAGGAATTGCTTTTGATCATCATCGGCGGCGTTTTCGTGATTGAAAGTTTGTCCGTGATTTTGCAGGTATTGTCGTTTCGTTATCGCGGGGGGAAAAGAATTTTCAAAATGGCACCCATTCACCACCATTATGAAATGTTGGGTTGGCCCGAGCAGAAAGTAGTTGTGCGATTCTGGATCATCGGAATTCTGCTTCTGCTACTGAGCTTAACGACCTTTAAAGTACGATAAGAAAGAGGGCATGCGAGAGGATTCAAAAAAATATTTGTATCTTGGGGCACTTACGTTTGCACTGATCTGCGTGGGACTTGTAATGGTGTACAGCGCAAGCCACCCGATTGCCGCCCAAAAATACGGGAATTCCAGCTTCTTTTTGCTGCGGCATTTTATTCGTTTAATCATTGGTTTTGTAATGATGGCCATCGGCATGGCCGTTCCTTATCAAAAATGGGCGAAATTCGGACGCTTGTCAATTCTCGTTTCTTTTGTACTCTTGCTGCTGGTCCTGGTACCCAGTCCGTATCGCCTAACGATTAATCACGCCCATCGTTGGCTCAGAATTGGCGGACTCCAATTTCAGCCGGTCGATTTTGTACGTGTTTTTGTGATTTTCTATCTGGCCGATGTCCTCACGCGCAAAGAGGCCATTTTGGGGCGATTTAAAGAGGGATTGCTGCCCCAGTTAATTGTGCTGGGGATCCTTTTGGGAATGATTTTACTCCAGCCGGATCTGGGTTCAGCGCTGATTTTGGCAATTATTATTACCATTATGCTGATTACCGGCGGAATCCCTCTGAAGTTTCTGGCGCCGTCTGTCGGAATTATTCCCGTGGGATTTCTAGTGATGCACGATTACCAGAGGCTGAGGATTATTAAATTTCTGAATTCAGTCATCCACGGTGAACCCGTTTCGTACCAGGTGGCACAGTCCCTGGTAGGCCTAGGCAAAGGCGGTTTTTGGGGCGTCGGATTGGATAACAGCACGCAAAAACTTCACTTTTTGCCCGAGCCTTTTTCCGATTTCATCGTTTCAATTCTTGGGGAAGAATTTGGGTTTTTGGGGATTTTCGTTGTTTTCACGGCGGTTCTCATTGTCATTGTTATGGGCTACCGTATTGCGCAGCGGGCGTCCGGCAAGGAAGGCATGCTCATGGCGGTTGGTATTACGTCAACAATTGCACTGTACACCTTTGTGAATGCCGGGGTGGTAACCAGTTTATTGCCTACTAAAGGTCTTCCGATGCCGTTTATTAGCTACGGGGGGAGTTTTCAAATTTCTATTCTTTGGGGAATTGGAATTCTGGTAAATATTATGAAACAATCGTCGGATTCCAAAGAGACGACATCTGAAAAGGATTGGGAGTTCCGGCCTCGGGCAGCATGGGTGCAAAAATGAAATCAACCTTGCAAAAGAGTTTCCGATTTCATTTTGCGGGAGGCGGAACGGGAGGCCATCTTTTCCCGGCACTGGCGATTGCCAATGAAATCAAGCAGCGAATTCCGGAGGCGGAAATTACATTTTGGGGAACAAGGCGGGGAATTGAGGCGAAGATTCTTCCGACAGCCGATTTCACGCTGGAACTCATTTCTGTTCGCGGGTTTCAGCGGCGGCTCAGTCTCAGGAATTTGCTTTTCCCTTTTGCACTGGCCGCCAGCTTTGTAAAAGTGTTCCGTTTACTGCTTCTGAAGCGACCAAAGGCTGTCATCGGTACCGGAGGGTACGTCAGCGGCCCGGTGGCGTTTGCGGCCTGGCTGTTGTGGATCCCGGTTTTTATTCAGGAACAGAACAGCTACCCGGGAGTAACCACGCGACTGCTTGCCCGGATTGCGAAGCGTGTGTACGTGGCATTTGAGGTTTCAAAAGAATATTTTAAAAATCGCAAAAAACTGCGGGTTACCGGAAATCCGGTTCGTGCGGATATTTGCCGGGCGAACCGCAACGAAGCGTTTCAAAGATTCGGGTTTTCGCCGGGACAGCCGGTTCTTTTTGTTTTTGGGGGAAGTCAAGGGGCGCGGCGGATCAATCAATTCGTGGCAGACATTTTGCGGGATCTGCTTGAAAAAACGTCTTTGCAGGTTTTGTGGAGCACGGGGCCGTCCGATTACGAACGGATTCGGGAAAGATTTACCGGATACACAAGAGTGAAGTTATTTGATTTTATTCAGGATATGCCGGCCGCCTACACCATGTCGTCACTAATTGTTTCCCGATCGGGAGCTACAACGCTTGCTGAGCTGGCCGCGTGCGGATTGCCGTCTGTTTTAATTCCGTACCCCTACGCAACGGGCGGCCACCAGGTTTTCAACGCCAGAAGTTTTGAATCTGAGGGCGCTGCCGTTTGCCTGCTGGAAAAGAATTTAACGCCGGAGTCTCTGAAGCAAGTCATTCGGAAGCTGCTCGGGAATCCGGAAAAATTACAAAAAATGGGGGAGGCTGCCAAAAAACTGGCGAAACCGAATGCAGCGAAGACGATTGCTGACGATATTTTTGCGGAGTTGAGAATCAAATAGTGGAAATTGAATTTGGACAAAGTTGAAGCGCTTGCAGCGGATTTAAAATCCCGTGTCTCGGGAAAGGTTTGGGTTCGGGAGCCGCTTGCCAAACACACATCATACCGGGTGGGAGGCCCTGCGGATATTTACGCAGCGCCATCGAGTCGGGCAAGCCTGAGACAAACATTGGAGTGGGCTCAGGAAAAAAAATTGCCGGTATTTATTTTGGGCAAGGGGACAAATCTTCTGGTCAGTGATTCCGGTTTTAGGGGAATTGTGGTCCGTTTAAATGCCTGTTGCCGGGAATGGAAGCAAAAGGCGACACGCGTAACCATCGGGTCGGGCTTGCTTTTGAAAAAAGCGCTGGAACGTCTCGCCGATGCAGGGCTAGGGGGGTACCAGAAAATTTACGGAATTCCCGGCACAATCGGCGGCGCCCTTCGCATGAACGCAGGCGCATTTGGAACGGAAATCTCGGATCATCTGTTGTGGGTGGAGGTAATGGACTGGTCTGGAGAGGTTCAGCGCATTCCGAAAGAAAAATTAGGGTTTGGTTACCGCCGTGGGATTACGAATCGGGCCTGGGTCATTCTTTCCGGAACATTTGATTTGGAGAAAACGGACCCGGAAAAAATCCGGCAGGAAATGCGTGAGGTTTTGAATCGGCGGCGAAAAAAACAGCCTCTTTCTCGGGCATCGGCAGGAAGCGTTTTCAAACGGCCGCCGGGGCATTACGCAGGCGCTCTTATTCAGGAAGCCGGATTAAAAGGATTCCACCACGGACACGTACTGGTTTCGAGAAAACACGCCAATTTTATCATTAATGCCGGTGGGGCGAGCGCTTCCGGAATAAAGGAATTAATTGAAATCGTGCGTTTAAAAGTGTTTGAAAAATCGGGTGTTCATTTGGAACTCGAGAACGAATTGGTTGGATGGCAGCGTGGCACAAGATAAAAGGAAAAGCTCAGATGAGTCGGTTCTTTTCGTGCACCCGCCCCAAAGAAAGGCGAGTACCGGCAAACGGGAAGCGCCTCCCGTGAGGAGAGATTCAACAGTGTTGACGCGTGTTCTTTGGACATTTTTCGGATTGGCTTTATTCGTCCTGTTTTTATGGGGGCTCCATTCCTGGACGGTTCATTCCAATGCGTTTTTGCTTCAAACGATTGAGGTGAAGGGAAATCGCATTCTCGACAGACAGGATATTTTGAAAAATGTTTCCTTTAAACATTCGACCCGATTGACGGATGTGCAGCTAACGGTTATCGAAAAAAAAATCATCAAGAATCCTTTTTTAAAAACAGTGATCGTGTACCGAAAATATCCGTCAACTTTAGAAGTGGAAGTGGAAGAGCGCATACCGATTGCATATGTGGCCGGGAAGAAAGTTTGGATGATTGACGATGAAGGCATCCTTTTACCCAAGTTGACGGGGAAAAGGGCCATGACTTTGCCTGTTATTACTGATGTCGGTGCTTTTTGGGAGAAACCGGGACGTCCAATCGAAAATACCAAATTGCAGCGGACAATCTGGTTTTTGTCGACTTTGAAAACATTGGATAAGGATTTGTTCTACAAGGTTAATTCTGTCGATTTTACAGCACAAAAAGGAATGGTCGTTTACCTTACGCAGCATCCGTTTCCGTTTTATTTTGGCACCGATCTGGACATTCGGCAAATTGAGTACATGAAGGCCATTCTGGGAAAACTGAGACGCGATCGTTTTGTTTCAAATGTGCAATATGTTGATCTGCGTTTTGCAAATCAAGTGATTGTAAAAAAATAATCTGCAAACAAGAATTGGCTTAAAAAAGTTAAGCAAAGCCGCCCCGGCGGCTACTGAGAACCTGAAAAAATCCTGTTTTTGGGGATGCGCCCAGGGGGCAAAAACGTTTGTCTGAAATCATTTTCTGAACTCCAAAAATGGTTAACACTATGAGAAAAAGAGAAGATGTAGAAAGTCTGGATTTATTTTCGATGACGGACAGAGGCAATGGAACAACTCGCAAAGAACGAACACTTGAAAAGAGCAGCAGCCTCTCGCCGAAAAGAAAAGTGAAAAGTGTGCCCTGGAAAATTATTACCGGGGTGGACATCGGTACCAGCAAAATCGGGGTGATTATTGCGGAAGTCGAGGACACCGACGATGTTAAAATTGTTGGTGTGGGTGTGTCTCCCTCGGATGGCCTGCGGCGGGGGGTTGTTGTGAATCTGGAAAAGACTGTGCAATCGATTAAACGAGCCGTCAACGAAGCCCAGTTAATGGCTGGAATCGAGGTTGGCCCCGTTTACGTGGGAATCGCCGGCGACCACATTCACAGCTTTAACAGCCGGGGTGTTGTGGCAGTTTCCGGGCCGGATCACGAAATTAAAATGGACGATATTCGCCGCGTGATCGATGCCGCCAAAGCCGTCTCGCTTCCAATTGACCGGGAAATCATTCACGTCATTCCTCAGGAATTTATTGTGGATGACCAGGACAACATTAAAGACCCGGTGGGATTTTCCGGGGTTCGTTTGGAAGCCGAGGTTCACATTGTAACCGGCGCCGTAACATCGGCACAAAATATTTACCGGTGCGTGGAGCGTGCGGGACTGAATGTACAGAGTTTGGTGCTGGAACCGTTGGCATCCAGTTACGCCGTTTTGGGAGAAGATGAAAAGGAAATCGGCGTTGGGCTGATTGACCTGGGGGGCGGCACCACAGATATTGCCCTGTTTTTTGAAGGAAGCATTCGCCACACGGCTGTAATTGGTCTGGGCGGGCGAAATGTGACCAACGATATTGCTCAGGGGCTTCGAACGCCGGTAGATCAGGCAGAGAAAATCAAGCGGAAATTTGGAGCCGCCCTGCCTAAATCCGACGACCAGAATTATTTGATGGAAGTGCCCGGTGTGGGAGGACGTGCCGCGACCAATGTTCCCAGGCGCTACCTGACCTCCATTATTCAACCGCGAGTGGAGGAAATTCTCACCCTTGCCAAGCGGGAAATCCAGCGGTCGGATTATCGTGATTTTCTCAATGCGGGACTTGTTCTAACGGGAGGCGGTTCCATGTTGGAAGGAATTGTGGAACTGGCCGAACAGATTTTCGACATGCCGGTGAAAGCCGGAATCCCGCAGGGTTTTGGCGGATTGGTAGGGCTGGCGCGAACGCCCATTCATTCCACAGGTGTTGGATTAATTTATTACGGAATCCGCCACGGCTCCGAAGAATTTGTGACGGTTGAAGATGAGCGCGGCAATAGCGAAAATCATCTGTTCAATAAAATCTTCAGAACAATGAAACATTGGGTAACGGAATATTTTTAGATTTTACGGCGAAAAAAGTCAGAAAGAGTTTAGTTCAGAAGAAACTCCATTTTAGGAAGTGGTTAAATCAATCCTAAATATAATATGAGCAAAAAGTTAGCGAACCAAATAATGGGAGAACAAAAATGCCCTTGACCTTTGAGTACGACAGTTTAGCTGAACAATCCGCCAAAATGAAAGTTATCGGCGTTGGTGGTGCCGGCGGAAATGCAATCAATCGGATGATTGAATCGGAATTGAAAGGTGTCGATTTTTTGGCGATCAACACCGATCTTCAGGCACTGAACACGAACAAAGCCAAGAACAAGATTCAAATTGGGAAAAAGCTTACAAAAGGATTGGGCGCCGGTGCCAATCCTGACGTGGGACAAAAGGCCATTGAAGAAGACCGGGAATCCGTGGAAGCGGCGCTTCAGGATGTAGACATGGTTTTCATTACCGGAGGAATGGGAGGGGGAACCGGAACAGGTGCGTCTCCGATTGTGGCTGAAATTGCCAAGGAATTGGGCGCTTTAACCGTTGCAATTGTAACAAAACCGTTTCAGTTTGAAGGTGTAAAACGCATGAAACGGGCGATGGAGGGTATTCGCCATCTGCGTGAAAAAGTGGACACACTCATTATTATTCCAAACCAGCGCCTTTTTTCAATCGTTCCGAAGGGCACCCCGTTGCTGGAAGCCTTCCGAATGGCCGACGATGTGCTGCTTCACGCGACAAAAGGCATTTCCGATTTGATTACCGAACCCGGTCTGATTAATCTGGATTTTGCCGATGTGCGCACGGTCATGGCTGAGATGGGCGATGCGCTTATGGGTACGGGCATTTCCAACGGGCAGGATCGCGCCCAGGAAGCGGCCATGCGCGCTATTTCCAGTCCGCTTCTCGAAGATGTGTCCATCTCTGGGGCGAAGGGCGTTCTTATTAATATTACCGGGGGGTTAGATCTTTCCTTGGACGATGTGAACAATGCCACCTCCATTATTTTTGAAGCGGCCGGGGCCGATGCAAATATCATTTTCGGCGCCATTCTGGATGAAAATATTCAGGACGAAGTGCGCGTAACCGTGATTGCCACGGGGTTGAATGAAAGAATCCCTGCACAAACGCCTGAGGAAGATCGGAACGTTCTGGAGCTTTTCGGAACGCGCCGCAAGGTACTGGATATTCCCACATTCAAACGAAAAGAAAAACCGGCCTTTTCATTTGAAACATCAAAGGAATCTTTGGAAGAAGAAATAAGCACACCATCGGATGAGTATCTTGACATTCCAACATTCTTGAGAAAAAAACAGGCACAGGATTAGGAAAATCAAAGGTCAGGGAAGACC
>CAZIYL010000008.1:11744-14486 GCA_964543425.1 uncultured Deferribacteres bacterium
GGTAACCACCGTCGTTTTGTCAGGTTATGAGCGTGGCTCACGCTATTACCGACTATTGGGCCTTTGCCGCATATTTCACAACGCTTTGCCATTTTACGTTTCTCCTTTGAATTCAAGTTAAACAACTTTAAAAGTACAAAAGAAAATCTGAAAATGCAAGATTTTTTTGTTCAAATTATCTGAAATCCGGAAATACCTTGAACTTTTTGGATTTTTGTATTATTCTCAAGTAAACAAAACCTTTGGCAATCATCTGTTTTCTGACGGAAAAACCCAAAACTGATGAATTTTAAAGAAAGGTGATCTCAATGAAACAAACATCTGAACCCGCGTGGAAATTATTTGGGCAATTTTTTAAGGCTCATCCCTGGCACGGAATTCCGATTGGAACTGAAGCCCCTGAAATTGTGAATACCTACGTTGAAATTGTTCCAACCGACACCGTGAAATACGAATTGGACAAAGAAACCGGGCTTCTTAAAATCGATCGCCCCCAAAAATTCTCGAGCATGCCCCCAATGTTGTACGGTTTGATTCCCCGAACGTACTGCGGCAAACGGATTGGTAATTTCTGTGCCCAAAAAACCGGCCGAAAGGATATGATCGGTGATGGGGACCCGCTGGACATCTGCATTTTAACGGAACGCCCAATTTCTCACGGAAATATTATCGTTACTGCGATTCCCATTGGCGGCTTCAGAATGTTGGATGGGAAAGAAGCCGATGACAAAATAGTTGCCTACCTTAAAAATGATCCTATTTTCAGTCAATGGAAAGACATCGCAGACGTTCCCAGCGCTTTAATTGAGCGTTTCCGACATTATTTTTTGACTTACAAAGACATCCCCGGAGCGGTGGAACACAATACGGAAATTACGCATGTTTACGGACGGGAAGAAGCGCTTGAAATCATCCGGCTGAGTTTTGAGGATTACAACGAGAAATTTGCCGGACTCTGGGTTCAGTAATAAAACGATCGATTGTGTAAAGGTGAAAGAAGAATTTTTAGGAATTCCTGTGTCGAATGAGGCGTTTTTGTCTCCGATGGCCGGTTTTACCGATCAGCCGTTTCGGCGCATCTGCAAGAAATTGGGAGCCGGGTTTCTTTTTGGTGAATTTGTCAGTGCCGATGGTTTGGTGTACAATAGCCGAAAAACATTCGATTTATTGAATTTTTTGGAAGAAGAGCATCCCTTTGCCATTCAAATTTTTGGCAGCGATCCCAAAATAATGGCCCGTGCGGCCAAAATTGCTCAGCGTTTTCGGCCGGATGTGCTGGACATTAATTACGGCTGTCCTGTGAAGAAGGTGGTGAAACGGGGGGCTGGCGCGGCTTTGTTGCTGGATTTGGATCGGCTCGAGGATATTGCAAAAGCTGTGGTGGATGCCTCGGGAATTCCCGTAACGGCAAAAATTCGAATCGGATGGTCGAAAGATGAAATTGTGGCGATTGAAACCGCTCAACGTTTGGAACGAGCTGGGATTCAAGCAATAACAGTCCATGCACGCACAAAAACAATGGGATACTCCGGTCAATCCCTTTGGCCGGTCATTGGAGATGTGAAAAAGGCGGTGTCTATTCCGGTGTTGGGTAACGGTGATATTCGGAGCGCTTTGGATGCCTTGAAAATGATAAATGAAACGGACTGCGATTTCGTGATGGTGGGACGAGGTGCCGTTGGGAATCCCTGGATTTTTCGGGAAATTGGCGCTTTGTTAAATAATAGAGAGGAAATTTCTCCGCCAGCTTTGCAGGAGAGAGGAGAAATTTGTTTACAACATTTCCGGTTGGCTCTGGAATTTTATGGGCGTCAAAAGGGCGTCTTTGAAATGCGGAAACACCTGGCTGCCTACACAAAAGGACTGCCGGGTGCCAGCCGGTTTCGAGCAACCCTGATGCGTTTGACGCAACCGGAAATAATTTCCCATGAAATAGAGAATTTTTTTGGGATTTGATCGTAGGTAGAATTTTTCTGTAACTCGTCTTTGAAAAATGTTATCTGTTCAGGTGCATTTAAGAATGCGATTATTGGATGTCAGCCGGAGATACGATCACCAGTATTTGGGTTGAAATTCCTTACTGTTTTTAACCTCCATGATTTCATCCCCAACAGCCAAAATTAGAAATCCTTTTTTCTCCGCGTAGGTTAGAACGCTGTCGTCGATGGTAAGGGTAGCCAAAATACCCACAATCTTTTTATCATGATATTCCGGGAAAAATTCCCGGAAGATTTGAATATCGCGGACAAAATCGTCAATATCTTTGGATTGGAGAGAACTCTTGGTGCTATTTAAAAAAATGAGATTCTCGGATACGGCAATTGCATCAAATTCCTTTTGTCGCCCGTCAGGGAGTCTTTTGCGGAGCCGGACAGCAATCGATTCCGGAATAATGTTAAATTGTTGGTTAATAATTCGGCCCAGGCTTGGATAAACGAGGTCTTCCACCATGGTTCCCATTTTATTGGAAAGTTCACCCCACTGTTTGTTCATTCGTCTGACTTCATTGTGCATCTCATCCTTAAAGTCCCGCATTTCGCCTTTAAATTCAGACATTTCTCCTTTGAAATCCCTCATCTCGTTCTTAAATTCGAGCATTTCATCTTTAAAGTCCTTCATCTCGTTCTTAAATTCGAGCATTTCATCTTTAAAGTCCTTCATCTCGTTCTTAAATTCGAGCATTTCGCCTTTAAAGTCCTTCATCTCGTTCTTAAATTCGAGCATTTCATCTTTAAAGTCCTT
>CAZIYL010000008.1:14586-25684 GCA_964543425.1 uncultured Deferribacteres bacterium
CTTTAAAGTCCTTCATCTCGTTCTTAAATTCGAGCATTTCATCTTTAAATTCAGACATTTCCCGTTTAAAAGCTATTTCGCTTCTCTCAAGCCTGAGGATAGCCGCACCTGTTTGAGCCATAAATTTCCCAAAAATAGCTTCGAGATTGTCTACACGTTCTTCCAATTGAATGTCCATTGAGAGCTCCCTTCTTTTATTTCAAATTCACTAAAATATATGATAAAATATGAGGAAAATCCACAGGAGATTTTTGTTTTTCAGAATGAATAGTTTTGCTATTAAATTAATTTTTTTTCACATTCCGGTAATTCCAAACAAAAATATTGAAATTTGTAGATTTTTTTCTTACATTTTTTTGGTCGATTTGTTAATAGTTTTTATTTTAATTAGGTTATGATCATTTTAGATAGAGGAAAGTGAGGCGGATATGAAAAGACAGAATGTTTTGATCATGGGTGCTGCCGGCCGAGATTTTCACAATTTTAACGTCTATTTCAGGGATAATGACGCGTACAACGTTGTGGCTTTTACGGCCACTCAAATTCCGAATATCGACGACCGAAAATATCCTAAAGAGCTGGCCGGTAAATTGTACCCTGATGGCATTCGGATTCACCCCGAAAGCGAGTTAACCGACCTCATTAAACAAAAAAATGTTGATCTGGTTGTCTTTGCATATAGCGATGTCAAGGATGAATACGTGATGCACAAGGCATCGGAAGTTATGGCAGCGGGGGCAAATTTCATGGTGATGGGTGGGGAAAAAACCATGGTTAAGAGCACTAAGCCTGTCATTTCGATTCTGGCCGTCCGCACGGGATGTGGCAAAAGCCAAACCACGCGGCGCGTAAGCCGAATTTTACGTGCTTTGGGTAAAAAGGTGGTTGCCATTCGTCACCCAATGCCCTACGGTGATTTGAACGCTCAACGGGTGCAGCGATTTGCCACGATGGAAGACATGGATAAATACGATTGTACGATTGAGGAACGCGAAGAATACGAACCCCACATTGCCATGGGGAACATCATCTACGCCGGTGTTGATTACGAAGCCATTTTGCGCCAGGCGGAGCAGGAAGCCGATGTCATCCTGTGGGATGGTGGAAATAATGATATGTCATTTTATAAATCGGATTTAACCATTACCGTCGTCGACCCTCACAGGCCAGGGCACGAGATCAAATATTTTCCGGGAGAGACGAACCTGAGGTTAGCAGACATTGTGGTAATCAATAAAATTGATACGGCAGAGCCCGAAAATGTTGAAATAGTCAGGCAAAATATCGAGCGGGTAAATCCAAAGGCGGTGGTTGTGGATGCAGCATCGCCTATTTTTGTGGATCATCCGGAAATCATCCGAAATAAGCGCGTGCTGGTTGTTGAAGACGGCCCAACACTGACCCACGGCGAAATGACTTACGGTGCGGGTGTAGTGGCCGCAAAGAAATTCGGTGCAGCGGAATTGGTAGATCCCCGCCCGTTTTTAGTGGCATCTATTGCAGGCACATTCAAAAAATACCCCTACATTGGAACGCTGCTTCCCGCAATGGGCTACGGTGACAAACAAATTCACGATCTGGAGGAAACCATTAATCATTCGGATGCCGACAGCGTTGTAATTGCAACGCCTATTAATTTGCAGCATCTCATTAAGATCAACAAGCCCAGTACCCGAGTTCGCTATGAACTTCAGGAATTGGGCACACCTGATCTCGAATCTCTTGTAAAAGAATTTATCGAAAAGCCTTAACCGATGGTATCTCAAAAAAAAGCGGTTGTGGCACTTGGAGGGAATGCCATTACGCGCGAATTTGAAGAGGGCGACATCTACCAGCAATTCGCCAACACACGCAGAAGTTTGTTGGGCATTATTGAAATGGTGGAACAAGGCTACGATCTGGTTTTAACTCACGGGAATGGCCCTCAGGTTGGCAATTATCTGATTCGCGTTGAAGCCTCTCGCCACTTGGTTCCGCCATTGCCTCTGGGTGTGATGGTTGCCGATCTGGAAGGTGGAATGGGCTACATGATTAGCCAGACCCTCTTTAATAAACTACATCTCCGTTCAATCAAAAGGGATGTTGTCACGCTTTTAACGCAGATTATTGTCAATAAAGATGACCCATCAATCCAAAACCCGACGAAATTTGTCGGGCCTTTTTACAAGAAAGAAGATTTACCATCGCTTCAGTCTCGCGGCTGGATTGTGAAAGAAGACCCCGGGCGCGGGTACCGCCGTGTGGTTCCTTCGCCCCAACCCCTGGACGTTGTTGAAAAGAAAACCATTCGCCGGCTTTTTGAGGAAGGCGTTATTGTGGTGGCAGCAGGCGGGGGCGGCATTCCCGTTTACATTGAAAAGAATGGTACTTTGGAGGGTGTGGACGCCGTCATCGACAAAGACCTTGCGTCGGCGGTTCTTGCCAGAGAAATTGGAGCCACAGAATTGTACATTTTAACGGCGGTAGAAAAAGTAGCCATCAATTACCGCAAGTCCGATCAGGTTAATTTGGACACGCTAACCGTTTCGGAAGCGAAGAAATATCTGGCAGAGGGGCAATTCCCTGCGGGAAGCATGGGACCTAAAATTCAAGCGGCGGTTAATTTTTTGGAGCGCGGCGGCGAACTTGTGATGATTACTTCCGTTGAGAAACACACACAGGCTATGAGAGGCGAAACCGGAACCCGAATCATCAAAGATTGAGAAAATCACATTGCAAAAAGAGTTTTATCAAGAAATAAAGTGTCTAACGGTAAGGAGGAATAATTCCAGTGAAGATTCATGAATATCAAGCCAAGGAAATTTTGAAGAAATTCGGTGTGGCCGTTCCGAAAGGAAAAGTGGCTTTTACACCGGAAGAAGCCCGGAAGATAGCAGAAGATCTGGGCGGAAAGGTTGTGGTTAAAGCCCAAATTCACGCCGGTGGAAGAGGAAAAGCCGGCGGCGTTAAGTTAGCGGGAAGCCCGGAAGAAGCCGAAAAAATTGCCAGAGAATTAATCGGAAAAGTTTTGGTGACCCATCAGACTGGACCCGAGGGCAAAGAGGTTCGGAAGGTCCTTGTGGAAGAAACAATGGACATTGAACGCGAATTGTATGCGGGGGTGGTTTTGGATCGTTCCCGATCGCAATTGGTGTTTATGGTCAGTACCGAGGGCGGCGTTGAAATTGAGAAAGTGGCTGCAGAAGCCCCGGAAAAAATCATGAAAGAATACATTGATCCGGGTGCCGGGTTGCTTCCGTTTCAGGCCAGAAAATTGGCCTACGACCTCAAGCTTACGGGCAGTCAGGTGAAAAACGGAGTCAAATTTTTAATGGCTCTTTACAATACCTACACGGCTTCGGATGCCTCCCTTGCAGAAATCAATCCGCTGGTAGTTACCAAGGACGGGCGCGTGCTGGCTCTTGATGCAAAAATCAATTTTGACGATAACGCCATGTACCGTCATCCCGATTACGCCGAATTGCGGGATTTGAACGAAGAGGCTCCACTCGAAGTTGAGGCTTCAAAATATAATTTGAATTACATCAAATTGGAAGGAAACGTTGGCTGCATGGTCAATGGAGCCGGTTTGGCAATGGCCACCATGGACATCATTAAGTTGGCCGGTGGAGAGCCTGCAAACTTTCTGGACGTTGGCGGAAGTGCCAGCGCCGAGACGGTTGAAAATGGGTTTAAAATCATTTTATCGGACAAAAATGTCAAAGCCATTCTTATCAATATTTTCGGCGGAATTGTCCGAGGCGATCGTGTGGCCAAAGGGGTCGTTGAAGCCTCTAAAAAGATTGGCGTTAAGATGCCGATTGTGGTTCGGCTTCAGGGCACCAATGCGGAGGAAGGCGGACGGATTCTGAAAGAATCCGGCCTGAATTTTGCAGTTGCTGAAAACCTAAAGGATGCTGCGGAAAAAGTGGTCGCCACCGTTAAATAAATATCGTCGAGTAAAAATAAAAAGATCGTGATAAAGGAGGTCTAAATTGAGTGTCTTAATTGATGAAAATACCCGCCTGGTGGTTCAGGGAATTACCGGCGGTGAAGGTTCATTTCACACGCGCCAGATGATTGAATATGGCACAAACGTTGTAGCTGGCGTAACACCCGGCAAGGGTGGTCAAAAGTTTGACGATAAAATTCCGATTTTTAATACTGTTGCGGATGCCGTAAAAGAAACCGGCGCCAATGCCTCCGTAATTTTTGTGCCGCCGCCATTTGCGGCCGATGCCATTATGGAAGCAGCCGATGCGGGTGTTGGCGTAACCGTTTGTATTACGGAGGGAATCCCGACCCTGGACATGGTGAAAGTACACGCCTATCTTGAGGATCGCCAGACGCGCCTCATTGGGCCCAACTGCCCCGGGGTCATCTCTCCCGAAAAGGCAAAAGTGGGTATCATGCCGGGATTTATTCACAAAAAAGGGCACGTGGGCGTGATTTCCAGAAGCGGTACCCTTACGTACGAAGCCGTTCATCAGCTAACGGTTTTGGGCATTGGGCAATCAACCTGTATTGGGGTTGGCGGTGATCCGATTATCGGAACTCCCTTTGTGGACGCGCTTAAGCTCTTCAAGGATGATCCGGAAACAGAAGCGATCGTAATGATTGGCGAAATCGGCGGAACGGCCGAAGAAGAAGCCGCCGCTTACATCAAAGAAAATATTGACAAACCCGTGGTGAGCTTTATTGCGGGACGAACAGCTCCTCCGGGACGGCGTATGGGACATGCCGGAGCCATTATCGCAGGCGGAAAAGGAACTGCCGCCGAAAAAATGGCTGCCCTGCGTGCAGTGGGAATTCATGTGGTTGAGAGCCCGGCGGAAATTGGTGTCACCGTTGAACGGGCACTTCAAAATAGGTAATTTTATTAAAAACGAAGGTAAATAAAGGAGAGTAATGATGGCTGCGGCTGAAGTTACAGCAAAACCAAAGGCAAAAAAAGAACCTCCCGTCATAGAGGTTGTTTTTGAAAATTGCAAGGGCTGTAACATTTGCGTGGACGTTTGCCCCACAAATGTGTTAGCATTGGTAAAAGCTCCCAATAAATGGGAAGGCTATGTGGTAGAGGTAAAATACCCGGAAAAATGTACAAAATGTATGCTGTGCGAAATTCATTGTCCTGATTACGCCATAAAAGTTTATTAAGTTTGGAGGAAAAAACGTGAGTAAGAAAATGAAATTATATAGCGGAAACGAAATGGTGGCACAAGCTGCCATTGCTGCCGGATGCCGCTTCTTTGCCGGATATCCCATTACCCCCTCCTCCGAAATTGCGGAGAGGATGTCAAAAATGCTTCCGGAGGTGGGTGGACGGTTTATCCAGATGGAAGATGAATTGGCGAGTATGGCTGCCATTATCGGTGGTTCGCTTGCCGGACGAAAAACGATGACAGCAACCAGCGGTCCCGGTTTTTCTCTGAAACAGGAAAATCTGGGATTTGCTGCAATTGCTGAAGTGCCGTGTGTGATTGTCAACGTAATGCGGGGCGGCCCCAGTACGGGATTACCGACCGCTCCTTCTCAAAGCGACGTGATGCAGGCTCGCTGGGGAACCCACGGCGATCACCCGATTATTGCGCTGACGCCCAGTTACATGCGGGAAATCTTCGACGAAACCGTTCGTGCATTTAATCTGGCTGAAAAATATCGAACGCCGGTTATTCTTCTGCTGGATGAAGTAATTGCCCATCTGCACGAGGGTGTGGCGTTACCGGAATCGGATGAAATCGAAATTGTAAATCGAAAAAAACCGACGGTTCCGCCGGAAGAGTACCAGCCATTTGCCGATACGGAAGATCATGTGCCTCCAATGGCAAATTTCTTTGAAGGTTACCGCTATCATGTAACGGGGCTAAGTCACAACCAGAAAGGGCTTCCGGAAACAAATTATGAGATTGTTCACAATATTCAAGTAAGGCGCCAGAAAAAAATTGATGAACATCTGAATGACATTCTGAAATGGGAAGAAATTGACATGACCGATGCCGAAATTGCTGTGCTGGCATACGGCTCGATTGGCCGCTCTGCCACGGATGCCGTCAAGCAATTGCGAAGTGAAGGTATTAAAGTCGGTTTGTTCCGACCTCTAACCCTTTGGCCGTTTCCCGAAAAACGCGTTGCGGAAATTGCCATGCAGGTGAAAACCATTATTGTCCCTGAAATGAATCTCGGGCAGATTGTGTTAGAGGTGGAGCGAATTGCCAAAGGGGATGCAAAAGTGATTGGCATCAATCAGGTTGGCGGTGTCATGATTCGTCCCTGCGAAATTGTCAGCAGAGTGAAGGAGGTCGCATAAAATGGCTTTTAACTACGATGAATATGTAAGAACGGAAACAATCCCGCACATGTGGTGCCCGGGTTGCGGCATTGGAATTGTAATGAAGGCAATTATCCGTGCGTTTACGGCATTGCAATGGGATAAAAACGACATTGCTTTTGTTTCCGGAATTGGCTGTACCAGCCGAATGCCCGGCTATATGGACATGAATACGCTGCACACCACGCACGGCCGTGCCCTCGCGTTTGCAACGGGAATTAAATTGGCTCATCCTGAAAAGCACGTGGTGGTAGTGGGCGGCGATGGCGATGCCACGGCAATTGGAGGCAATCACTTAATTCATGCCGCCCGCAGAAATATTGACATTACGCTTATTATTAATGATAACAATATTTATGGGATGACTGGCGGACAGTATTCTCCCACCACGCCGTGGCATATGATTGCTAGCACGGCTCCCTATGGAATGGTGGAACCCAATTTTGATATCGCCAAACTGGTGATGGGTGCAGGCGCCACATACGTGGCGAGAGAAACTATTGCGAAAGGTATTATGCTTGAAAAATACATTCGTACAGGAATGGCTCACAAGGGATTTAGCGTGATTGTTGCCGAATCCACCTGTCCTATTCAATTTGGACGCCGCAACCGATTGGCTGATCCGGTGGAACTGATGCATTGGGTTCGTGATCATGGTGTTCCAAAAACAAAAGCGGCTCGAATGGAACCGGAAGAACTTAAGGGCAAATTCGTAACCGGCGAATTGGTTCGGGATGACTCTCGGCCGGAATTCACCGAAATATATCAGCAGGTTATTGACCAAGCGATGAAAAAAGGAGAATAGAGAAAATGGCTAAGCGAGTTGAACTCCGTTTTAGTGGAGTTGGCGGTCAGGGTGCTATTTTAGCCGGTGCTATTTTGGCGGAGGCAGCCGTCTATTTTGACGGAAAATATGCCCTGCAAAGTCCAACCTACACGGCTCAGGTGCGCGGAGGAGCCACAAAGGTGGATATTATCATTTCGGAGGACCCGATTATCTTCCCTCAAACCTCTGAAATTAATTTTTTTCTGGCATTTGCACAGCGTTCGTACGATCGCTATTATGGCGGGAATAATCCGAAAAACCGCTTTTTTAATGATCTGGCAAAAGACGCCATTATTCTGGTGGATTCAGACCTTGTGACCAACTTCAACGATCCTCCGCATAAAATTATCAAACTGCCGATTCTTCAATTGGCTCTTAAGGAATTGGGGCGCACCGTTTTTTCAAATGTGCTGGCTCTGGGAATCGTTGTTGGTATTACGCATGTGGTTTCCGACGATGCAATTAAAAATGCGGTTAAACGGCGCGCGCCGCGCGGTACGGAAGAAATGAATCTGAAAGCGTTGGGCATTGGATACAATTTTGCCAAAGAATACATGGAAAAAGAAACTCTGGATTCCGTTACTGTTTGAGCAACTACGAAAACGATTGAAATCAGTGAACCCGGTCCGTCCTGAAGGTGGGGCAGCCGGGTTTCCTGTGTTAGCGTCTGAATTTTTGTTTTTTTGGAAGAATCGGGATAGAACAAAAAGATTCTAAAATCATGCAGGAGTATACTCCAAAATCCACTAATGACGAAAATTACATGGATTACAATCCAGTTAACTTCTATAAAATCAATTCGTAAAAATTGGTGTAAATTAGTGGGCAATATCTTTTTAGAGTGAATCCGTGTAAAAATTGTGCGCGATTTTGCAGCGCTCAAATGAAAACATATGGAAACTGTAACGTAAACATCCTGCTTGCGTAAGTTTAATAACAGAAACAGGCAAACCAAATTTACAAGCGAGAGGCTTACGCTGCGTTTTTGTTCAAACACTGTTTGAGAAAAGCCGGCATTCAGAGAAATTAAATAAGTCGCAGAGGCACAGAGAACACAGTGGCAATCTGATTGGCGCCTCGATGTTGTCCGCGTATCTGTGGCTAAATGATTAGCAGGAAAATTAAAATAATTAAGGAGGTTGGTTTGGTTCAGCGAACATTGGCAATTTTGAAACCGGATTGTGTGAAAAATAATCTGATTGGAAAAGTCTTAGATCAAATTGTAACGGCAGGATTTAAGGTGGTTGGAATAAAAATGATTTCAATGGATGCAAAAACCGCCGGCGAGTTTTACGCAGTTCACAAAGAGCGTCCGTTTTACAAAGATTTGGTAGCGTTTATGTCATCCGGGCGATGTATCCCAATGGTGCTGGAAAAAGAGAATGCAATCGAAGACTTTCGTAAACTCATCGGTGCAACAGATCCGGCTGAGGCAGCCGATGGCACGGTTCGACAACTCTATGCCGAGAGCAAACAAAACAATATTGTTCACGGTTCGGATTCGCCCGAAAATGCCAATACGGAAATTCACTTCTTTTTTCCAGAAGTCGAATTGATTCCAAACAGCTAAACAAAAAGTCTGAAAATCCCTGCCGGAAATTTACCGGATTTGCCGACATCCGGGGGGGGATTTCGTTTTGTTGCCTTGGGAAATAGGGTGCAAATTTAGAATGAAAATACGGCGGGAATTAAAAATTCGGGCAAAAAAGTTTTGCAATTTAGCGAATTTTCAATTAAATTCTTCTGAATTTTGGGGTGAAAAGAAACTTAATATATTGTTTTATGTTTAATTTAAATTAAACACATAAAATAATTCTTGACTGATAGGCATTTTTTTTATAAATTTAGATTCTTGTTTGCCAGCTTCTGCGGAAAAATGTGGAAGATGGCGGCGCGTCAAGTAGGCGGTATTAAATCCGTCTAACGCGAATAAAGCGTTTTGAGATGAAACTTAAAATATCGCATCTGTCAATTGGCCTTCACGAATTTGATTTCGAGGAGAGAATTGACTCCTTTGAAATTGAAGGCAAGGAAAGATTTCCAAATCCGATTCGTGTGCACGTGAAAATCGACAAGGAAGTCTCCAATCTGATCATAAAAGTTCACGTTTGTACATTGGCTCATTTCACGTGCGACAGGTGCATGGACGAATTTGACCGGGAAATTTGCGAAGATACCCAACTGCTTTTTTCAACAGAACAGCCCGCTGCTGAATACGGCAAGTATTCCAGGAATGATGACGACGAGATTCGTCCCTATTCAAGGGATATGGATATCATCGATATTTCAAAGGATGTACGGGATACGCTGCTGTTGGCTGTTCCAATGAAGGTTTTATGCAAACCGGATTGCAAGGGGCTTTGTCTGGTTTGCGGTGCAAACCTAAATTACGAAACCTGTCATCACGAGATGGAAAGCATCGATCCCAGATGGGAAAAATTGAGGGGTCTTTTAAGTGGCAATTAAATTTTTTTATAAACGGAATTCTGTGTGAAAGGAGTGAAATACAAGAAATGGCAAATCCAAAACGAAAGACATCCAAATCAAGACGCGATAAAAGGCGCACGCATTGGAAAATAAGTGCCCCAACGGTTGTTGAATGTCCGCATTGCCACCAGCCGAAGCTGCCGCATCGGGCGTGCCCCAACTGCGGATATTATGGTGATCGAATGGTTTACACCCCACGGGAAGCCTAGGAACTAATCTGGAGCCCTGCCAGTTATGAAAATTGCTGTTGATGCGATGGGTGGGGATTATGCCCCACAGGCTATAGTTGAAGGTGCCGTACAAGCGGCAAAAGTAGCAAAAGGGCGCTACGGAATTGTTTTGGTCGGGGACGAATCGAAAATAAAGGAAGAGCTTACCAATCTGGGTGCCAAAGGCATAGCGGGCATTGAAATTGCCAATGCTTCTGAAGTGATTGAGATGTACGATTCCCCGACGGAGGCAATCAAGAAGAAAAAAGATGCCTCAGTGGTGGTAGCTACCCGGCTTCAGAAATCGGGCGAGGTACAAGCGGTTGTAAGCGCAGGAAACACCGGCGCATTTATGGCAACTTCGTTGTTAAGTCTTGGGAGGCTCAAAGGGGTGAACCGTCCCGGCTTGGGGTCATTCATTCCCAACGAGAAGGGAATGTCTGTTGTGATTGATGTGGGGGCTAATGCTGAGTGTAAGCCGATTAATTTGCTGCAATTTGGCATTATGGGTTCTTTATATGTGCGGCACATTTTTGATACGCAAAATCCCCGGGTGGGGTTACTGAGCAATGGGGAAGAAGAGGGCAAGGGGAATACGCTTACGCGGGAGGCCCATCAGCTTTTGAAAAACAGTCGTCTTAATTTTATCGGAAATGTTGAGGGTCGGGATATTTTGAGGGGAACGGCGGAAGTGGTGGTGTGCGATGGGTTTGTGGGAAACATTGTATTAAAATTCGCCGAAAGCATTGTCGGGATGCTGAAAAATACCATTAAAAAGAGCATTGGCAAAAATATTTTATCGAATTTTGGCGCTATTTTGATGCGCCCTGCCTTTCGGGAATTGTCAAAATTAATGGATTATCAGGAATACGGAGGGGTTCCTCTTTTGGGGGTTAATGGCGTCAGCATCGTATGCCACGGGAGTTCATCTCCGAAGGCCATTCGAAATGCTATTCGGGAAGCCGAAAAAATGATCGATCGGGATGTGAACCGGTTAATTGAAGCAGAAATAAAGCAAAACTTGGGAGAGTAGCTTGTCTCGAAGAATAATTGCGATGATTACGGGTACGGGTCACGCGGTTCCGGAGAAGGTGCTGACCAATCATGATTTAGCAGAAATGGTCGACACCTCTGACGAATGGATCCGAACACGAACCGGTATTGTGGAACGACACATTGCGAATGATAATGAAGGAACCTCTGATTACGCAGCGCGCGCTGCAAAAGAAGCCTTAAAAGAAGCAAATCTGGCACCGGAAGACCTGGATT
>CAZIYL010000009.1:0-16773 GCA_964543425.1 uncultured Deferribacteres bacterium
GCCTCGAAATGTACAGAGGATTGAAACGAAACGGCTGTCCTGTTGAAATGGTTGCTTTCCCGGGTTCCGGGCACGGCCCCCACGAATTGAAGCAGCAGCTCTACAAAATGAAAAAGGAGTTTTCCTGGTTCGAATCACATATTAGAAATAGACGGATTCCTGTGGATTAACATCAACAAAATCAGGTTTTCAATGATTAGAGACGCGCTTTGGGACAAAAATTTATGAATAATACAGGTTAAAAAAACTAAGCAAATTTGATGTTAGCAAATTAATAATTTTGGATGATCTCAAAAAAACGAGGAGGAAAAATGAAAATTGTTGCAAAGCTGTTTGGAAAATCGCCTTTCCTGCCGCTCCAGGAGCACATGAATCTTGTCAGAGAATGTGCTCACAAAGTACCGGATTTGTTTATTGCACTCAAAGCTAAAAATTATGAAAAATTTGATCAGATTGTTAAGGACATCTCTGAATTGGAACATCAGGCGGATTTAAAAAAGAACGATATTCGAAGCCACTTGCCCAAAACGACGTTTTTACCCGTGGCCCGCGGAGATTTACTGGATATTCTGAGTATTCAGGACACTATTTCTGACACAGCGGAAGATGTCGGCGTGCTTTTGAGCATGAAGCGGTTGGATTTCCCCGTGGAAATCGAAGAGGAATTCAATCAGTTCATTGAAAAAGTTGGTGAAACGCTGGACAAATCATGGGAAGTTATCAATCAAATCGATGAACTTATGGAATACACCTTTTCCGGCCCCGAAGCCAACAAGGTTGGCGATATTATTGACGAGGTTTGTTTCCTGGAACACCAGGCTGACCAATCGCAGATGAAAATGCTGCAAAGCCTGTTTAATCAAGAAGAAAAATTTTCAAAGGGCGAATTTATTCTCTATTTGAAGGCCTTCGAAAAGGTAGCGGATATCTCAAATTATTCTGAGAAGTTAGCCAATCGCATACGGACGCTTTTGTTAACCGATTAAACGAAAGGATCAAACGTTGGAAATCTCGGTTATTTTAGTTGTAGCCCTTGCGGCAGGCTTGTACATGGCAATGAATATCGGCGGCAATGATGTTGCCAATGCAATGGGTACATCCGTTGGTTCCAAAGCACTTACGTTTAAACAGGCTATTTTTGTGGCAGCTATTTTTGAATTTTCCGGATCGGTTTTGGTGGGCTCCCATGTAACCAATACCATTCGCAAGGGAATTGTTGACCCCTCACACTTTATCGGCGATCCTCGACTTTTAATGCTTGGCATGTTGGCAGCGCTCCTTTCCGCTGCCTTTTTTTTGCAGCTCGCTACGGCCTTCGGTTTACCCGTTTCCACAACCCATTCCGTTGTAGGAGCAGTTGTTGGCTTTTCCATTATTGCCAGGGGCTTTTCGTCAGTCGATTGGTCTAAATTCGTTCAAATATTCTTCGGTTGGATTATCTCTCCCTTTGCCGGTGCGGCCATCGCATTTCTGACATTCACGTTGGTACGATTTAAAATACTTGACAAAGAGCACCCGGATAGGGAGGCCAAAAAGTACGCCCCTTTTCTGATCTTTTTGGTGATTACAATTCTTGTGCTTTCGTTTATTTACAAGGGATTGAAAAATTTGCATTTCGATTTGCCTCTTTTTAAAGCCATTTTTTATTCTGCCATGGCTGCTTTAATTATTGCCATTATTAGTGCCCTTTTGCTCCGCAAACTTAAATTAAAAAATCAATTGCAAATGGATTTTGTAGAAGGAATTTTCAGATATTTGCAAATTATGACTGCCTGCTACGTAGCTTTCGCTCACGGGGCAAATGACGTGGCGAATGCCATCGGCCCTCTCGCTGCGATTATTTCCATCATCAGAACACATTCTGTTCTCATGAAAGTAGCCGTTCCCATCTGGGTGCTGGCTTTTGGCGGAGGCGGCATTGTGTTGGGCCTGGCACTTTTCGGAATGAATGTTATTAAAACGGTTGGAGAAAAAATCACAGAAATTACGCCCTCGCGAGGTTTTTCCGCGGAATTTGGAGCGGCCACGACTGTTCTCGTTTTTTCACGGCTCGGACTACCAATCTCAACAACGCATACACTGGTTGGTGCCGTCATAGGCGTTGGATTTGCCCGTGGAATTGGCTCTCTCAATATGTTGGTTATTCGAGATATTGTGGTTTCCTGGTTCATTACACTACCGGTTGCTGCCATTATTTCGGTGGTTGTATTTGAAATTTTAAAGCTGATCTTCTAAATTTTTGATTATTACTTGATTTCCTATTGCTCCTTTGTTTAAATTAAAAGTGATCATTTCATTCAAAACGATTTAATGATCACTTTTTTCGTGTTTCATTCCAAAACCGCAGGGAGGGCATTATGAAATTATTCTTCGTACAAGTTTTACTGGCCGTTGTTCTTCTCATCCCTTCTTCACTTTTTCCCCAAACTTTCGGTCAAAACAAAGTGCGCCACCACCTTGATTGGCAGGTTCTTGAAACCCCTCATTTCAGGATTCACTTTTACGGCAAGGCCAATTTCCTCACCGATTTTGTTGCGGATGTTGCCGAATCATCTTATACCTCTCTTACGCGGGATCTTGATTATGAAATTCAAACGCCTATTCCAATCGTTTTTTACAAATCACACGCGGATTTTGAAGAAACCACTGTTTCCCCCCAAATTGAACCGGAATCAACAGGCGGCTTTACAGAAATGCTTCGCGATCGCGTGGTTATCCCGTACGAAGGATCCTGGGAACAGCTCCGGCACGTGATTCACCACGAGTTGACTCACGCCGTTACCCGGCAATTTTTTTACGGAGGAGGTGTTGGCGCAGCCTTTTCCAGAATGTCAAAATTACAGCAACCTCTCTGGTTTGCTGAAGGCCTGGCCGAATATGAATCTCTCGGATGGAACGCCGAAGCGGCCATGTACGTACGCGATGCTATTATTTTCAATTATTTAGCTCCCATTCCTGCACTCAACGGATACATGGTTTATAAGGGAGGACAATCCATTTACAATTTTATTGAAGATCGTTACGGACGTGAAAAAATTAAGGAAATTTTGTGGGAAGTAAATTCCACGCGGAATGTTCAAAAAGGTTTTGAAAAAGCTTTGAACCAACCTCTGAAGAAATTCAGCGATCAATGGCACGCCTACGAAGAAACACTCTGGTGGCCGGAAATTAAAAAGCGAGAGCAAACACCGAATTACGCCCAAAAACTGAGCGATCATCTTCAATGGCAAAATGCCCTTAACAACAGCCCCGCACTCTCTCCGGATGGCGAACAGGTGGCTTTTCTTTCCAATAAAGGATATTATTTCGATATTTACCTCATGTCAGCCACAGATGGAAAAATCATTAAAAAACTTGTCAGTGGACAGCGCAATAAAGAGCTGGAAGAAATGCATTTTCTGAAACCCGGCATTACCTGGTCGCCCGACGGGAAAAAAATCGCCTTTGCCGCCAAGGGTAATTACAGAGATTTGCTCTACATTCTTAACGTTAAGAAACGTAAAATTGTTAAAAAATACGATTTTCACCTGGACGGCCTGTTCTCGCCTTCCTGGTCACCCGACGGAAAAAAAATCGCCTTCTCGGGATTTAAAAATGGTCAATGTGATATTTTCGTTCTCAATTTACCTTCCGGGAAATTGCACAAAGCAACCGATGACATATTCAGCGACACCTCTCCTATTTGGGGACCGGACAGCAAAACAATTGCCTTCGTCTCCGATAGGCAATCTATTACCGACCCGGAATTCCGGCCCGCAAAAAATTTTAAAATCCAAAAATTTAATTACCGATTCACAAATATTTACACCGTCTTGGCTGACGGTTCCTCAATGCAACAAATTACCAAAACCCCGTATTCAAACAATAAGTCTCCGGCGTGGTCTGCCGATGGCAATAGCATTGCCTTCGTTTCCGATCGTAACGGCATTTTCAATATTTATCTGAAGAATATCCGAAACGATTCCACGTGGGTTATGTCCAATCTTCTCTCGGGTGCCAGCCAGCTCTGCTGGAATCCAAAAATACATCGGTTGGCATTTACATCATATTTCCACGGCGGATACGACATCTATTTAAAGCGAGATTTCCTCGCCGAGAAAGGCAAATACTCAAAGCTAACACCAATTCCAACAAATGATAAGATTCATCGAAAGATTTCTCCCGAGGCAATTAATATGCCTTTGTCTTTTAAAATTCCCAATGTGCGAAATCTGTCCAATGCTTTCCGGGCATTTGTATTTGATGATAATTTCAAAGACGGACATGTGCCCCAATGGCATGAGCGCAAAGCAAAACAAAAAAAAAGCTCTTTCAAAAAAACCATCCGGCCATACCGAATAAAATTCTTACCCAATCTTGTTAGAGCAAATGCGGGCTACGATCAGTGGTACGGGCTGCAGGGGCTAACCCAGCTTTCCTTTTCCGATCTTTTGGGCGGACACCAGATAAACATTCAGGCAGACATGTTTTATTCTCTCAGCAATAGTAATTTTGCTATCTCTTACAACTACCTGCCGAGGAGAATTCAAACTTCCATTGGGCTGTACCACTACCCCTATTTCATCTGGACGCGCTACGGGTTGTTCCGCTTTCGAAATTACGGAATCTCCGCCAATTTCATGTATCCATTCAGCCGTTATGAACGAATTGAACTTGGCACAAATTTTATCAACAGCGGGCTTGAAAATCTTGATTACCCGCAGTTTTTTAAATTTCCCACAAAACGAAACATTATCATTAAGCTTTCCCATGTAACGGACAACTCAGCCTGGGGGTTTGTTGGCCCCATTGCCGGAAGCCGGACCAATATAAGTCTCCTTGCAGCCCCCAAAATCTCAAAATACAGCCTGGATTCCTACGCTGTAATGGGCGATCTGCGAAAATACTTTCTGCTGGGAGCCAATCATTCTTTTGCCACACGATTGTCTTTTGGCGAAAGCTGGGGACAAAATAAACAGCACTTTTTCATGGGCGGGGTTTCGAACTGGATTAGCGGCAATTATTACCAAAATATTCCACTCAATTCCATTGCCGATTACTACTTCACGCATTTTGTTACTCCACTGCGCGGGTACAATTATTACGCTCGCATGGGTACCGGCTTTGCTCTTTTGAATTTGGAATACCGTTTTCCGCTCATTCACTATCTTGTTTTCGGATTTCCGTCGGTCTGGGGTTTATCTGAAATCAGGGGCGTTTCTTTTGTAGATGTCGGGGGAACCTGGAATCGAATGAAAGATTTCCGTGGAATGATTACGGATGCCTCAGGGAAAAATCATCTTAATGACATTGCAATGGGATATGGGGTCGGTGCCCGTTTCTATTTTTCCTATTTTTTGATTCGTTTTGACGTCGCCTGGAATACGGATCTTGCCCGACAGCACGGACCAAAATACTACTGGTCGCTGGGCACAAATTTTTAGTCGATCAATTACTGATATTGAATCAGGAGCTTGAACAATTTAACTCTTGTTTTTGGGAGGTCTTATGATAAAAAGAAAATTTTCATTAATTTATATCGCATTGGTAATAGTAATTTTATCAATGACCGTTTCTGCTCACTCCCAGTTCCGCTTTTCTCGGAAAAATTCCGTGGAATTCGATTATTGTTTCTATGATCTTCCGAAAAAAACACTGGATCAAAACAAATTATTGGTTATTTTCCGGGTTCCCTATGAGAAGCTTCTCTTTGAAAAACAAAAGAGTTCCTTTTTTACATCGGCTTTGTGGACGCTAACCATTCAGAAAAAAGACAAAACCACAGCTTTTACAAAGGATTACAGAGATACCCTCCACGTGTCCACTTTTAAGGAAACAATTTCCAAAAAGAATTTTTTCAGACATGTGCAGGTAATTAACATAAAACCCGGTAAATATACGCTTTTAATTCGACTGGAAGATCAGATTTCGCATGCCTCTTCTATCCGCAGGGGTGAATTTGAGGCAAGAAATTTTACCAGTTCTAAAGTGAGTTTTGGCGATCCCATTCTTCTGAAATCCGCACCGGGGAATTCACTAAACATCGAAAATATTATCCCGCCGTTTGTTCCAATCAAACAGGACTCCTTCGGTGTTTACGTAGACGTCGTATCTCCCGCGCCCGAAGCTACACTTCAAATTTTGGTAGACTTGCAGCAATTGAATGGTAAATCTGTTCTAAAGAAAGATGGCTTTGTCACGACAACCTCTAAAAAGGCTCAATTTTACACCGTTCTAGGCACCACCAAATTATCAGATCAACACTACAAATTAAAAATTTCAGCGGTTCACGCAAAGTTTCATCCAGTTTATCAATATCTTTGGCTGAAGAAAAAAGTCAACTCCATTCTGAAGGGAAATGTTTCGGCAATTATCGGCCCTCTTCAGTACGTTATGAATTCCGTAGATTGGGTTCGCCTGAAACATGCTGCATCGGAAGAGCAAAGAAAGCTTTACCAGGAATTCTGGGACAAACGAAATCCGCTGCCCGATTCCCCAACAAATCCCCTACTGGAAGAATTTTATCGGCGCGTTCAATTTGCAAATGAGAATTTCTCTTCTTCCGGAACTCCCGGCTGGAAAACGGACAGGGGAAGAATTTACATTATTTATGGTCCCCCGGACAATATTTACAGAAACGATGCGAATCTTTTCAGCAGCGAACCGCCGTATATCATCTGGACGTACAATAATCTTCGGTTGAAATTCATTTTTGTAGATGAATTAAATATCGGAGATTACCGATTGGAATCGAGGGAAAGTTTTTAATAATTCTCATAAAAACAAAAAAGGCTTCCGAACAAATCGGAAGCCTTTTCTTTTTAATAAACGCCGATGTATTTTATACCGGTTCCAATTAATTTCTGTCTCGGCTTCCAACCTGCCGGGGCGGCTTTGCCAGGATTTTTAGCAATTGTTTGAAGGGCCTCGATCTGCCGAATCAATTCATTGACATTTCTTCCCAGAGGCGGTGTCAGCACTTCAACCGCCATAACTTGTCCCTTGGGGTTAATAATAAACCGACCACGATAAGCCATTCCTGTTTTTGCATTGTAAACGCCATACGCGCGGGCAACGGCCCCATTGTGGTCTGACGCTATCGGATATTCAACCTTCTTGATGGAGGGCGATGTCTTTTTCCACATCCAGTGCGAAAATTGCGAGTCCGTACTAATTGCAATCACTTCCACATTCATGGCCTTGAGCTCTTTGTATTTGGCTGCAACTGCAGCTAATTCCGTCGGTCAGACGAACGTGAAATCACCCGGATAGAAACAGACCACTCTCCATTTACCGGCGTAGTCTGACAGCTTGATTGTCTTGATGGTGTGTCCAACCACCACCGGCAGGCTAAAATTAATCGCCTGATCGGCCGGGCAAAAGGACATGCTCCTGTGGAGGCACGGGCATCGGATGGTTCATTGCCTGCATCATCGGTGGCATTTTCTTTTCCATTTTGGGCGCATTTGACGACCCGCACGGCCCCAAAACCTGGGTAGAACCGACGCTGCTGATTGTAAAAATCAGAGCGGCCGCAATGAAGATAATTCCCGTCTTTTTCACAGAAGTTCACCCCCTTTCATTTAAAATCTTTTTCTCAGTGATTAGTGTCTGAACCAAAACGTAGCACGAGCCTCTAAATTGTGAAATTTGATTTAGCTCATTCTTTGTTTCTATTATCAAACCAACGCAAGCAAGATGCTTACGTCACATCAGAAGGCTTTGTCTGGTTTCCACTCTTCCCAGATTTTTCCTGCCTTGGCAATCCCCGGTTTAAGCGTCGGTTTTCCGGGAACCCAGCCGGATGGCATCACCTCACCCGTCTTGCGAACGTGCTGGAAGGCTTTTAGTTGGCGAATCAATTCGCTCACATTTCGGCCTACGGGCGGCGTCAACACTTCCATTGCCTGTACAACACCATCGGGATCGATGATGAAGCGCCCGCGAATATTCACGCCACTTTCTTCACTGTAAACATTGAATTCGCGTCCGATTTTTCCATTGGGATCCGATAACATAGGGTAAGGAATTTCCGGCACCATTTTGCTTAATTCGGTTTCGTGCCAGACTTTGTGGGAAAAAACACTGTCAACACTGACAGAAAGGACTTCTGCATCCAGTGCAGAAATTTCATCGTATTTGGCGGCAACTGCCGACAATTCCGTGGGTCAGACAAATGTGAAATCGCCCGGATAAAAACACAGAATGACCCATTTGCCTCGATAATCAGACAACCGAACTTCCTTCGTCTCGCCCTTGTAATAGGCGTTGGCAACAAAATCCGGCGCCTCTTTTCCAACTTGAATGGACATGCTTACCTCCTTTTTTTGTGTGATTCCTTAACTATTATTATAAGAATCGCTATTATTACTAATTTAATGTTTAAATATGAAATTGTCAAGGCAATTTTTCAGTCTTTTTTTCTTTGAATGAGAACGCTCCAATTGATTTTTTCATTCATTTCCATTTGCCTATTTGTTTGGTAGACAACAAAAGTATGAATTATTCGGATGACCCTTGATTTTAGGTCTTGGCACGTGCTATTCTTTCTTTACCCGAAATTCCACTTCCGACGATCGTCCTTCATTATCCAAACAAATTAGCTTGTGTTTGCCGGGTTCCGGTAAAATAAATTTTCTGACAAACGGATTCCCCGACCAGATTAATTTCCCATCCAGAAACCAGAATATTTTTCGTGTATCGCTTGCCACGGATGCTTTCAATAGAATTTTCTGAAAACGCACATCCGCTTCCGGCCGAATGAAATAGTCTGCTTTGGCAGCCGGCGATTGAATGATAGGATCATCCTCCCCGGCCAGATGCGAACACCCTGGGAAGCGCTCGGGA
Source organism: uncultured Deferribacteres bacterium (assembly GCA_964543425.1). GTDB lineage: Bacteria > Zhuqueibacterota > JdFR-76 > JdFR-76 > BMS3Abin05 > BMS3Abin05. Next base: position 8,827 of record CAZIYL010000009.1, read on the forward strand.
ATTTCGTCCACCGGATATCCGTTCTTCTTCAACCACGAAGCAACCCGGGGCGGCCAGATTTCCACTATCTTCTCCGTGTACTTCCGGCCGGTTTTGCAGGCGGAGCACAATCGTGTCTTTGTCGCGTTATCAATTAGAATTTTGCGATGAACGGTGCAGGGCGCATTGGAGGATATCCCGGGCAAATAAAGCTCTGTTACCGTAGCGTCGCAATTCTTTGTGGGAATCATCCCGCTAACCGCACACACGCGTCGAATTTTCACATTGTTTGGACACACAAACCATCGATTTCCCCTTGCTGACCGAAGCCCCTGGAATATTGAAAACAGTATCGGAGCCGCAGCTTCGGCTCCCACCAGTTCCGGCACCCCCGCGCCGTCGAAATTTCCAACCCACACCCCCACTGTGAAATCGGGTGTAAAACCGACACTCCAGGCATCCTTGTGTCCGTAGGAGGTCCCGGTTTTCCAGGCAATTTTCGGTAGATCGGTCGCCGATTGCCACACCGAAGGCAAATCCGGCCGATGAAGCCGGCTTAAAATTTCCGCCGTCAAAAAACACGCTCCCTCACTCAGAAGCCTTTTACCGGGGCCGATTTTTTGGTCTTTCAGCAGCCGATACGAATCGAATTTCCCGCCCGAAGCCAATCCCGAGTAGAGATTTGTTAATTCCACCAGGGAAATATCGCAGCCTCCGAGAACCAGTGAAAGTCCGTAATAGAGATCGTTTCCCCGAAGCGTGGACACACCAGCCTTTTTCAGAAAGGTGTACAATCCATTCCCCCACATTCTGGCGTACAATTTTACGGCAGGTACGTTCAGAGACCGAATTAAGGCATCTTCAGCCGTGACGGTTCCGTGGTACATCTCGTCGTAATTCACGGGCCGATACCCCGAATAATTAGCGGGAATATCAAAAAGAATGCTTTTCGGAGAAATAAGTCCCCGGTCAAAAGCAAGTGTGTAAATAAATGGCTTGAGGGTGGAACCCGGCGAACGGGGGGCTGTAGCGCCGTTTACCTGTCCCTGATGACGGGCATCATTGAAATCATACGAACCCACCAGCGCCCGCACGGCATGACGGTGATTATCAATTATGACAACCGCCCCATTGAAAATGCCTTTGGAGCGCAAGGGCTTCAAATCATTTTGAAGAGCCGATTCGGCCAGATTTTGGATACGGCTGTCAATTGTGGTGACATATTTTCCCCGATTGGGATAGTTCCGGACCAGCCAATTGGATAAATGCGGGATTTTCCGCGGCGGAGAAAATCGCTTTCGGGGAATCGGTTCCGCCAGGGATTCCTGCAGTTTTTTGGGATCGAAAACATGGCGCCGTTTCAAAATCGCCACAACCTTTTGTCGCGCCAATCTTGCCGCTTTTGGGTGCAGATCCGGGCGAAGCGGCGTGGGCGAATTTGGGATCGCCGTTAGAAGGGCATCCTCACCCAGGCTCAAATGATCGGGACTCCTGTCAAAGTACAAATACGAGGCGGCTCCTACCCCCGCAATATTTCCGCCGTAGGGAGCCAGATTGAAATAGAACTCCAGAATTTTCCTCTTTGAATAGTGCACCTCCAGTTGAAGCGCTCGAAATGCCTCAATGAGCTTGCTTCCGAACGTCCGCCTTTTGGGTTCGATCATTCGCGCTACCTGCATAGTAATAGTCGATCCCCCCTGGACAATGTGGCCAGCGCGAAGGTTGGCCAATCCCGCACGAACAATTGAAATAGGATTGATTCCAAAATGCCAGTAGAAATGTCTGTCTTCAAAAGCCAGAACCGACTTTTTGAGAAGAGGAGAAATCCTGTCGATTTTCACCCGAATCCGCCACGCATCATCCGGTGCAAGAAACACGTACTGCAGGTGCCCCTGATTGTCGTAAACCACCGGCGATGCAGGTGGATTAAGCTTCTGTTTTGGAAGCGGGAAAATTAAATCCAGCAAAACAAACCCGGCCAAAATCCCCGCAAAACCAATGAGCAAAACGCGCAAATGCTTCCGTTCTCTTAAATCGGCACAAATGTTTTGAAACTGCTTTTTCATATTTGAATGGATTCTAACCTGCTTTTAAGAAATTTTTCCACCAATATTCCAAATAATATTTTAGTTAGGCGTTTTATAATTTTAGAGCGTATCCCAAAGTTACATGATGACTCAAAACCATTGAAATGGTTTCTGCCTTTTTCTGCCTCAGAAGCCCACGACTTAAGTCGTGAGCTAGGCGAAGAACAAATAATGAGTGAGCGCACTCTAAAAACAACTAATCATACAAATTATACGGGGCTAAATTCCATTAACTTCAATAAAATTAATTCGTGATAATTCGTAAAATTAGTGGGAGATATCCTTTTTAGACTAAACTCATAATTCATTATTCCGTCATGGGGTGAAGCGACAAACCAGAAAAACCTATTCCACCCCAATTACCCGCACACTCCCGCCGGAAGCGACGGACGATTTCTGCGGATCGTACATGGCCTCTGCGTGAATCGGGGGCAAAATAAATTTCCCCGCTGTCACTGCGCGTAAACTGTAATAAAATTTGTAGCTTTTGCCTGCACTAAAATTCCCGTAAAAAATCAGTCGGTCATCGCGAATATCCACGTAATTGGGGTGATAATTTTGCTGCCCGATCCAACGGATTCCTTCGCGTGATTGGAGTCGCGGGTTTTCGGCCTCCAGACCGGCCGGAAGCATGTCCACAACCGCCACATTCTTCAGGGATTCATTGGGTGCTTTTATCGTAATTTCAGCCACAATTAGGTCTCCCTGATGAATCGTGTTGTAAGGCAGTGGGTTTCCTTTTTCCGTGAGGTAACGGCGCCGAACAATCAGATTATTATCGGCCTCATCGATTCGCATTCGCGACGAAATTCCCTGGGCCTGCCAGTAATAGTAGCACTTTCCGGTTCCCTTGATCTGAATCCGCACAGCGTGCCCGGCCCATTCTTTTCTGGAAAAATGCCTTCCGGTTGTATCGAATGTAGCAACTTTCTTTCCGTTCATTTGAACAATTCCCGTAAAGGCAGAGCGGGCATTCTGTTTCAGAACTTTCCCGATCGCAATTAAAGCAAATGCATTGTCTTGCGTCGACGGCCAATATCCGCTGCCCCCCATTTCTTTCGACAGCTTTTTTACAAGAATTGGAACGGCGGGACTGGACGGGTCAATTTCTGCAAGAACCGTCAGAATAATTGCCTGAGCACGAACCGGCGAATTCAGGTTGCGCCCGGTTTCACGAACCTCGTTCGACGGCAGTGTAAATTTCTTCGGAAGCAGAGTCAATGCTGTCTGTGCATCCCCGATTAATCCAAATGCACCAGCCAGTTGGTAACGCGAATATAAGGAGAGTTCAGGCAATAAATTATTTTTCAGATACAGCATGGCGCTTCTGTTTGGCTGATGGGCAAGAGCCAAAACATAACAGGCATAGGCCGATTGCTCATAATTCCAACGCCCCTCATCCGTGTAGCTTCTGGAAAATCGCTTTAGCGCCTTTAATAAATTTCTGTACACATGCGGGGAAATATCGTAGTCATTCTTTTTGGCTTCAATCAGAAAATGCGAGGCGTAAATGGAGCTCCATTTATTCACATAATTTCCCCCGGGCCAATAGCTAAATGTACCGTTCGACAATTGCATTGCCTCCAGTCTCGCAATTCCCTGATTTACATAATAATCCGCGCCATTCGTGTGAAACAATTCCGGTTCAATCGCTTTTGCAAGATTTCCAAAATACAAAAGCGGAAAAACGGCAGACGTTATTTGTTCCACGCAGCCGTAGGGGTAGTGAAGCAAAAACTGCAAACTTCTGCCGAATCGAATGGTTGGAAAAGACGAGAGTGTTAGTGAAAAGCTCTCGGTTCCGGGTAAATAATCGGCTGGAAAGCGAAATTCACCCGGTTTATTTTGGGTGACGGTTCCGCTGCCCGAAAGGGTTACAAAAGGAACCGGCGGCCTGAGAGGAACATCCACCGTTTGATCGGTTTTGGCGGAATTACCGTGCGCCTGAAGATGAAATTCAATCTTGCCGATTGTTTTCCTGGCCTTCACATAAAAGTAAACAGCCTTCTCCCTGCCCTTCGCTACCTGGACTTCATGATGATCTGTTCGGATAATATCGACGGGGCCCTTTGCCAACAATCGGATTGTGAACGTTCCGTCTTTTCCCGTTCCATTGAAAATATTTACCGGAACCACAAAGGAATCCGTGCTGGCAACAAACCGTGGAAGCGTGGGCGTCAGCACAATAGCATCCCGAACAAGGGTGTTCTTTTTTCCGCTTCCGAATTGGTTACCCGAAGAAGCTACCGCCATAATTCGAATCGATCCGTTAAATCGCGGGATTTTGAATGTGACTTTTCCGGTTCCGTTTCGATCGGTTTTGATCAACCCGGACCAAAATGCCACCGGTTTTACACGCGTCACGCCTACCGGAGAAATATGACGCTTTCTCGCCGCTTCCACCATTCCTCCTCCGGGAGACGATTGGGACCTAATTTCAGGGAGAATCACGGAGTACATATCAAACGATTCCACCGACAGCCGTTTCTTCCCATAAAAATACGTCATCGGGTCGGGCGGCTGAAAATCCGTCAACTGACAAATTCCCTCGTCCACGGCGGCAATGGTCACATAAGCCCTTTTATTTCTTGAATGGAGTACCTGGAATTTCACCGTCAGATTCTTTTTGGAGTGCATTTTCTCAGGGACGGTGAGCCGAATCCCCAGGCGTTTCGAACGGGTATCCATCACTAAGGGAGCCACTCCAAATGCCCGGGCTGGCATGTTGCGCTCCAACAAAAGAGAGGATCGGATTAAGTGCGCCGACACGTAAACGTTCGGCTCAAAGGACGTTTTCACCGGAAGATTAATGGTCGCGGTATTTTCTTTAAGGGCGTACGTCTTCTGAAAAAGGATGCCATCCCTTTCGACGGTGAGCAAAAGTCTTCCAGCAAAGGGCGCACGCACCTGTACTTTTGCAACATCCCCGGGAAGGTAGGTTTTTTTGTCCAGACCAATTTCAATTTTTTCCGGGTGATCCATCGCCCAGGGAACGTAGCCCCAGCCGCTGGCATAGAATGTGACGGATGTGGACGCCCGGGATTTTGAATCCCTGACAACTACCCGATACTTGCCGTAATCCTCGGGTGTAACCTCAAACACCTGAGGCTTTTCCGTGGAAACACGCGGGGTTCTTTTAATGAGATTTTCTGTTTCCTCCGAAACGTAGCGATATTTGCCATTCACGCGTTTCAGAATCGAATGCCAGAAAATTCGGTAAAATTCCACTTGAACCGGGTGTTCGGCAACTGCTTTTCCGTCGGGAGAAACGACCACAAATTCCATTTTTGTTCCGGAATTGATTTTAGCGTATCCCGGCTCAATTTTACGCAAGCCGATGTAAACGTCCGCGGGGTGAATCAAAACGCTTTTGTAGGCGGTAACTCCTCTTCCGCCGGGTTCCAAAACGGTCGCCGAGAGAATCCCACGCAATCCGGAAAGCGGATTCAAATCTTCAGGAATTCTAAAGCGATAGGTGTGACGGCCGTTTTGATCCAACCGGGCTTCATCAATATCGTAAGAATCCCCCGGAAAGGATTTCCGTTCATCGCGGAATGTAAATCCACGCCACTGTTTCGGAGAAAAGTCGGCGTTTTCGATTGTAATTTTCCCACGCACCCGCCGATTCGAGGCTGGCGGCCCGAACAAGGTAACGGCATCTACGCAAATCTTCATTTCATTTCCCGTTTGATACGAATCCCGATCCGTACTCAGCCGTACTTTCATTCGATCCGGGATAAATTCTTCCACATTGAAACCGGTTCGTCCGATCTCATCTTTATTTCCAAGTAAAATAAGCGCTGTGTATTTTCCCGTTTTCAGATACCGCGCAATCGTTGTCTGAAATTCGGCAGCACCCTCCTCATTAAGCATTTTTTGCTGCTCATCCACAATTTTTTCATCGGGGCCCAATATTCGAAGCCGAACCGGAAAAGGCGTGGGGACGTGAATTGATTTCCCCCGTACAATCGTTGCCAGATGGACGGTTTCGCCGGGACGATAAATATCCCGTTCCGAATAAACAAAGGCCGAAAATCCATTCTGCAGCATTTGAGTTCCACCCACATCAAAATCAGAGGTGGACAACTGCCGGTCTTTTAAATCCAGAAATGAAAAATCCTCCGCGCTTTTCACGGTAATGAGATACGGGGTAAATCCCTCCGAGAGGGCTTTGAAATTCTTGAAAACGGCAATTCCTTCCGAATTAGTGGGTTGAGTTGCAATGATTTGATTATTCCGGCTGAGAATTTGCACACGTGCACCGGCGACGGGTTTTAAACCGTTCAACGAGTTCACCCAAACGTACAAATCATCACTCGCCTTTTTAGCCAAAATTCCCAGATTTGTCACCAGAACCCAGCGGGCAACCCGATTCCAACGATGCTTGCTCTGGCGGGCAATAATTCTGTAGATGCCGGGTTTTCCCTCCGGAAGATATTTCTTTACGGAAATCGGCGTCACTACTTCCTGATTTTTTTCATATTGGACAACCTTCTCAAAATGCTCAATTTCCCGACCCATCGCCCTTAAATCGAACCAGCCATAATCATAAATGTCAGACAAATTATCAACCGAATTCAACAAGTACACCAAATTGTTGTCGAACACTTTCTGGACGTCGATTGCGAGTTTTCGCACATTGATTGTGGAAACCCCCAGATTCAAACTGCCGCCCAGCGGCAAATAGTAACCCTTTCCAACCCAGTCTAATTGAGGAGGAATATTTACTGTCTTAAATTGAATGGTCGTTGAAAAGTTCTGCCGAAGCTTTGAGCCGTCAATCGCCCGCAATCCCTTGCGCAGCGTAAGCACATAAGACGTATCGGATAAAAAATTCCCGAGGACAATTGATGAAATACCTTCGGATTGAATGCGGTAATTCACGGCCGGTTTAATCGATAAAAATTGCCGGCTGCTGTCCAATTGAACCGGAATATTGAATGTGATTCGAATCTGTCCCCTCGTGCGTGATTCCCGCACCGGGACCACCCGATCCACACGAAGCCGGGTTTGTCCGGGCAGGGTAATCGGTTTCTGATAGGCGTTGGTCAATCCTGCGCCGCCGCCAACGCAAACCAGACCCGGCAGGATTTTCAATTGAATGGACTTCTGTTTTTTGCTGCGGGGAACCTTCGGCACTGTCACTGAAATCACTTTGTCAGGCGCGGTTGTAGTAACCCGAAACGGAATTTTTTCTCCCTGCCTGGAAGTAATTTGAATGTACTTTTGCACTTTTTTCGGATTCACTTTGTAATTGAATTCGATCGTGCCCACCAGATTAACAGATTGAGCGATATTCGGAAGATATTTAACAATTAGTGAGGCATTGATGACCCGGATTGGTTCCGTGCTAAAAGAGAATCTTCGTTTCCCAACAAGACGAAATCCGTGCCTCTCAATTAATTTCCCGGGAACAATCGCCGTGTAATCGGTTGCAGGCGCCAGTTGAATATCCGGATAAAACCGCAATTGATTCGGCCCAATCCAGCGGGCATTACCCGGAAGTTTCGGTTCAAAATGAACCACGTCCTGCGTGACCGCTTTTTTGACTTCCGGCGAATTAATCAAATTTTTTGAAAAAGTGACGGTAAAATTCGTCGTTCGCTCAACCCGTCCTATCGGCGAAAAACGCAGGACCGATACCGTTTCTCCCTGATTGGATTTGACAAAAATAAGATAGAGAATCGCCACTATCAACAGCGTGACAACGCCCCCCAGAACAGTATAGGCCATTTTTGCAAGCCCGCCTTTTCCGCGCGGTCTCCCGTTTTCAACCGGACCACCGCCCGATTCCGGCGAAAAATAGGACAGGTGATTATGTGGATTTTTCATGAGAATTTCTCCTCTCCCAAAAATAGCAATTGTCAATGTGGTTCTCTGT